>NZ_JBFUJU010000012.1:0-227289 GCF_056401215.1 Tardiphaga sp. P4_G1
TGCCCGAGGGGGCAAGGCCGATATCGAGAAAACGCTGGCCGACATCGATGCCGGCTGCGACTGCAAGCGCTTGAGCTGTCATGGGATCAGACCTGTATGCGGGCAACCGGAGTGCCCTTGCGACTGTTCGATCAGACAAAACAGGCGAGATGCCCATGCCGGGTTACGGCCGATTGGGCCTGGAATCTAACGGGCTATCTCCGCCTGCCGTCACTATGCGCGTGACAGATCGCCAGATACAGGAATCTCGACATGGCTGAACACTTCGGGATTCCGGGTTCGCCTGCCAGCGGCTTCGCCGCTGACCTGCGCCCCGGAATGACAGTGGAGGGTCACCACCAAGTGACTTGCATGATGATAGTTACTCCCCTATCTTCCCACCATGGAGCGCAAGAGTTTCGAAAAACTGGAATGCCCGGTTGCCCGCAGCCTTGAGCGCGTCGGCGAGTGGTGGAGCATTCTGATCATGCGCGACGCCATTTACGGCATGACGCGGTTCGACCAGTTCCAGAAGAACCTCAACATCGCGCCGAACATGCTGACCCGTCGGCTGGCAGTCCTGGTCGAGGCCGGGCTGCTGGAGAAGCGGCTATATTGCGAAAAGCCACCGCGCTACGAATATATCGTGACCCCGCGCGGCCGGGATTTCCGCTCCGTGCTGTGGTCGCTGCAAAGCTGGGGCAACCGGCACTTCGCGCCTGAGGGTGAAAGCGTTGTTCTGATCGACAAGGAGACCGGCGAGACCGCCGATCCCATCCTGGTCGACCGCCGTACCGGCAAACCAATCACCGAAGCCACCCACGCCAATGCGCCCGGCCCTGCCGCCAGCGCACGCGTGCAACGGCGGCTCAGCAAACCGCGCCCGCAGAAGGACGGATCACCATGAAACTGGAAACGCCGCAGGCCATCGTCGCCGCCACGGCTGCGCCCGTCCACGAGATGAACCCGCGGACGCGGATGCTGCTGCAGGCGCCAATCGCCTCCACGCTGGTCAAGCTCGCCTGGCCCAATCTGCTGGTGATGCTGGCGCAGGCCTCCACCGGCCTGATCGAGACCTGGTGGGTGTCGCATCTCGGCAGCGACGCGCTGACCGGCATGGCCGTGGTGTTTCCCGGCTTCATGATGATGCAGATGCTGTCGGCTGGCGCCATGGGCGGCGGCATTTCCTCGGCGATTGCGCGTGCGCTCGGCGCAAGGCGCACCGACGATGCCGAGGCGCTGGTAATGCACGCGACCCTTATCAATATCCTGCTCGGCCTCATCGGCTCGGCGATCTTCCTGATCTGGGGCCGTGCGATTTACACCGCGATGGGTGTCAGCGGCGGCGCGCTGGACGCGGCCATGCAGTATTCCAACGTGGTGTTCGGCGGCAGCGTTTTAGTTTGGCTGATGAACGGCTTTGCCAGCATCATCCGCGGCACCGGCAACATGCTGGTGCCGTCGCTGTCGATCTGTATCGGCGTGGTGCTGCTGATCCCGCTGTCGCCGCTGCTGATCTTCGGCTGGGGACCGATTCCGGCGCTCGGCATTGCCGGCGGCGGCTGGGCTGTGGTGCTGTCCACCTTCACCGTCGGCGCGGTACTCGCCGGCTACATTCTCTCCGGCCGCTGCATCGTCCATTTCAAACTGGCGCGGCTGCGCTGGGATCTCTCAGCCGACATCTTGCGCGTCGGCGCCATCGCTGCGGTGATTTCGCTGCAGACGAGTTTCACGGTGCTGCTGACCACCGCGCTGGTCGGCGGCTTCGCCGGCGGCGACGCCGTGGCGGGCTTCGGCACCGGCGTCCGGCTGGAATATCTGATGGTGCCATTGGCGTTTGGGTTTGGCGGACCGCTGGTGGCGCTGGTGGGCACCAATATCGGTGCGGGACAGGAGCAGCGCGCGCTGCGGGCGGCGCTGATCGGCGGCGGCATGGTGTTCGTGATCACCGAAACCGTCGGCCTGGCGGCCGCGATCTGGCCGGCCGCGTGGCTCGGCCTGTTCGGGTCGGATCCGCAGATGATCGAGACCGGCAGCGCCTATCTGCGCATTGTCGGCCCGGCCTATGGCTTCTTTGGCCTCGGCCTGTCGCTGTATTTTGCCTCGCAGGGCGCCGGCAAGATGCTCTATCCGCTGCTGGCCGGCGTGCTGCGCCTCCTGATCTCGATCGGCGGCGGCTGGCTGGCGCTGCGGCTGACGGGATCGCTGACCTGGCTGTTTGCCTGCCTGACATTCGCCTTGGTGGTCTACGGCACCATCATCGTCACGGCGGTGGCGTCCGGCACCTGGTTCAAGACCAAGCCGGTCTGACGGCGATGTAATCGCCTGACAGCGATGTGATCAGCCGAAAGCGGATTTTCCGCTGGGAATAAAGATGTGCATATGCCTCATGCAGTTGCACGCCTGTAGGGGCAAAGCGAACTATCCTAGATAGCGCGGATCGGCAGCCAGTTCGGCCGCACCCAGGAATCCCCAGCTATGACAGACGGTATCGTGGCACAGGCTCCCCAGCCGACGGAAGGGCTGACGCCGAGCCAACAGCGTTGGGCGCGGCTTGCCATCTTTACCGCCCTTGCCATGGCCTCGCTCGATACCGCCATTGCCAATATCGCGTTGCCCTCCATCGCCAGCGACCTGCATGCCACGCCAGCGGACGTGATCTGGGTCGTCAATGTCTACCAGATCGCCATGGTCGCCACGCTGCTGCCGTTCGGCGCGCTGGGCGAGATCGTCGGCCATCAGCGCATCTATCTCGGCGGACTGATCCTGTTCACGATCGCGTCGGTCGCCTGCGCATTCGCGTGGTCGCTGGACACTTTACTGTTCGCGCGGGTGCTGCAGGGCCTCGGCGCCGCCGGCGCCATGAGCGTCAATGCCGCGCTGGTCCGTGTGGTTTATCCCCCAAGCCATTTCGGCCGCGGGCTCGGTCATAACGCCCTCGTCGTCGCGACGGCCTTCACCCTCGGCCCCACCATCGCCTCGGGCATCCTGTCGGTTGCAACCTGGCCCTGGCTGTTCGCGATCAACCTGCCCTTCGGCCTCGCCGCCATTGTCATCAGCCTCAAGACACTGCCAAAGACCACGCGCGCCACCCATCGTTTCGATTTTCTCGGTGCCCTGCTGACCTCGCTCTGCCTTGGCCTGCTGATCCTCGGCATCGACAGCGCCGCCCATCACACGGCGCCATCCATCGTCGTCGCAGAACTGGTTGCCGGCCTGTTGTTCGGCTGGCTGCTGCTCCGCCGGCAGGCCGATCACCCAGCACCGATGCTGCCGATCGACCTGTTTCGCCGCCCATTGTTCGCGCTATCGGCGGCCACGGCGGTTTGCTCCTTCTCCGTCCAGGGCCTCGCCTTTGTGTCGCTGCCGTTCTATTTCGAAGAAGTTCTGCATCGTTCGGCAGTCGAGACCGGCTTCTTCCTGACGCCCTGGCCGCTGGTCGTCGGCATCATGGCGCCGATCGCCGGCCGGTTGTCGGACCACTATCCCGCCGGGCTTCTTGGCGGTATCGGCATGGCCCTGCTCGGCATCGGCATGGTGCTGCTGGCCACCCTGCCGCCCGATCCGAGCGTCGCCAATATCGTTTGGCGGATGGTGATCTGCGGCGCCGGCTTCGGCTTCTTTCAGGCCCCGAACATGAAGGCGATCATGTCGAGCGCGCCGGCCGGCCGCAGCGGCGGCGCCAGCGGTATCGTGGCCACCGCCCGGCTCACCGGGCAGAGCATGGGCGCGGCACTCGCCGCCTTCTGCTTCGGCCTGTTCGGCCATGGCGGCGCGACCTGGGCGCTGGCGCTCGGCGCCGGCTTTGCCGCGCTCGGCTGCGTCATGAGCTTCCTGCGGCTGATCGTCCCGTCGTCACCCAGTCACTGATTTCAGAGATAATTTAGCGAACTCACATTTCTCTTTTGCAATGCCGTATTAAGTGATGTGATATACTGCAGTGCAGAGACAGATATTTTGCAGCGCAAGTAACAAAACTGAGTTCCATTGCCCTTCGGTTCCATAAGTACCCAAAGACGCTGGACCAGTTTCGTATCCTTGTAGCCGCGGCGGGCACGAGGGCATTTCTTGAGGGTACTGTTCGTCACTCCAGAGATTGACGACTTCATCCGGGTGGGCGGCCTTGCAGCCGTGTCCGCCGCCCTCCCTAGAGCCTTGCGCATCTGGACCGACGTTCGCATCATCCTTCCCGGCTACCGCGACGTCGTCACGCAGTTTCCTGACATCGAGATCGTCGGCGAATGCCCGGCACTGGCGGAAATGCCCGCCTGCTCGGTTGGCCTCGCCGCGACCAAGGATGGGCTGCCGATCTATATCCTGCTATGCCCGCAGCTCTACGATCGTCCAGGCAACCCTTACGGCGATGCCTGCGGCCGCGACTGGCCGGACAACGACATCCGCTTCGCACGCTTCGCCTCCGCAGCGGCACTGCTCGCCTCCGGCAAGCTCGACAAGAACTGGTCGGCCGATCTGGTCCACGCCAATGACTGGCAGGCGGCCTTGGTGCCGGCCTATCTCGCCTGGAGCGGGGTGAAGATCCCGACCATCCTGACGATCCACAATCTCGCTTATCAGGGCCTGTTTCCGAAGTCTTCGCTGCGCCGGATCGGTGCACCGGCGGAGTCGTTCCATATCGACGGGCTGGAATTCTATGACAAACTTTCCTTCCTCAAGGGCGGGCTGATCTACTCGTCGCACCTCACCACGGTGAGCGAGACTTACGCGCGCGAGATCACCACGCCGGAACTCGGCTGCGGGCTGGAAGGCCTGCTGACCAAGCGCTCCAACGAGTCGCGGCTCACCGGTATTCTCAACGGCATCGACGAAAGCTGGGATCCGCGCGTCTGCGCGGAGCTCATGAGACCGTTCGGCGCGGGCGACTGGGAAGCCAAACGCGCCAATGCCGACGGGGTACGTCAACAATTTGGGCTCGCACTCTCCCGCGGGCCCATTTTTGGTTTGGTCGCCCGCCTCGTGCATCAGAAGGGCGTCGACCTCGTATTGTCGGCGGCCGACGCCATCGTGTCCGCCGGCGGACAGATCGTCGTGACCGGCCGCGGCGAGACCGAACTGGAGAATGCGCTGATGGACGCGCATCGCCGCCGTCCGGATGCGATCGGCGTCGCCATCGGCTTCAACGACCGCGAGGCGCGTCGGATTTTCGCCGGTAGCGACTTCACGCTGATGCCGTCGCGCTTCGAACCGTGCGGCCTGAGCCAGATGTATGCGCAGCGCTTCGGCTCGCTGCCGATCGGCCACCAGACCGGCGGCCTCGCCGAAACCATCGTCGATGGCGAGACCGGCTTCCTATTCACGCAGCCCTCCACCGAGTCATTTCTGGGCGGCATCCTGCGGGCTTTCGCGACCTATGGCTCCAAGGATCGCCTGAACTCGATGCGCCGCAGCGCCATGTCGAAATCCTTCAGCTGGAATATTTCTGCCGCCAGCTACAGCGCGCTGTATCGCAAGACGATCGTCGCCGGGGTTTAGCGCGGGAAATCGGCAGGCGAACCCCGATCTTGGCTTGCGGATCAGTTCCGTTTCACAATAATGGCGAAAGCTGGCAACAACCATCATCCATGAAGACGTGGCCGGTCCCTCCGTGATGAAGGCCAGCCCGTGCTCAAAGCTTCGCCTCCCGCCGAGCCGCTCGTCGACTGGCGATCGGAAATCAGCGCCGGTCTGATCTCCAGCCTCGTCTGTCTGCCACTCTGCCTTGCTTGCGGACTGCTGGTGTTTGCGCCGCTCGGCCCCAACTATGTCGCGGCCGGCGCTGCAGCCGGCCTGTATGGCGGCGCCATTGTCGGACTTGTCGCGGCCGTGGTCGCCACCTCCTCCTATATCGTGACGACGAGCCGTGTCAGCATGGCCCTGGTGCAGGCCGGCCTGACCACGACGCTGGTCAATGATGCCACGCTTACGAGCCAGCCCGCGATGATCGTGACCGCGATCATGCTGTGCTTGTTTCTGGCCGGGCTGTGGCAGGTCCTGTTCGGACTGCTCGGCCTGACACGCGCCATCAAATTCGCGCCGCACCCGGTACTCACCGGCCTGCTCAATGGCGTCGGGATGCTGATCGTGATTTCCCAGTTCAAGCCGTTCTTTGCCGCGCATACGCTGTGGCCGAACAAACCCGCCATGCTGGTTTACGTCGTAGCCTTGGCGCTCTTTGTTCTGAACTATCCGGCAATAGCAGGCTGGTTGCGGCTGCCGGACTGGCTGCGGAAGATACCGGGATCGCTTGCAGGCTTCATCGCCGGCACCGCGCTCTACTATCTGATCAGCGTCCCGACCGGTCTCGATCTCGGGCCGACCATCGGTGAGATCCATGTCAGCTTCCCGCCGGCCATGCCGCTCGGCGCAGTGTTCAACGGCTCGATCACGCCGGAACTGACCGCCGTGCTTCCGCATGTCGTGCTGGTATCGCTGGTGCTGGCGATCATCGGCACGGTGGAGACCATGCTGGCGTTTCGCGTGGCACAGCAGCTCGACGATACGCATATCCATCCGGTGCGCGACCTCGCCGCGCAGGGCATCGCCAATGCGGCAGCAGCGCTGGGCGGCGGCATCGGCGGATCGGCGATCCCTTCCGTCATCCTGCTTGGCTATCGCATGGGCGGCCGCACGCGCTGGACCAGCATTTTCGTGGCTCTCAGCCTGTTGGCCATCACATTCGCGCTGTCGTCGGTGCTCGCACAGGTGCCGCGTGCGGTGTTCGCCGGCCTGCTTCTGGTGATCGGCATCGTGCTGTTCGATCGCTGGAATCTGCAACTGCTGGCCGATGTCAGACACAAAAGCGAGCCGCAGGTTCGCCGCCACGCCGTTTATAATCTGATCGTTGTACTCGCGGTGATGACCGTGACCGTGTTCAGCTCGGTGGTTTCCGGAGTCATTGTCGGGATCATCCTGTCCTGCATCATCTTCGTCATCAATATGAGCCGGCCGCTGGTGCGCCGCGCCCATCTCGGCGACACACTGTTCTCCAAGCGCATTCGCTCGGCCCACGATCTCGCGATCCTGCAGCAGACCGGACAGCAGCGCGCCATCCTGCAGCTCGAAGGCGCGCTGTTCTTCGGCAATGCCGACGACCTCTCGCTCCGCGTCAAGGACTTGTTCAACAGCACGGATATGATCCTGCTCGACATGGGTGCCATCTCCGACCTCGACGTGTCCGGCATCAACGCATTGCGAACCCTGCGCCAGAAGGCGACTGAAAAGAAACGGCGACTGATCTACTGCAATGTCCGGCCCGTCCATGCCGCCATCATCGGCAACGGGATCGAGCACGACGCGGCATCGCCGCCAATGACACAAGATCTCGACTCCGCACTGGAGTGGATGGAGCAGACCGTGCTCGACCGCTCCGCTGCGAGGCAGGGGCAAGCGGATGAACTCACGCTCGAGCAGATCGACTTTCTCGATGGCGTTTCCACCAACGAGATGGCCGAACTGACTGCAGTAATGACCAGACGCGAATTCGCATGTGGCGATACGATCTGCCGCGAAGGCGACGCCGGCGACCGGATGTGGCTGATCCTGAAAGGGAGCGTCAGCGTGTTGCTGCGCACCGACGGACATCACGAGCGACGCCGCATCGCCGGACTTGGCCGCGGCACGACGGTCGGAGAAATGGCGCTGGTGGAATCGGTGCCACGCTCGGCGACCATCGTCGCCGACGACGCGGTGGTCTGCTACGAATTCCCGCGCGACGGCTTCGACCTGATCCTGAAGAAAAATCCGGTGCTCGCCACCAGGCTGCTGGGCAACCTGGCGCGCGAACTCACCCGGCGACTACGGCAGACCTCGCAAGATCTGCGCATCAGTCATCATTGAGGCGGTTAAACCTCGACCACGCGCTCCACATGCACGCGGCGGCAATCCATCTCGTATTCGAGATCGACGACCGGCGGACGGTTGAAGTGCCAGGTCAGGCCGTTGCGGAACACGCCACGACGACCGAGTTCGCTTTCCAAGAGCGCATAGACGTCGCGCACGGTGTAGAGCTGCGCGCCGGTGGTCTGGTCCCAGGTGCCGGAGAATGCGCTCATGCGGCGCTCCATCTCGTCGAGCACGAACTTGGCTTTTTCCAGCATGCCCGACGGGCTGATGTCGCCGAGACGCACGGTGTTGTCGCGATAGTCGCCCTTGCCTTCCGCGGCCTCGCCGCTGCCGGCGATGACGAAGGATGCCGGCGCATTCGGCGCGACGGTCGTGAACGAGAAAGCGTGGAAGCCGGGCTCCGACGGCGGATCGATCTTCGGACACACATTGCTGCGCGCGATGGGATTCACGCGATCCTTCATGATGCCCCAGTCTTCGAGGCTCTTGATGTAGATCTCGTTGAAGTCGATGAACCCCTGCTCCGTGAACGGCGCCGGCGAGCGCAATTCGCAGGCCGCAAAGGCGGTCAGCGGCCGGCCGGCGGCCTTGATGATCTCGGCAACCCTGGCGAAGCCTTCCTTCAGCGGAACGACTTTGGAGAAGCGCACGCGCTCCAGCGCAAAGCCGGGCAGCGCACCGACGCCGCAGGAATACTGGAACACGCCCGGCATGTAACGGTAGCCGCTATTGGGGGCTTCGACGGTCTCGATCATGGTTGGCCTCTTCAGGTGAAATCAAAGTCAGTCTTCGAGGACGCCGAGATAGGCGTCGCGAATGATGGGATCGGCCAGCAATTCGGCGCCCTGCCCGGTGCGCACGAGGCGGCCCATATCCATGATGTAGGCGTGATGGCAGAGATCGAGCGCCGTGGTGACGTCCTGCTCCACCAGCAGGATCGACATGCCTTCGGCATTCAACTGACGCAGCGCTGCAACCAGTTGCTCCACCAGCAGCGGCGAGAGACCGAGCGACAATTCGTCGATCATCAGGAGGCGTGGCGCGCTCATCAGCCCGCGGCCGATGGCGCACATCTGTTGTTCGCCGCCGGAGAGCGTAGCCGCGGCCTGATTGCGGCGCTCGCGGAGCTTCGGAAAGGTCGTGTAAACCCGATCGAGATCGCGATTGAGCTCGGTACGGCTGACGCTGCGCGAATAGGCGCCCATCAGCAGATTGTCCTCAATGCTCATGGCGCCGAACAGACGGCGCCCTTCCGGCACATGGACGATGCCATGGGCCAGCATCTGCGCCGCCGTCGCCTTCGACAGATCGACGCCTTCGGAGAAATATTTGCCTGATGTCAGCGGGATCAGCCCGGACAGCGCACGCATCAGCGTAGTCTTGCCGGCGCCGTTGGAGCCGATCAGTGCAGTGATCTCGCCGGAGCGCACCACCATGTCGATGCCCCACAGCACCTGGATTTCGCCGTAACCGGCGCAGACCTGATTGAGTTCGAGCATCGGATGATCAGCCACGGGCAGCGTTCCGTTGTGCATATTGTTGGCCGAGATAGGCATCGACGACAGCGGGATCCTTGATGATGTCGCGCGGCGCACCGTCGGCAATCAGCCTGCCATTATGCAGCACCGCGATGCGGGTGCAGACATTGAGGACGACCTTCATCAGATGTTCGATCATGACGATGGTGATGCCATCGGCGGCGAGCTGATGGATCAGTTTTGTCGCACGCTCGACCTCGGCGCTGTTGAGGCCGGCATTGACCTCGTCGAGGAACAGCAGCTTCGGCTTCATCGCCAGCGCCTTGGCCAGCTCCAACCGCTTGCGCATCGCCAGCGTCAACGTCGCTGCGGATTGATCGGCTTGGGCATCCAGACCAACGAATGCGAGATGCGCGAGCGCTGCCTCGCGGGCCGACTTCAAGCTCTCGCCCGGCTGCGAGAACAGAGCGGCGGCAGCGACATTGTCGAGCGCCGAAAATTCCGCGAAGGGCTGCACGATCTGGAAGGTGCGCGACAGGCCGAGCCGCGCCGACTGATAGGTCTTGATGCGCGTGATGTCCTTGCCGTCGAAGGTGACGACGCCAGACGAGGCCGGTGTCACGCCGCAGATGGTGTTGACCAGCGTGGTCTTGCCGGCGCCGTTCGGGCCGATCAGGCCGACCACCTCGCCCTTGTTGACCGACAGCGAAACATCGCTCAGCGCCTTCAGCCCACTGAAGTTTCGCGAGACGTTGCTGAGATGCAGGATTTCGTGACCGGGCTTAGACATGCTTTGCCTTTCGTCCGAACAGCCTGCGCCAGATCTTGCCGGCATGTAGCGAGACCAACCCATGCGGCAGGAACAGCAGCAGCAGGATGATGAGGACGCCCAGCACGCCCGAATGGATCTGGATGTAATTGCGCCAGACCACTTCCTCGAGGCCGAGATAGACGAAGGCGCCACAGACCACGCCGAGCGGCGAACCGAGCCCGCCCATCAGCGCCATCACGATCGGCTTCACCGAATAGAGGATGTCGAATACATCGGACGGATCGATGTAGTGAACCCAGGCCGCATAGAGCCCGCCGGCGGCGCCCACGAAACAGGCGGACAGGCCGAAAGCCACGGCCTTGTAGAGCGTCGAATTGAGACCGACCATGTTCGAGGCCGTCTCGTTCTGCCGGATGCAATTCAGACCGAAGCCGAGCTTCGACATCGAGACTGCGATGACGACGAGCGCGGTGATCAGCAGCAATCCCCACATCGCGTAAAAGAAGAACGTCGCGTCGGAAAGGACACTGGAGCCGGACACCAGCGGGATATTCAGGCCCATGCCGCCGCCGGTGAGGTCGGTGGCGTTGTTGACGAGTTCGCGGAACACTTCGACCAGCGAGAGGCTGGCGATGGCGAAGTAATGGCCGCGGAGGCGAAGCAGCACCGCACCGAGCGCTGCAGCAAGCAACAGGCACAATACCAGCGACCCCAGCAGCGACAGGGGCAGCGGCACGCCCTTGTTCATGAGAATGCCGGTGGTGTAGGCGCCGAGCCCGAAGAAGGCGGCCGTCGCGAAAGACGGGTAACCGGCAAAGCCACCGACGATGTTCCATGACAGCGCGAAGATCGCATACATGCAGGCCATGGTGCCGAGACGCAGCGCATAGGCGTCGCCGAACAGCGGCAGCGATGCTACGCAGGCAATGAGGACGAGAAGCGCGATATTGGTCCGGGTCATTCAAAACCCTTTCGGCCGAGCAGGCCCTGCGGCCTGACCACAAGGAAGATGATGAGCAGGACGAAGGACAGCGTCACCGCATGGGCCGGGCCGAGATAGACCGAGCCCACGCCTTCGACCAAAGCCAGCAAGATGCCGCCCGCCAATGCGCCGGACACGCTGCCGAGTCCGCCGAGCACGCAGACCACGAAGGCCTTGCCGAGATAGGCTGACGAGGTCAGCGGCGAGATCGGGAAGATCAGCGCCATCAGCACACCGGCGCAGCCGGCGAGCGCCGCACCGAGACCGAAGGCGATGGCGTAGATCGATTTGACATCGACGCCCATCAGCACGGCGGCATCGCGGTCGAGCCGGACCGCCACGATGGCCCGCCCGACCTTGGAGCGGCGCAACAGCAGGTAAAGCAGGAAGGTCAGCGCCAATGCGGAAGCCGTCGCAATCAGGCGATCGACGGGGACGACCACATCGAAGATCGAGACCGAGCCCGTTGGCGGATTGAGGATCAGCTTCCGATAATCGGCCTTGAAGTAATAGATCATCGCATTGTTCAGGATCAGATCGAGCCCGAAGGTCAGCGTCAGCGTCACCAGCACCGGCGCGGTGATGACGCGGTTGAGCAGCAGCCGTTGCAACAGATAGCCGAACACGAAGAACGCCGGCGCGGCGATCAGCAGCGCATACCACGGCGACAGCCCGAGCGAATTATACGCGCCCCAGGCCAGATAGGCGCCAAGCACGATGAACGAGCCGTGGATCAGGTTGATGACGTTGAGCACGCCCCAGACCAGCGAGAAACCGATCGCGATACAGGCATAGAGACACCCAAGCACGAGTGCATTGATCAGGACCTGAATGGCCAGCATATCGATCCCCCGCCGATCCCAGCCGTGCTCAGTTCACGCCGAGCTTGAAGTCGCCCTGCTTGATGGCGTCGGGGAACAGCACCACGGGCTTGCCGGCCTGGATCTGGAAGACCGGAGGTTCGAGTGAGTTGATCTGGCCATTGGCGCCGAACTTCACCGGCCCCCAGAAGGTCACGACGTCCATCTTGGCGAGTTCGTCACGCACCTTGTCGCGATCCAGCGAACCGGCCTTTTCGATGGCCATCTGGAACAGCGCACCGCAGACCGCAGCCGACGCATGGGCGTAGTCGGGCTCAAGCTTGTATTTGTCCTTGAACAGCTTCACGAAGTTGGCCGTGGTGCCGAAAATGTCCTTGCCGTTGTACTGTTCGGCCGGATGCCACCACGAGGCGCTGGAGATATTCTCGGCGCTCTGCCCGGCGGATTCGATGAATTCCTGATAGGCCGGACCGGCGATCATGGTCACGACATTGGCCTTCATCTGCTGATCGACCATCTGCTTGCGGATCAGCAGGAGATCGTTGGTGTAACCGGTGACAAACACCCATTGCGGATTCAACGACTTGATCTGCGACAGGGTTGCGGAGTGGTCGAGCGTGTTGATGGCGTATTTTTCGAAGTACACGACCTCAAGACCGTTGGCCTTGGCGGACTTTTCCATTTCCTGCGCGATGGCCAGCGGGAACAGATCGTTGCGCGCGAGGATCGCAACCTTCTTGACGTCCGCCGCCTTGGCCTTGACGAGCTGCGTCAAGGGCGTGGTCAGCGTGTCGTTCGGCGTGAAGGTGCCGAACAGATATTTGTAGTTCTGGTCGTAGACCTGGGATGACGATGCCGTCGCGGCCAGCATCGGCACCTTGTACTTCTCGGCGATCGTGCTGGCGGCCTTGGCGGCGCCCGAACCGAACGGGCCGAACATGAAGTTCACCTTGTCCTGGGTGATCATCTGTTCGGTGGTCTGCACCGAGCGCGGCGTGTTGGACTGGTAGTCCGAATAGACGATCTCGACCTTGTACTTCTTGCCGCCGACATCGATGCCGCCGGCCTTGTTGGCCTGCTCGGCCCAGAGGTCATAGCCCTGCTGCTGCTTCACGGCTTCCGGCGCCAGCGGCCCGGTAATCGGCAGCGGCGCGCCGAAGCGGATCACATCCTGGGCCGAGGCCACCGAGGATGTCGCTCCCAGGCCAGTCGCAACCAGCAGGAGGGATGCGGAAAAAGCCGAGACAGCAAGCCGGGGATGAAACATCCAAATTCTCCATCGATGACGGGACCGTGACCTGATCAAAACTCTGTCAAATTTAGATTTCGAATAAAAGCATTGAATTTCGATGTGAGAGGTCTGAAAATCAGAACGCTAGTCAGGTCCTGCCATCGCGCTGGGCAGCCAGCCGCGAGGGACTGAGCATGATCGAATCCACCGCCATTCGCTATTTTCGCGTGGTTACCGAGTCCGGCTCGATCAAACAGGCCGCCGCAGCGCTCCGCATCGCCCCCTCCGCCATCAGCCGGCAGGTGCAGGGGCTGGAGGAGGAGCTTGCGGTCAAGCTGTTCGAGCGCGGCGCGCGCGGCATGAACCTGACCGATGCCGGCCACGTGCTCTATCGCTATGCAGTCGAAAACCGCAGCCAGCTCGACGGGCTGCGCAGCCAGGTCGAGGAATTCGCATCGCTGCGCCGCGGCCAGGTGAAGATCGCCACCGTCGAAGGCATGCTGTCGAGCTTCCTGCCCAACTCTTTCGTCGACCTGTCGCAGCAATATCCGGGGATCACACTATCTGTAACTGCCGTGGGCGCTCGCGATGTGGTCGAGATGGTCAGCCAGAACGAGGTCGATCTCGGCCTGATCTTCGGCCGCGCGCCGCGACGCGATCTGATCGAACTCGGACGCATGCGGCAACCGGTCTGCCTGATCGTCGCGCCCACGCACCCGCTGGCCGGCCAGAACTCATACGCGATGAAGGATCTCGCGGGATTGCGCGTGATCCTTCCGGACCCATCCTTCGGCATTCGTCAGGAACTCGACAAATCCTGCGCACAGGCCAGTGTGCGGCTGGAAATGTGCAGCGAGACCAACTCGCTGGCCTTCACCCAGACCGTCGCTGCCCGCACCGATCTTGCGACGTTCCTGCCGATGGTCTCGGCGACGGCGGCCATCAATGCCGGCACACTGGTCGCGATCCCGCCGCGCGACCGCAGGCTTGAGTCAACACAGGTGACGCTGGTGCAGTCGGCCGCGCGCATGGCATCGCCTTCGACGCGACTGGTCGCCGAGATGCTGGTGGCGCAGATGAAGGACAGTGAAGAAGGGTAGACGCCTTAAGCAGCGAGCTTTCCAGCCAGCGCGCGGAAACGCTCAAGCTGATCCTGCTTCAGCGCACGGGTCTCATCGCGGCCCACGAAGACCTTGAACATCACGCCGCCATCGACATTGAGGAATGCGACGAAAGCCGACGACTTGCCCATGAAGGGCCGCTCGACAAACGCCACGCCACCGCAGCGCTCGTGACGCAGATGGCCGTGCAAGCCCTTGGGCTGCGTCAGATTATAGTAGCCATGACCGATGGCCCCCGGCGACAGCGGCGCCGTGGTCTCGAAGATGCCGTCCTCGGTATGCACGATCAGCGTCACCTCGCCCCATTCGGCGATATCCGTCATCGCCGTGACGAACGCATCGGCACCGCCGCCGATGGTCACCATCCCCTCGGGCAGCGCTTCAAGCACCGCACGCGCCGTGACGCCCCGCTCACGCGCAACGGTCTCGATCGCGGCGCCGGGATTCTCCGCCATATAGGTCTTCAGCGCGGCGAGATCCGTATTCAGCATGAGATGGCTCCGTGATCGATCATTGATGTGAGATGCAGTGCCTGCGATCAGGCCGCAGCGCTCTTGCGGCGCTCAGACTGGATCACCTCGAAACCCTCAAACTTGGGGTGACCGAGATAAAGACTGGCGCCTTCCGACTTATTGTCGGCGCGGGCATGCGCCTTGCGGAACTGCTCGGACTTGGTCCAGCCCTCGAAGTCCGACTTGCTCGCCCAGACCGTATGCGACGAATACAGCGTGTGATCCTCGGCCACCGGCCCCTTCAGCAGGCTGAACTCGATGAAGCCCGGCAATTCCGAGAGATAGGATTCGCGGGTCGCCCAGATGTTTTCGAAAGCGGCTTCGGATCCGGTTTTGACCTGAAAGCGGTTCATGGCGATGAACATGGGTAGTCTCCTGTTTTTGACGCCGTCTGAGGCGAAACTAGTAGTCTTTTTGGCAAGATCATCAAGCATGCAAGGAGCCGCGTCGGGACATCGACGCGGCTCCGGGGATTGAGATCAGGCGGCTACAGTTGCCGATCTTCCCGTTGATTATCCACCGAAGTGATACCGCAGACCGCCCTTGAAGACGATACCAGCGCCGGCGCTGGCCCACTTCACGTCGTTCTGAGTATCCCCGCTTGAACCCAGCGGCAGTGCATATGGCCGATAGTACTGGTTCAGAACATTCTCGACCGAGAGGTTCAACGTCAGATCCTGCGTCGGCCTGAAGGCGAGATAGAGGTTCACGAGGTCATAGGAGGTCCCCGCCAAATAGGTGGCAGGAATATCGGTATTTGCCTTGGCCGCGGTCCACATGGCGGACAGGATCAGGCGGTTCTCGAACAGACGCAGACCTGCGGTCGTGGTGACCTTCTGCGGCGGAATGCTGTAGAGGCCGATATTGGTCTGCGTGTTCTTGCCATCCTGCACCGTGGCAGCGACGCCGACGAACCAGGTATTGGCATCATACATCGTCTCCGCTTCGAAGCCCTGGATGCGGGCATTGGCGATGTTCTGATACTGCAGGAACGGAAGAACCGTGATGCTCGGCGCCGGGGGCGGACCGGTCGGCACGGAAAGCGGCGTTCCGAACGCGACCTGATCGATATAGTCTTCGACATCGTTGCGGAAGAAGTTGAACTTGCCACGGAAGCTATCGCCAGCAACGAAGAGATCGTTCTTCTTCACATTGAAGCCGATTTCCTTGTTCTTGCCGACTTCGGGCCGCAGGTTCGGGTTAGGAACGAAGCAGAATGTCGAATCTGCACCTGCCCCCGGCGTTCCCGACGGGCAGCGGAAGAACGAGTCGTTGATCGTGGCGCCCGCGTGAGGACCGCTGACGAGCGTCTCGGTGATGGATGGCGCGCGGTAACCCTCGGCATAGCTCACATAAGGCGTGACGACCGCCGTCGGCAACAGACCGAGCGTGATCTTCGGAGACAGGCGATCACCGCTCGACGAGGTGGTAGCTGAGTCTAGCTGATAGTTATCGTAACGCACGCCGCCGATCACCTCGAGCAGCGAGGTGTAGTTGGCCTTCCACTGCGCGAAACCACCGGACACGGTGCGCTTTCCAGACGGCGTCGTCACGTCGGACGTGCCCCGCAAGTCGTTGGTTGTCACCTTGTCCTGGAATGCGTCGAAACCATAGGTCACGGCATGACGCCAGTCACCGGTTTCGAAGCGCGACGTATTGTGAACGTCGATACCGAAAGTATCCAGCAGATAGCCGCGATTGCTGCCGATACAACCGGTCACTGCGTTGCCGGGCACTCCGCCGCAAAACGCACTGGGTGTGGTCGTGGTATTGAAGGTCTTGATCTGGTCGTTTTCCGTACGATTCCAATAGATCTTTGCGTCCCAATCGAACAGTTTGTCGTCGGGCTGCGAATATTTCCATCCGAGCGTCGTCGTGTAGTTCTTCACGTCCGTACGATAGATCGACGTACCGTTAAGATTGTTCGTGCCGTTCGCATTGGTGGAATTCGGATCGCCTGCGCGACGCGCCGGCTGGCCCACGTTGTAAAGGTCTTCCTGAAAGATTGTGCCGAGCTTAACTTCGTGCCCGTCGGCCGGACGAACGGTCAGCTTGGCAATGCCGCTGGACAGACGGTTACCCGTATTGGCGACCTCGAAGCCCGTACCGTCCCGGTAGCTTTCCTGTGTGCTGTAGGTACCACCCGCAAAGAAATCGACATTGGGATTGATACGTACGCCGCCGAAGGCCGAACCGAGCGCACGGCCATAGTTGCTGCCGATCACGCTGTTGACGTCCACGCCCCAGGTTTCGCCCGGACGCAGAACGTCCTGTATGTCCTTGGTGCGGAACGAAGCGACGCCGCCGATGGCACCCGAGCCGTAGATATTTGCGGTGGGGCCGCGCACGATATCGATGCCGCCGATCAGCTCGGGGTTGAGGAAGAACGAGCCGTTGGCGAAGTGACCGGTGCGCTGATAGTTCTGACGGGCACCGTCGACAACCACGGCGACACGGCCGAAGTCTTGCAGACCGCGGATGTTGATAGAGGTTGACGGCTCGTCGCCGCGGTTCTGCAGCCAGACGCCCGGGACGTTATACAGCAGATCTCCGACCGTGCTGGCCTGGCGGCCCTGAATTTGCTCCAGCGTGACGACACTGACCGGAGCGAGCGCATCGATCGCACGCTCTTCTGTTTTCGATGCGGTCACTGTAATCTCGTCGAGCGACTGACCGGGGCGACCAATCTGCGCGCGTGCGCTGGCAACCTGCGCCGGCACGGCCGCCGGCTTGGCGGCTGCACGCTTCTTCTTGGCGGGTTTCGGCTTTTGCGGCTGCACGTCGCCTGCCTGCGCGGCGGCCTGTGCCAAGGCGGTCTCGGAGACCAACGCCCCCATTGATACGATCGACACACCCAACAACAAGGCGCGCGTAGTCATGCCCCCAAGAGCCATAGCCTAATCCCCAAACACAAATTTCAACGGATCGTGGCTGGCTGGCGCTGCACGAGGCAGTGAGCTTGCTGGCTCTCGAATGCGACTCGGGGACCCCTGCCACCAAGTTGCCATTTTCGATTACGGTTCATTAACGGGGGGGTCAAGCAATCCCCGCCCTGTTTATACTGATTATAGACTGCAGTGCTTGGCGATGAGGTGCGACAAAACCTATAACGATGACAGAGACTTTTACGGATGGGATAGATCGGCGCTATGGATACGGGTTCTCACGACGGCAGCGCTGCCGCTCACGCCAAATCCTCAGCCGGACGCAATGTGGTCATAAATGGCGACCGGATGGACAGCAAGGAGCTGTTCGCGGATCAGCGTGAGTTGCTGATTACGCATGGCGACGAGACTTATCGCCTGCGCCTGACGTTCCAGAACAAGCTGATCCTCACCAAATGACCGCCGGTCTCCCCGTTCGACGTCATCGCATCGCGCATGCACTGCAATGTGTAGCGCTTGCCGGCACGCTGGTATTCTCCGCCGCGGCCTCAGCCGAAAACGCCGTTGTGCGCGACGCACGCGGACGCGACGTCACAATCGGCCATCCGACCCGCATCGTCTCGATCGGCGGCGCGGTGACCGAAATCCTTTATGCCCTCGGCGCTGACGACCGTATCGTCGCCGTCGACACGACCAGCCTGTATCCACCGAAGGCCATGGCCGACAAACCCAATGTCGGTTACATGCGGCAACTCTCTGCGGAAGGCGTACTGGGGCTGAATCCGCAACTGGTACTGGCGATTGCGGGCTCCGGCCCAAAGGAAACCATCGACGTCATCGACGCCGCCAAGATTCCGCTCATCATGGTGCCGGATACGTTCACCGAAGCCGGCATGGTGGAGAAGATCCGGCTGATCGCCAAGGTCGCGGGCGTCGAGGCACGCGGCGAATGTCTCGCCAACGCCGTGGCCGGCGATCTTGCCGCGCTGCGTGAATTGCGCGCCAAGGTGAAGACCCCGCCAAGGGTGATGTTCGTGATGTCCTTCCTCGATGGCCGCGCCATGGTCGCAGGCCAGAAGACGGCAGCCAACGAAATCATCAAGCTGGCCGGCGGTGTGAATGTCGCGGACAGTTTCGACGGCTACAAGATCATGAGCGATGAAGCCATCGCCGCAGCCAAGCCGGATACCGTGCTCTCGATGGAGCGCGGCAAGGATACGCTGCAGGCCGACACCGTGTTTGCCAGCCCGGCATTCGCACTGACGCCGGCTGCGAAGACCAGGAGCCTGGTCGCCATGGATGGCCTCTATCTGCTCGGCTTCGGTCCGCGCACGGCCGCCGCCGCACGCGACCTCGCCGTCAAGCTCGACCCGGCGCTGTCGTCCGAGGCTGCAACGTTCAAGCCCGTCTCGCTCGCCGTCAACTGCCGCCAATAAGATGAGCGCTGCCGACGCCAAGCTGACTGCGTTTGTCAGAACGACCGGTCGGGTGCGTCGCCCTGCCACCGTTATCGTGTTGTGCGGCCTGCTCGCGGCACTGCTGCTGACGGTGCTGCTTGCCGCCACCGTGGGTGCCGCCGGCATTCCCCTTACCCGCCTGCCCGCTGCGCTTGGCCTGACGGCCGCCGATCCCGCCAATCCATTTGCCGCCCGCGATCAACTGATCCTGTGGTCGATCCGGATTCCGCGCATTGCCATCGCCGCCATGATCGGCGGCATGCTGGGTGCCGCCGGCGCGATCATGCAGGGCCTGTTTCGCAATCCGCTCGCCGATCCGGCGCTGGTCGGCGTCTCCAGCGGCGGGGCATTTGCTGCAGCGGGCGCCATCGTCATCAGCGACAGCCGCTTTGCGCATTACGTTGCTTTTCTGCAGCCGTTTCTGTTGCCGCTGGCGGCTTTCATCGGCTCGCTGCTGACAACGATCATTCTGTACCGGATTTCCAGCCGCAGCGGGCGCACGTCGATTGCGCTGTTTCTTCTCGCCGGCATCGCCATCGCAGCCATCGCCAATGCGGGTATCGGGCTTCTGGTGTTCATCGCCGACGACCGTCAGCTCCGCGACATCACATTCTGGCTGCTCGGCTCGCTCAGCGGCGCCACCTGGAGCAAGGCGGCAACGATTGCGCCTATGCTGGCGCTGGGCCTGATCGGCATGCTGTTCACCAGCCGCGGCCTCGATGTGCTGATCCTCGGCGAATCCGAAGCGTTTCATTCCGGCGTCGATGTCGAGCGCCTCAAGCGCATCTGCATCGTGCTGGTCTCCGTCATGACGGGCGCTGCGGTTTCCGTTTGTGGCGTGATCGGTTTTGTCGGCATTGTGGTCCCGCATCTGCTTAGGCTGATGATCGGACCGGGTCATCGGCTGTTGCTGCCGGCATCCGTCGGCCTCGGCGCCAGCCTGCTGGTCGGCGCCGATACGCTGGCCCGCACCATCGTCGCTCCGGCCGAGATGCCCATCGGTATCCTGACTGCCGCCGTGGGCGCGCCGATATTCCTGCTGATTCTGCTGCGTCAGCGCGGGCTGGTGGGGCTGTGACACCGATGGCCGACGCTCCCGTCCTCACAGCATCCGGCATCTCGCTGACCATCGGCCAGGCCACGCTGCTCAATCATGTCGATCTCGCCATCACCAGCGGCGAGATGGTCGCCATCGTCGGCCCCAACGGCGCCGGCAAGTCGACACTGCTACGCTTGCTGTCGGCCGATCTGCGTGCGTCGCGCGGCGCCATCACGCTGAAAGGCCGCGACCTCCACGCCTGGTCGCCCGCCGAACTGGCGATGCGGCGCGCGATGCTGTCGCAACATGTCAGTGTGAGCTTTCCATTCACGGTCGAGGAAGTCGTGCAGATGGGTCGGGGCAACCTGCCGCTGGCTTCTGCGCAAGCGCTCGTCAATGCCGCCATCGATGAAGTGGGCCTTGGTGACTTCCGTCATCGCGAATTGCCGACGCTCTCCGGCGGCGAGCAACAGCGCGCGCATTTCGCGCGCATCCTCGTACAGCTCGCCTGCGGTGAAGCTGTGCATGGTCCTGGCATCCTGTTGCTCGACGAGCCGACCTCATCACTCGATCTGCGTCACCAGATCGAACTTGTCGAAATTTCGCGGGAGCGTGCACGCAACGGCACGGCCGTGATCGCAGTGCTGCACGATCTCAATCTCGCCGTTCGGTTTGCTGACCGCATCATCGTGATGCGGAACGGCGCCGTTGCAGCCGAAGGAACGCCTGCGGAAACGATCACCAGCGATGTGATCCGCCGCGTGTTCGATATCGACGTCGTCGTTGCACGTACCGACGATGGCGCGCCCTATCTGCTGCCGCAGATGATGCAACAGATTACAAACTCAACATCCGTAACGGCTTGACTGCAGCTCTCCAGAGCGCATCATCATGTTCAAGCATGCATGTGCACAAGCAACATTGTTGCTCACGGGAACTCACTTTTATCTGAACCCCTGATGAACTCACGCATTGCCCTCCTGTCGCAACCAAACCACGGAGGCTCCCCCATGGGTTATGCACACAGGTCGACAGCGCTGGTGGTCGAGAACGACGAAGCACAACGCACACTGGTCAGCCTGCTGCTCGAAGAGAGCGAGATGAACGTCATCGAATGCGAAAGCGCGGAGGCGGCCGTACTGGTGCTGGAGGAATCCGGCGACAATGTTGCGATGGTCTTCACGGACGTGGAACTCGCAGGCATGATGGACGGCATCGAGCTCGCTTATCTCGCCAAGCAACGATTCCCCGATATGCATGTGATTGTGACGTCGGGTGCGCCTCGCGTGCGTCGGCTGCCCGACGGCACACTGTTCATGGCCAAGCCATGGAGCCCGATCGATCTGCTCCGCGCCGCACAACAATCGTTTCACTGATACAGGTCAAATCGGTCCGCGCGGACCGGCGGATGCCGCCCGCGTGGACCGTCTTGCATTGCTGCAGCGCAACGCCGATAATTCGGCGACCACACCTGCAGCAGCAAGGGTTTCATGCCGTTCGACCTCCTCATTCGCAACGCCACGCTTCCCGACGGCCGCACGGGCCAGGATATCGCCATTGAATCGGGCCGTATCGTCGCGGTGCAGCCCAATCTGGCGGAAGAGGCCGGACGTGTGATCGATGCCGCCGGGCACCTGGTCTCGCCGCCATTCGTCGACATCCACTTTCACATGGATGCGACGCTATCGCTCGGCCTGCCGCGGCTGAATGTGTCGGGTACCCTGCTCGAGGGCATCGCGCTGTGGGGCGAATTGAAGCCACACCTCACCTATGAGGCACTGGTCGAACGCGCGCTGCGCTATTGCGATCTCGCGGTGGCACAGGGCCTGCTCGCGGTACGTACCCACGTGGATATCTGCGACGACCGGCTGCTGGCTGTCGATGCGCTGCTCGACGTCAAGAAGCAGGTCGCGCCCTATCTCGATCTCGAACTGGTGGCGTTCCCGCAGGACGGCTATTTCCGCTCGCCCACGGCTGCGGAGAATCTCAAGCGCGCGCTCGACAAGGGGGTCAGCATCGTCGGCGGTATTCCACATTTCGAGCGCACCATGGCCGATGGCGCCGCATCGGTGAAGGCACTCTGCGAGATCGCCGCTGCGCGCGGACTGCGCGTCGACATGCATTGCGACGAAAGCGACGATCCGCTGTCACGCCACATCGAAACGCTGGCCTATGAGACCCAGCGGCTGGGATTGCAGGACCGCGTCGCCGGCTCGCATCTGACCTCGATGCATTCGATGGACAACTACTATGTCTCGAAGCTGCTGCCGCTGATCGCGGAGGCCGGCGTCGCTGCGATCGCGAACCCGCTGATCAACATCGTGCTGCAGGGCCGCCACGACAGCTACCCCAAGCGCCGCGGCCAGACCCGCGTGCCGGAGATGCGGCCCTACGGCATTAACGTGGCCTTCGGCCAGGACTGCTGCATGGACCCGTGGTACTCGCTGGGCTCGGCGGACATGCTGGAAGTCGCACATATGGGCCTGCATGTCGGACAGATGACCAGCCGCGATGCAATGCGATTCTGTTTCGACACCGTCACTACCAATCCGGCCAAGATCATGGGCCTCGACGGCTACGGCCTCGATGTCGGCTGCAACGGCGACCTCGTGCTGCTGCAGGCCCGCGACCCTATCGAGGCAATCCGGCTGAAGGCGACGCGGCTTGCGGTCGTGCGCCGTGGCAAGGTGATCGCCGAGACGCCCGCGCGGATCGGCCGGCTCGTGCTCGATGGCCGCCCAACATCGGTCGATCCGGCCGCCTACGCGCCGCCGACCTGATCTCTCGACCCTCTCCCTCGCATCGTTTGGCAGCATGACATCAGCCTCTCCCCATTCTCTGCGCATTGCCGTTATCGGCGGCGGCGTGGCCGGCGCATTCGCCGGCATCATTCTGGCCAGGCTGCCGCAGATCGGGCCGATCACCGTGCTGGATCGCGACGGCGCGTTCGGGCGCGGGCTCGCCTATTCCGCGAAAGCCGAGTGGCACCGTATCAACGTCCCAGCCTCAAAGATGGGCGGACTCGGCGCCGAAGATAACGGCTTCGTCGAATGGCTAACGGAGACCGGCCAGGCGGACTGGCCGGACTATTCAACCTCTTTCGTGCCCCGCCGGGTCTATGGCGACTACATCTCGACGAAGTTCAACGAATTGACGGGCAGCGGACGCGTAACACCGCGGCAGGATGTGGCTCTGAGTGTGACGCGGCAGGGCGATGGTTATCGCGTTGCGACAGCATCGGGTGCGACCATCGACGCCGATCTGGTGTTCCTCTGTCTTGGCAACCAGCCGCCGTCGCCATTTCCCGGCATCGAGGCATCGCCGCGCTCGATCACTAATGTCTGGGCGCCGGGCGCGCTCGATCCGATCGGCAATGACGATCGCGTGCTGGTCATCGGCACTGGCGCCACCGCCGTCGATATGGTGATCGATCTCGTCCATCGCGGCATGCGCGCGCCCATCACGATGGTGTCGCGGCGCGGGTTGCTGCCGCTGATCGACGTGCCGGCACAGACCGATCCCGATCCGATGAACTCATTCCCGGTGCCCACCGCGCGCGGCCTTCTGGCGGCATTGCTCAGGGACACCCGCCGCAAGGTTGCCGCGGGCATTCCATGGCAGACGATGGTCGATACGTTTCGATTGTCCATCGGTGAACTCTACAGGAACGCCTCCGAAACCGAACGTGCCCGCTTCGCGCGGCATCTGCGCGCGATCTGGATGGTGCATCGGCATCGGCTGGCGCCCGACGTCGCCGAACTGCTGGAACAGTTGCAGCGAGACAAGCAGCTCGATGTGATCGCGGGTCGCATCACCAGTGCAGTTGCGACACCGTCGGGACATGACGTGACCATCCGCAAGCGCGGACACGGCGAGACGATCAACCTCGCCACCAACTGGATTCTGAACTGTACCGGCCCGGAAGAGCGTTATGATCGCCTGGGCGATCCGCTCATCAAGTCGCTGCTCGCAACCGGGCAAGCGCGGACCGGCTTCAACGGCCTGGGCCTCGATGTCGCCCCAACCTGCGAACTGCGTGACAGCGCCGGTCGTGTTCAGCCCGGCTTCTATGCCATCGGCCCGGCGACGCGCGGCGCGTTCTGGGAAGTGACTGCGGCGTCCAATATTCGGCGGCAGTTGCTGGCCGTGAGCGAGCAATTGAAGACGCTCTAGCCCTTCCGCCACGGCACGATGGCGCGCTCCAGCGCGTCGAAGCCGGCATTCATCACGAAGCCGATAATCGCAATGACAAACAGGCCGACATACATGGTCTGGACGTCGAACAGCTCCCACGCATTCCAGATCATGTAACCGAGGCCCTGCTTGGCGCCGACCATCTCGGCGATGGCGATCAGCACCAGCCCCATGCCGGCGCCGAGCTTGATGCCGGTCATGATCAGCGGCAATGCGCCCGGCAGCGCCACGGTGCGAAACATGTTGAAGCGGCTGGCGCCGAAGTTCCGACCAACATCGAGGAATATCGGTGCGATCTGGCGCACGCCAGCCGCGGTGTTGATGACCACCGGATAGAACACGCCGATCGCGACCATGGCGATCTTCGAGCTTTCACCGAGGCCGAAGATCAGCAGGATCAGCGGCAGCAGCGAACTTTTCGGAATTGGATAGGTCGCCGAGATCAAGGGATCGAAAGCGGCCCGCACGGGGCGATAGAGCCCGATGGCAAGCCCGATCACGATGGCCGGCACGCAGCCGACGATAAAACCTGCTGCGAGACGATACAGGCTGGCTCCCACATGACGCCACAGCGCGCCGGAGGAAGCGAGTTCGAACAGATGCCCAATGATGTCAGAAGGCGCCGGAAAGAACCTGACATCCATGATGCCGGTGCGCGCGCAGATTTCCCACAGGCCCAACAGCACCAGCGGCGACAGGATGCTGATGGTGCGGTCGCTCCACAGTGAGCGAGTCTGGCCCGCGCTCATGCCTTGCTCCCCGGCTCGCGGCTGCGCGCGCGATCGACCTCTTCGCGGAGTTGCGCCCAGATGTCATAGACCAGTTCGCCGTAAGCCGGCGTGTGCCGGAGTTCGACGACATTGCGCGGCCGCGGCAGATCGACCGGCACGATGGTCTTGATGCGGCCGGGGCCAGCCGTCATCACCATGATGCGGTCGCCCAGCGTCACGGCTTCATCGACACTGTGAGTGATGAAGACCACGGTCTTGCGGCTCTCTTCCCAGATCCGCAGCAGCTCTTCATGCAGCAGCGTCTTGTTCTGCTCGTCGAGCGCCGAAAACGGCTCGTCCATCAGCAGGATATCGGGATCGTTGGCAAAGGCGCGCGCGATGGAGACGCGCTGGCGCATGCCGCCGGAGAGCTGATGCGGATAGAGCGTTCGCGCGCCATACATGCCGGTCTTGTTCAGGTAGTGCCCGACCACGTCGTCGATGCGCGCCTTCGGGACATTGCGCATCGTCAGGCCATAGGCGGCGTTGTCCCATACGGTCATCCAGGGAAACAACGAGTCCCCCTGGAACACCATGGCGTTCTGCGGATGACCGGGCTGCGGATTGGCGATGTCGATCCGGCCCTCCGACGGCGCATCCAGCCCGGCAAGCATGCGCAACAACGTGGTCTTGCCGCAGCCGCTCGGGCCAACCACCACGAAGAAGGTGCTGGCCGGGATATCGAGCGTGATCCGGTCCAGCGCCAGTTGCGTATCGTGCCGCTTGGTGACGTCGCGCAGGCTGATCTTCGGCGCGGCTGCTGAACCGCCATCCGGGATTTCTGCTGCTGTCGTCGGCACCGTCATCGCCACACTTCTCTTCACCGTTTCACTTGGGCCGTGCGAACGGCCCCAGGACTGGCTTCAGTGCATCGACATAGGACATGTCGACGACCTTGGCTGCCTCGATGTCGCTGGTGACCAGCCCGCGCGACTTGAAGTAAGCGAGATCGGTCTCGACACTGGGCAGATTGATCTGGCCGTCGGGATCGATGAACACCGGCACGATCTGATGCAGCAGCGCCGTGTCCTTGATGCCCGTCATCTCGGCAATGTCCTTGATCATGTCCTCGGCGCCGGGCCCCGCGATCTTGCCGTCCTTCAGCGTCGCAGCATAAGCGCGCACCCCGCGCAGATAGGCCTTGAGAAACGCCGTCACTGTTTTGCGGTCCTCGGCAAACTTGCCATTGATCAGCAGCATGGCTGTCTGCTGCACCGGATAGAAATCGTCGAGGCCGACGAAGCGCACGGCGGCATTGTTGCGCACCATCGCCGTCACGCCCGGCTCCGCTGAAATCGCCGCGTCGATCGCCTTGTTGGCGAAGGCGGTGAGATGCTGCGGGAATGGCAGGAAGACCTTTTCGATGTCCTCGTCCTTTAGCCCGGCCTTCTTCAGCGCCTGGTTGATAACGGACTCGTCCGCCGCACCATTGGCGATGATCGCGACCTTCTTGCCCTTGAGATCCGCAAGCGACTTGAAGGCGCCAGACTCGATCAGATCCTTGCGCACCATCAGCGCCTTGTAGCTATAGCCCGCGATATTGGTGCCCTTGTCCGCCACCATCTTCAGCTTGAGACCGCGATTGACGGCGTTATAGAGTCCGGCGGAGGCCGCGCCTGCCGATGCGTCGAGATCGCCAGCGCCGAGCGGCGCCACCATCTTGGCGCCGGAATCGAACGGGATCAGTTCAACCTTGACCCCCTCTTCCTTGAAGTAGCCGCGCTTCTCGGCGAGGAACAGACCGATATCCGATGACAGATTGGTCGTCCCGACCTTGACCGTCTTCATCTCCTGCGCGTGTGCAAGACCCAGCATCGACATCGCAACACCGGCGGCAACAAGCAGACGTTTCAGCATGATCGGTCCTCTTTATCTCGCATGAAGATGATACGGCAGAACGCACCGCAGCTCAGGGCAAACGTGGAAACAGACGCCTCGGATTGGTTTCAGTAATCAGTTCGATATCGGTAGCGGAAAAGCCCGCAGCCTTGACGCTGGCGAGAGGATCGCGATCCGCCGGCGGGAAGGACTCGTCAGTACCGAGCGCTACACGTTCGATACCCACGGTATCGGCGAGGAAACGCAACGCTTTCGGCGCATGAACGATGCTGTCATAGCCGATGCGCGAGGCGTAGACTGACGGGTCGCATTGCGCGAAATCGCCCTGTCCCGCGCGGTCCATCCGCGCATGCATCACATCGAAGCGACCCAGCAGATAAGGAAATGTGCCGCCGCCATGGCTGAGGACGATCGAGAGCGCCGGGAAGCGATCGAGCACACCTGAGAAGATGATCGAGCCGATGCCGAGCGTGGTATCGAACGTATATTGCGCAATCTGCGTCAGCGCGAATTTCGCGGCACGCGGCGCAGCATCCACCAGCACGGGATGAAGGATGACCGGCAGTCCTAATGCTTCCGCCTTGGCCCAGAACGGATCGAGCGGCTTCTCGCCGATATTGACGCCTTCAACATTGGCCGGGACCATGACCGCAACAGCGCCAAGGCCAACGGCGCGATCGAGCTCAGCCGCGGCATCGGCCGCATCGACCAGCGGCACCGATGCGACAAAGGAAAAGCGGTCGCTGTTCGTATGGCACCACTCGCCGAGCGTATCGTTGAGCATCCGGTGCCAATGCGCGCAGGCATCCTTTTGAAGGCCGTAGCCGTAAATATCCGGCCATGTGGCGACCAGTTGCCGGTCGAGACCCTGGCGGTCGAGGCTGGCACGGCGTTGTTCAACCGGCTCGACCAGTTGCGGGAAGAACGGCCGAACCCTGAAACCATAATCAAAGCCGAGGGCTGGCGGCTTGCCATTCCCGGCTGGCAGCAGCCTCACGCCGCAATAGGCGCCGCGGCCATCGATGGCGGACAGCAGCTGCGGCGGCACGTAATGGGCATGGATATCGATCGGCACGATCAGTCCCTATGCAGCGGTGATTGCGCGCGCATGCGCATTCTTGATGAGGCGCCACAGACGCGGCGGCGTCAGCGGCAAGTGATGAATCTCGACATTGAGCGGCGCCAGCGCTGCCGCCACCGCATTGGCCGTCGCTGCGGCCACAGCAACGATACCGCCCTCGCCCGCGCCCTTGGCACCCAGCGGATTGCTCGGCGACGGCCGCAGCTCCAGCGTCACCGCGCGCAGGACTGGAAAGTCGCTCGCGGTCGGCACCAGATAATCGGCCAGAGAGGCGTTCAAGAGCTGCCCCTGATCGTCATAGATCAGATGATCGAGGAAAACGCCACCCAGTCCCTGCACGATGGCGCCAATCGCCTGTCCATGCACAATGGCCGGATTGATGGCGCGACCGACATCTTCGACCGCGATGTAATCGAGAACTTTCACCGCGCCCGTGCGTGGATCGACGGTGACATGCGCCGCGTGGGTGCCGTAGCTATAGGTGCGCACATCGTTGGCGAATGTGCCGTCTGCCCGCAATTGGCGCCCGGCTGCGAGCGCCGCAAACGACACCGACGCGCCGTTATCGGCGATGACGTTCGCACTAATGATCTTCAACTCGCTGTTCGGCCTGCCCAGGTGATTGGACGCCTGCTGCAGGATCTTCTCGCGGAGCCGGGTGGCGGCGTCGAGCACGGCCGAACCGCCCATCACCACCGCACGCGAATGATAGGTGCCAAAGCCCTCATCCAGCAGCGTGGTCGAGCCGTGCAGCACACGGATGCGATCGAACGGGATCGACAGCGTATCCGACGCGATCTGGCCGAGCACCGTCTCCAATCCCTGCCCCAGCACCGATGAGCCAACGGCCACCGTCAGCGAGCCGTCCTTCTCAAGGGTGAGCGCTGCGTTTTCCTTCGGGCCGGCACCGCCGCTTTCGACGAAACAGCCGAGCCCGATGCCATGACGTACGCCATCGACCAGTTTACCTTGCAAATGACGTTTCTCGGCCCAGCCGATCTCCTTCAAGGCGCGCTCGAACACCTCGACATAGTCGCCGGTGTCGTAGGATGTCGGCCCTTCATAGGGCACGAGCCCATCGATCGGATAAGGCAATTCCTGTTCGGTGATCAGGTTCTTGCGCCGGAATTCGGCGATGTCGATGCCGAGATCGATCGCGGCCATGTCGATCAGCCGCTCGCGAAAGAAATTCGCCTCGAAGCGGCCCGGCCCGCGATAGGTGCCGACCGGCGTTTTGCTGGTCATGAAGGCTTCGACCGACACGCTGACATGGGGGATGCGATAAGGACCAGGCAGAAACTGCGCCGCCTTGGCCGGCACCACGCCGCCATTGGTGCGGATATAGGCCCCCATATCAGCGAACACCCGGCCGCGCAGACCCAGCATCAATCCGTCACTGCGGCAGGCGAGCGACAATTCGCATGCGATATCGCGTGAGTGATTGATCGCCATCAGATGCTCGCGGCGATCCTCGATCCATTTGACCGGGCGTGCCAGTTTGCGGGCAACGAAGGGGATCAGGAAATCCTCGGGATAGAATTCGCCGCGTACACCGAACCCGCCGCCGACATCGATCTCGATCAGATCGATGTCATCCTCGCGAAGGCCCAGCATCTGCGCCAGCGCGCGGCGGTTATAGAACGTGACCTTTGTCGCGCCTGTGACCAGGAGCCGACCGGCCGATGAATTCCATTCTGCGAGGAGGCCCCGCGTCTCCATGGGCAGCGCCGTATGGCGCTGCACGCTGAAGCGCTCCGTGCGCACATAGTCCGCCGACGCGAAGGCCGCATCGGTATCGCCAAACCCGGCATCGTAGCGCAGCGCAACGTTATCGTCGGCGAAGTCGAACAGCGGAGCTGCACTTGTGCCGCGCTCGGTGACTGCGGACAGCGCTTCAAACTCGATGCTGATCGTCTCCAGCGCATCCTCGGCCAGTGCGCGGCTGTCGGCGACAACGACAGCGACGGGCTCGCCGACATACCGCACCTTGTCGCTTGCGATGACAGGCTGGCGGAATGGCTCGAATTCGGGCAGCGGCGCCAGGCGCAGCGGGATGATGGGGATGTTGTCGCCGATATCCTGCGCCGTAAGCACGGCGTGAATGCCCGGCATGGCCAGCGCAGCCGATGCGTCGACGGACGCGATCCGCGCATGCGCGATCGGGCTGCGCAGGATCGCGGCATGCAGCATGCCTTCGACGGCAAGATCATCAGCGAAATGGCCGGATCCCGACAGGAAGCGCGCATCCTCCATGCGCTCGACTGCGCTGCCGACCAGGAGCTTGGCGACATCGCTCATTGCGCCGCCTCGCATTGCACGTCGCGATAGGCAATACGGGCTTCCATGATCGCCGCGATGATCGGCAGATAACCGGTGCAGCGACATAGGTTTCCGGAAATCACCTCGCGGATGCGGTCCTCGTCCGCATGCGGCTCATCGGTTAGCAATGCATGGGCAGTCGTGAGGATGCCGGCGGTGCAGAAGCCGCATTGCAAAGCGTGATGCTTGCGGAACGCAAGCTGCAACGCACTGAGATGCGCGGCGCTGCCAAGACCCTCGACGGTGGTTATCTCGCGTCCTTCTGCCTGCGCCGCCAGCATCAGGCAGCCGCGGACGGCGGCACCATCGACGATGACCGTGCAGGCACCGCAGACCCCGTGCTCGCAGCCCAGATGCGTGCCGGTCAGGCGCAGCTCGTCGCGCAGTGCATCCGCCAGCATGGTGCGAGGTTCGACCGTGACGGTCGCCGCGGCACCGTTGACGGTGAAATGGACGGGACGGGCCGACGTCATGCAGCCTCCGGCAAGACAATATCGGCCGCACGCGCCAGCGCCCGCTCCAGCAACACGCCGAGAAGATCACGCCGATAAGCGGCTTCCGCGTGGATATCATCGGCGGGATCGACCGCGTCCCGCGCAGCAGCTGCGGCCCGTAAAATCACGTCGGCATTGATCCGACGGCCATTGAGGATGGCCTCGACACCGGGCAGCCGCATCGGACGATCGGCAACGCCGATCACCCCGATATGCGCATTATACGCCAGGCCCTGCGCGTCGATGTCGTAGAATGCGGCAACACCCGCCAGCGCAAAATCTCCGCGGCGGCGTGCGAATTCCTCGAAGGCCCAACGCCGCGCCTTTTTCCAGATCGGGAGACGTATACTGGTCAAGATTTCGTCGGCCTCCAGAACCGTGCTGAGACCGCCGGTGATGAACTCGTCTGCGCTCACGATGCGGGTCCCGGTCGGCCCGACGATCGTCAGCATCGCGTCGCAGGTCATCGCAATACCCGGCATTTCGGCGGCCGGATCGGCATGGGCCATGCTGCCACCGACGGTGCCGCGGTTACGGACCTGGTAATGCGCGACATGGGCGATGGCAGCCGCCAGTAGCGGATGCGCCTGTGCGAGCCGCGCGTCACGCTCGATATCCCGCCAGGTCACGAGGGCGCCAATGTCGATGCCCTCAGCGGAAATACTGATACTTTTGAGATCTGGCAGCCGACCGATATCGACCAGCACACTTGGTGCCGCCAGCCGGAAAGCAAGCATCGGCATCAGGCTCTGCCCACCCGCGATCACCTTGGCATTGCCGCCATGAACCGCGAGCGCGGCAATCGCCTCGGTCAGCGTAGCAGGGCAAATATAGTCCAGCGGCGGAAGCTTCATGGGCTGATTTGCTACTTCTCAATTGCTGAGAACACTATCTTATCTTATAAGAAGGTACGCGCACGGCAATGTTTGTTGGTGCGCAAATGATATCCACATGCTGCCGTTTCCATTGGCAAGCATTACCGAATGGAGGTTCCGTTGGCCATCAAGAGAGCCGCAACTGCGTCGAAACGCGTCGACCAGACGGACCGTCCAGCTGCTACGGATGGCAGTTCGCGAAAGATACTTCGCGCCTTGCTGGCCTTCTCCACCGATCGTCCGCGGCATTCCGCGGAAAGCCTGTCCGAGCAGATCGGGGTGCCACTGTCGTCGACCTATCGGTACATTGGCATCTTGCGCGAAGCCGACCTCATCGACGAAGACGGCCGCGGCTCGTTCGTGCTCGCGCCGCGCGTGATCGGCCTGGCTCAGGCGGCCCGAGCCGGTACCGATCTCGCCTCCATTGCGCGCCCCTTCATGAAGCGCGTCTCTCAGGAGGTCGGAGAAACCATCATCCTGCTGCGCCGATCCGCCGATCGCGCCGTATGTATCGAGCGCGCCGAATCGTCGTCACGCATTCGCCTGACCTTCGAGGTCGGAACGGCCTTGCCGCTGCACCGTGGCGCCGGACCGAAAATGCTGCTCGCGCACATGCCCGAAGCTGAATGCGAGACAATCCTCGACGACGCCGTTCGGCGCGATCCCGGCTTCGCACCACATCGCAGGCTACTGGTACGCGAACTCGCCGTGATCCGCGAGCAGGGATGGTCGGAGTCGCGCGCGGAAATCACACCGCATGTTTATGCCGTCTCCGTTCCCGTCCGCGATTCCGGTGGCGTGATCGCCGCAATCTCTTTCGTGACGCCGGCATTCCGCACGCCGAAAGCCAGCCAGATCAGGTTGCGCGAGCATCTGCAGCACGCAGCTGCAGATATCAGCAAGGCCTACGCAGCCGTCAGCTTCTGACGGCAGCGTGTAACGGACACGATCAGATCGGATAGTGCTGCGGGCCGGTCTCGATGGTGATCCAGCGCAGTTCGGTGAATTCGGCAATGCCGGCCTTGCCGCCGAACCGACCGTAGCCCGACGCCTTCACCCCGCCGAACGGCATCTGCGCCTCGTCATGCACGGTCGCGCCGTTAATGTGGCAAATGCCGGACTCGATCCGCTTGGCGACTTCCAGTGCGCGGGCGATATCGCGGCCGAACACAGCGGCCGATAGTCCGTATTCGGTATCGTTGGCAACGCGCACAGCTTCGTCCACGCCATCGACGCGCACGACACTCACGATCGGCCCGAATGACTCCTCATTGTAGATTCGCATCGTCGAGGTAACGTGATCGAGGACAGTCGCAGACATTAGCGTGCCCTCAACGCTGCCGCCGGCCACGACGCGCGCGCCCTTGCCCACGGCGTCCTTGATCAGCGCCTGCATGCGATCCGCAGCATCCTTGCCGATCAGTGAACCGAGCGGTGTATCGCCCTTGCGCGGATCGCCGGCGACTAGGCTACCCGCCTTGGCCGCGAGCTTAGCCACGAAGGTGTCGGCGATCTTCTGATCGACAACAAGCCGCTCGGTGGACATGCAGATCTGCCCCTGGTTCATGAATGCTCCAAAGGCCGCGGCCGCCACTGCTGCATCGAGATCAGCATCGTCGAGCGCCACCAGCGGCGCCTTGCCGCCAAGTTCGAGCAGCACCGGCTTGAGATATTTGGCCGCGGTCTCTGCGATGATGCGGCCCACGCGGGTCGAACCGGTAAAGTTGATCCGGCGCACGGCGGGATGCGAGATCAGCGCATCGATCAGCGCGGGCGCATCTTCCGGCGCGTTGGTGATCACATTAAGTACGCCCGGCGGCAGACCGGCCTCGCGCAGGCACTCGCCGATCAACCGATGTGTGCCCGGGCAGATTTCCGATGCCTTGAGAATGACAGTATTGCCGCAGGCCAGCGGCAGCGCGACCGCACGTACGCCGAGGATGACCGGCGCATTCCACGGCGCGATGCTGAGCACGACGCCCGCGGGCTGGCGGATCGCCATCGAGATGCAGCCGGGCTTGTCCGATGGAATGACCTCGCCGGAAATCTGCGTCGTCATCGATGCCGCTTCGCGCAGCATGTTGGAGGCGAGATGAACATTGAAGCCGGCCCAGCCGGCAGTCGCGCCGGTTTCCGACGCCATCAAGGCAATGAAATCAGGCGCCTTGCTGGCAAGGATATCGGCCGCCTTCAGCAGGACGGCGCGGCGCGCACCCGGGCCGGTCGCCGACCACGCCGGAAAGGCGGCGGCGGCGGCATCGGCTGCGCGCTTGGCATCCGCGATTTGGGCTGCCGCGGCGCGCGAGGCGATATCGCCGGTCATCGGATTGAGGCGATCGAATGTCGCGCCGTCGATGGCCTGCACATCCTGGTTCTCGAGCAGCAGATTGATCTGGTTCATGACGATGTCCTCCGTTGGATGTTTCTTTGAATTTCAAGCCGCGCCGCTGGCGAGACCGCCGAGATAAGCGCGGCGCACGGTGTCGTCGGATTGAAGGGCTGCAGCGGTGCCGCTGCCGATGATCTTGCCGTTCTCGATCAGATAACCGCGATCGGCGATAGCCAGACTCTCGCGTGCATTCTGTTCGACCAGCAGCAGACCGACGCCGGTCTCACGCACCTTGCGCAAGGCGGCGAACAATTCGCGGACTAGCAGTGGCGACAGGCCGAGCGACGGTTCGTCGAGCAGAAGGATGTCAGGATTCGACATCAGCGCACGACCAATAGCCACCATCTGCTGCTCGCCGCCGCTCATGGTGCGCACGGTCTGCGCCAGGCGTTCGCCGAGCCGCGGAAACAGCATCATCACCTTGGCACGCTGCGCTGCCTCGACCGCCCGCGCACGCTTCGGATTGGCGCCGAGCAACAGGTTTTCGGCCACGGTCAACTCGCCGAATACACCGCGCCCTTCCGGTACCAGCGCGAGCCCGGCTTCCACGATCTCATGAGGCGGTAGACGGGACAGATCACGACCAGCAAGTTTGACGATCTTGGCTGGTGACGGCAGCAAACCGGCAATGGCCTTGAGCAACGATGACTTGCCGGCGCCATTGGCACCGAGAATGACGATGATCTCGCCGCGCTCGACATGCAAAGCGGCGTCGCTGAGCGCATGATGCTGGCCATAGGTGACGCTGATATTCGAAACCTCAAGCATCCAACGGCGCTCCCAGATAGGCTTCGATCACCGCGGGGTCGCTCAGCACGGCGGCTACAGGCCCTTCTGCAATCTTGCGGCCACTGCTCATGACCACGCAGCGATCGCATAGCGAACGGATCGCATCCATCACATGCTCGACCAGTAGGATCGACAGCCCCTCCTCCTTGAGCGATCGGATCAGCTCGATCCCGATCAGCAATTCGGACGGATTCAGACCGGCGAGCCATTCGTCGAGCAGCAGCAGGCGCGGCTGCAGCGCCAGCGCGCGTGCCAGTTCGAGCCGCTTGCGGTCGATATAAGTGAGCTCCGATGCGGGCCGTCCACCAAATCCGGCGAGACCGACCCGCGCGAGCAGGCCGGCCGCAGCCGCCGCCATCGCGTCGCGTGCAAGCGGCGCATGATGAAAGGCCAGCCCGGCCTCCACATTCTCCCCGCAGGTCATGCCGTCGAGCACGCGGACCAATTGAAAGGTGCGTGCCAGACCGAGACGCGCGATGCGATGGGTCGGCCAGCCCGCGATGTCGTGGCCGGCGAAGGCAATCACGCCCGCATTCGGCGACAGCACGCCGGAGATCAGGTTGAGCGCCGTCGTTTTGCCAGACCCGTTGGGACCGAGCAGCCCGACGATCTCGCCGGCATGCACCGTCAGGTCGATGCCGTTGACAGCGATGAGACCGCCGAACGCGCGGGTCAGGCCTTCGATGCGCAGGACCGGCGTTGTGCTGGGGATCATGCCTGCGCTCCCCGCATCTTCGAGGCCGTGGGTCGCCAGGCTTTCAACTTCTCCCAGAGGCCAACCACACCCGATGGCAGCGCATAGACGATGAGGAGGAAGACCACGCCCATGATCAGGGTCGATGTGCTGGGGAAGCGCGCCGACAGAAAGTCGAACAGCAACGTCAGCGGAATGGCGCCGAGCGCCGGCCCCCACAGGCGGTGGGCGCCGCCAAGCAGTGCCATGATCACCACTTCGAAGGAAATGGTCGCATTGAAGGCGATCGATGGCTCGATATAGGTGAAGCGCGGCGCCATGATCGCACCGACCAGCGTCATGAAGGTGGCCGTGATGGTGAACAGCGCCACCTTGGCGATGGTGACGTTGATGCCGCAATGCCGCGCCACAGTCTCGTCTTCGCCGATGATGCGCAGTGCGAAGCCGAAGCGCGAGCGGGCAATCAGCCAGCCGGTACCGAACACGATGACGGCAAGCGCCAGCAGCTGCCAGTAAATGTCGTTCTGGGTGATATCGACAAAGACGTAACGGCCGAGCACGCGGGTCTTGTTGACCTCGTACCAGACCACGATCTGGCGCACGAGCTCGGCGAGGCCGAAGGTGAAGATGACGAAATGCACGCCGCTCAGCCGCAGCGTCGACAGGCCGACGATGACGGCCATGACCGCGCCGATCACAGCCGCGATCAGCAGCACCAGCGACCACGGCAATTGCTCGCCCAGAACGGCGACGGTGTATGCGCCGACACCGAAGAAGGCTGTGGTCGCCAGCGACACATAGCGCGTCGGGCCTGAAAACATGCCCCATGCCGTCGCCAGCACCGTGAATTGCAGGAGACTGATCGCGAGCGCGAGGTGATAGGCATCGACAATCATCGGGACGAATGCGAGCGCAACCACGGCTGCGAGGCAGATCGCGCCAGTCGTCATTTGGGTACGGCTCATCGCTGCGCCCTCCCGAAAATGCCGGCCGGCTTCACCAGCAGCACAGCGAGGAACAGCGCGAAATTCACCGCAAGCGTCAGGCCGGGATCGATGAAGGTCGCCACCAGCGCTTCGCTCAATCCCAGCGCCAGCCCAGCGACGAGACAGCCCAGCAAATTTCCGACGCCGCCCATCACGACCACGATCAGCGCCTTCATGGTGAACACCACGCCGGAGGTGGCGCTGAAGGTCAGAAACATGCTGATCAGCACGCCGGCAGACGCCACCAGCGCGCCGCCGAGCGCAAAGGCCAGCGCTGATGTCCTGGTGACATCGATGGCAACAAGCTGCGCCGCGATGGGATCGACAGCCACGGCGCGGATCGACGTCCCGATCCGTGTGCGGGTCAGCGTCAGATAGAGCGCAAGGCCGACCACGACCGCAAGGCTGAAGGCAATCAGGCGATTGAGTGCCAGCACCTCGCCGACGATCGTCACCGGCACAGCGAGGAACGAGTAGCTGAAATAGGCGCCGCCAAACATGGTCAGCATGATGCCTTGCACGATGAACATCATGCCGAAGGTGGCGAGAATGCTGTCGACTTCGAGCGCATCGCGGGTGCGCGCGCGGCGCACCAGCGGCGTGAGCAACACCCGGTACAAGAGATAGCTGATGCCGAAACTGATCGGAATGACAAACGCCAGTCCTGCGAGCGGATTGAGCGCCCAGCCGGTGAACAGCCAGTAGGACGCAAAGGCCGCGCCGATCAGGAACTCGCCATAGGACAGGTTCATGATCCGCGCCACGCCATATTGCAGGGTGAGCCCCATGGCGATCAGCGCGTACATGCCACCCAGCACGAGGCCGGTGAGAACCGCGTTTGTCATTCTGTCAGACCAGATACAGCAGGGACGCGATCACTGCGCCTTCCATGCCGGCTTCGGCACGACCGGCGCACGCGCGCCCTCGTTACCCGACGGGCCGACGCCGTAGAACTCGCCGTCCTGCCACTGCCCGACCCACCAGTATTTGGTCGGCATGTTGTTCTCGAGCTTCACCTTGCCGATCACGGTGTCGAAGGTGCCGCTCTGCAGGTCCTTGATGACCGCAGCGCGATCGACCTTGCCAACCCGTTCGATCGCCTGCTGCAGCATCTGCAGGCCGGCATAGGTGACCGCACTGGCCCAGCGATCCGGCTCCGCGCCATTCGCCGCCGACGCCTTGTGCCGCGCCAGATAGTCCTTGATGGCCGGGCTGTCGCCGCTCCAGCCGCCGATGCCCATCACACCTTCCGCGTTGGCGCCGAATTTCTGCTTGAACAGCGGGAATGCAGTGCCGACACCGGTGTAGAAGATCTTCGGATTGAAACCGGAGATGCGCGACTGTTCAGTGATCGCGATCGTGTCCGGCGGATAGCTGAAGGCGATGAACACGTCGGGATTCAGCGCCTTCACCTCGTTGATGATCGGGCTGAGATCCTGCGTGCCGACCGGATAGGTCTTGTCATAGGCGAGCTTGAACTTGGCGGCCGTGAGTGCGGGCCTGGCTGCACCCGAGAGATCGATGCCGAAGCCGTCGGCGATGCTGGCCATCGCCACGGTGTCGCCGATCTTGCCTTCGGTGCGCAGTTTCGTCAGCAGCTCAACCAGCGTCTTGGCGGCATCGGCGCTGGTGCCGAGCAGCCAGAAACTGTTGGGCCAGCGCTTCGCCAGTTCAGGCGCGCGGTCGGTGACCGCCGTCGAGGCGATGTGCGGATAGCCGGCCTTGTTCAGGATCGGTCCGACCGCGAGATTCAGACCGGTGCCCCAGGGCGGCAGGATAAAATCGACCTTGTCCTGTGTGATCAGGCGCTCCAGCGCCTTGGCGGCTTCCTCGGCGCTCGACCGGTCGTCATACTGGACGACCTCAATTGGGACGCGCTTGTCGCCGAGCTTGAGCCCGCCGGCGGCGTTCACTTCCTTCACCCACAGCTCGTAGTTGGGAATCGTCGTTACCGCGGCGCCGCCGGCGGCGGGGCCGGTGCGCGAGATGGCATAACCGATCTTGACCGACGTCTGGGCCTCGGCTCCGCCGCCCCATCCGACGGCCGCCGCACCGGTAACTGCGAGTAGTCCCGCCGCAAGGCGCTTGACTGCTGACACCATGATATCCTTCCCGAATTCTTTTCACCGATGCCTTGTGGCGTTCGATGGCCGGAGACTAGTCCAGCGTTTAGGGCTGGGAATTGGACGCATCCGGGGAAAGATTGTATTGATCCGTGTAGGCGAGCTATTTCACGCGACGGATTGTCCCAGTGCTTGAGACCGCGCACATCGTTTCGGGTCCCACCGGCTTCGCGGAGAAGCCGCTTCGGGCGCTGCATGCCGAAAGATTCGCACCCGGACTGGCGCCGCGCAGCTGGATCATCCGGCAGTCGGTTGCTAGGCGCTCGCATCTGCTGGTGATCGAAACCCGACGCGGCACCGCCACGATGCGCGGCGCCACGGTTGCCATTCAGTCCCCCGGCCTGTTGTGGCTACCCGGCGATCACGAAGGCACGTTGGAGGTCGAAGCCGGCGCGCAAGGCTACCTGATTTCAGTGTCGGACGATGTCCTCACCCGCACCGTCGCCGGCAGTGCCGAGGCGCTGCATCTGCGGCGAACCATCGACCGGCTGGTGCTGCGCGAAGGCGCGCAACTCACGACGACTTTTGCGGCCATCACGGAATCCTGCAGCACACTGGTGCGTGAATTGAATACGCCAGGCCGCGGCAGCGCGACGATGACATCGACGCATGTGTTGTTGCTGTGCCTCCACATCTGGCGCTCGGTGATTTCGGAGGAAGCCCCCGACGATGCTGCACAGCGCGGCGACGGCCCGCGCCTCGTCGGCAATTTCCTGCAGATGGTCGAACTGCATTATCGCGACGGCTGGCCCATCGCACGCTATGCGGCTGCACTTGGCGTCACTGACGACAAGCTGCACGCACATTGCAAGCGCGAGAAGGGCTATAGCCCGCGCGCCATCGTGCATCAGCGCCTGATTCACGAAGCCTGCATGCGGTTGCGGCAGCTCGATCTGCCGGTCGAGCAGATCGGCTATGGCCTCGGCTTCCGCGATCCCGGCTATTTCAATCGCTTCTTCCGCAAGTATCAGAATGCGTCGCCAGGCGCCTATCGGCGTCGCGCGCGGCTTGATCCAAGTCAGCACGGCCCGTCCTATGCGGCCTGGCCGTAACTGTCCCACGCTCGATCAGTGCTGTATCTCTTTGAAACCTGCGTGATCAATTTGAAACAGCGCGCGTTAAGCATGACTCGATATTGAATCGGGGTCACAATATCCATTTCCGCGCTCTGTTTCAGATGTCACTTCAAGACGCCGTTCACCATTAGGCCCGAAGCGCTGGTGAAAAGTGCCTACGAGATCGTCGTCGACGTAGGATTGCACCCATAAGACGCATGCGACGGCGCCAATTACCGACTCCAGGTGGAGCGGAATACTACTTGGCGCGGCAGGGCTGCATTTGCTCGACTGTGTCCGAGTGTTTCCGCTGATATGCCTTATCGCGAAGGCAAAATCTTAGACGTTGTGCTGGTGACAAAAGCCTGCGAAAGCAGGATATTGATGAAATTGCGACTTATCAGCGCACCTACGGTATTGGCGTTCACCCGTTTTCATAGTGTCGGCCCATGACCATCGAGATCGTCCAGATCGTCCAGGAGTTGAGTTCGGTCGGCGGCGTTGAAAGCGTGGCCAGCGAACTCGCATGCGCCTTCAGCCGCGCCAAAATCGCCAACACAGTTCTCGCCAGCGCCGTCGGCGACAAGGCAACGCCAGGTACGCGCATCGAGCGCGTCGGCGCCTGGCTTTCGCACATCAAGACGCGCGGCATCCTGCGCTATCTTGGTCGCGCTTTTGTCGTTCCCACCTTCACATTACTGGCGACGCGCGCCGCCTATCATCATCCCAAGGCCGTCATCATCAGCCACGGCGACAGCCTGACGGGCGACGTGTTGGTCGTGCACGCGGTCAACGCGCAGAGCCTCGCCGAAAAGCGCAACGCCGGCTCCTGGTCATGGATGCTGAATCCCATGCATCTGTGGGTGGCCCTGCGTGATCGCTGGATGATCGGCGGCCTGCGCTATCGCATGTATGTCGCGGTCTCGCCGCGCGTCGCAACTGAACTGCAACAGATCTACAAGGTGCCAGCGTCGCGCATCCGCGTGATCCCCAACGGCATCGACCTCAATCGCTTCGCCCGCGACACCGCGGCCGGTCTCAGGATCCGTCAGGAATTCGGCATCCCGGTGGACGCAAAGCTGCTTCTGTTCGCCGGCCATGAATTCCGCCGCAAGGGTCTGGCACATGCCATCGGCGCGCTCGAACGCCTCGGCCCCGATGTCTGGATGCTTGTGGTGGGCTCGGATAATCCCGCGCCCTATCGCAAACTGGCGACGACCTCCGCCGATCGGCTGGTCTTTACGGGATCGCGTACCGATATGCCGGCCCTCTACGCTGCGGCCGACGCCTTTGTACTGCCGACTGCCTATGAAACTTTCTCGCTGGTCTGCATGGAAGCCATGGCCTGCTCGACGCCGGTTTTTGCAACGCCGGTTGGCGGCATCGAAGATTATCTCGTCGATGGCGTAAACGGCTATCAGATCAAGATGGACGGCGCAGATATCGCCGAGAGGATCGCGATGGCCTTCTCCGATCCGGCAGCGCTGGCCCGGCTGTGCGAAGGCGCGCATGCCACGGCGCTGAATTACGGCTGGGATTATGTCGGTTCGCGCTATATCGAACTGCTGGAGCAGGTGCAGGCGTCGAAGAACGAATTTGCACCGGGGGCCATGGCGGTCGGCGCCTGATCGCAAGCGCCCGCTTCAAGGGCGCGGCCGATCAGCCCCCCCGCTTTGCATCGGCGGCCTGCTGGCAGGCCGACACCAGCGCATTTGCCACCACCTCGTAAGTAAAACGCGTCAGCACGTTGTCGCGCGCGGCCGCGCCGCGGTCCAGCAACTGCTGCGGGTCGGCAGCAAGCCGATCCAGCAGTGTCGCCAGCGCATCGGGATCCCGTTCGGGAATGATCCAGCCGCCCTTGCCGACAACATCGGGAATAGCGCCGCCCGTCGAACCGATCACCGGTACACCGCAAGCCTGCGCCTCGACGATCACCCGGCCGAACTGCTCACGCACGGCGCTGGTGGTGCGCGTCAGCAGGATCATTGCATCGAGACCGCTCAGGAATGACGCGACATCGGCCGGTTTGCCCCAGCCCCGGAATGTGACGCGGTCGGTCAGTCCCAGCTCGTTGACGCGCAGTTTCAACGCAGGCTCATGCGGACCTTCGCCCATGATCGCCAATGTCACATCTGCCGTGGCGCGTTTCATGGCGTCGAGCGCGTCGTCGAGACCCTTCTCCTCGACAAGACGCCCGACATAGCCAATGCGTAGTCGCCGCCCGGGCGCAATCGGCGCCTGGCGCTCGCCGGTCTGATTGAAGGTCGCAAGATCGACGCCATAGCCAATCGGCGACGTCGGCCCCATATAGCCGCGCGCGCGGACGACTGCTGTCGCTTCCGGACTGCGCGAGAGGATATGATCGGTGTTTCGCAACACGTCCTTGCGGACGAATTCGAATGGCGGCGGCAAACGCTTCAGGATGTTCTGATCGACTTCCAGGACCATCGCGGCGCGCCCCTTGAGGATGCGTGCCTGCATCGCGACGATGCTCCACGGCTCTTCCCAGAGATGGATCACATCGGGATCGACCTCGCGGATAAGACGCCGCAAGCCCGGATAAAAATGCAGATACCAACTCATCGGGCCGGCGCGCGGCAGGCGGATCGGCATCACATGCACGGTCATGCCGGGATCGTCGGACGGATCTGCAATAATCGTACGGCCGAACTGATACCACCTAGCCGGGACGACGAGATGCATATCGACGTCATCGCGTCCGATGAGTGGATAGTATCGCAGACGCCCCGCATCGCGGCTGACGGCGGAATGTGCAATCGAGAGGACCTTGAGACGACGACTGCTAGACACGCCCCGTCATCCTCGCGGCCACACCCGTCAGGCCAGACAGATGGAGCTCCATGGTCGCGAGACTGCGATCCGCGCCGTTGATCGTGCAGCGTGGCAGGTTGTAGGCATCCTGGCCATTGCGCACGAGGCCCTTGCGGGTCGTCGCTGCACTCGCATAACCGGCATCGCGCGCGATCGCGAAATCGCGCGGACCGCAATCGCCCGAACGTCCATAGGGAAATGCGAAATGCCTGGCGGGGATGCCAAGGCGCTCAATCAACCGGTCGCGACCGCCCTTGAGTTCGAAGCGTGCACCATCCGGCGACAACGACGAAATACGGGCATGCGTCACGGTGTGGCCGCCGATCTCCACCAACGGATCGTCGCGCAACTCTTCGAGCATCTCCCAGGTGATCGCATGCTTCCAGTGCATCGCGTCGATGTCGACACCATTGAGTTCGCAAAACTTCTTGTAAGAGGCTGATGCCTGCGGACCATCCCAACGATCCGCAATCCGATGGAATGCCGCACGCTTGGCGTCAGACGTCGGCACATCGATCGCACCATCTTCGAGAATGACCCGGTCGTTGTTGAGCAATGTATCTTCCAGACCTGCGGCCCACAGCGGAAGCGTGCCGTCAGGAATACCCGTCGTGACAAATAACGTCACCGGCACGTTGTGACGGCGAAACAGCGGCACGATCTCCTCATAGGTATCGCGATAGCAATCGTCGACGGAGAAGTTGACGAAGCGATCGTTCGACTTACCGGCCTTCGAACGCTGGATCGCTTCTTCCATCGTCACGACATCCCAGCCGCGTTGCTTCAGATGCGACAGGAACTGATCGAGAAAATTCGTATCGAGATAGAAGTCGCGGTTCGGCAGCTTTTCCCAGGCCCGAGCGGAGGCGCCGCGATGAAAGGTCATCAGGCAGCCACGCGTGCCCATGAACATATCGGCAGCCATGCTGATCGGGCGAACCAGCGCTTCGGAAGACGCCATGCGTCGGGCGGCGCTGGATAACAGGTGCTTCATCGAAAAGTCCTCAGACGATCAAGGCACTCTCTAATACAAAAACGCATATCAAAATCACAAGCGCCCCCGGACGCGCGCAAATGCCGCAATGTAGACGCCCGGCATCAGCATCGCGACAGACAGCGCGAGGCAGACCAGATAGGCAAAGCCACCGGCGAAAAGCCGCTGCCACGGGCCCGTCAGAACCTCATGAATTTGCCAGCTGAAGAGTGCCATCAGCGCTGCCGGGAAACACGCGAGAAACATCAGGTAGAGCAGCTTGCGCCGGGACCCCAGGACGATCATGACGCCAGCCAGAAGAACGATACCACGGGCGGCTTCACCCAGTCCAAGCAACAAGGTGCCCCATTCATGCGCCGTGGGCAGGTATGAGGTGAGAAGGTTAACTACGATATTAACCAGATAGGCAGTGACGATGATGGCAGCGGCCGCAAAATTCCGGCCTGCGCCATTGAGGATGCGGATCAGGATCCAGCCAAGCGTCGCAGCCCATAGGCCAAGCGCGATGCCGCGCAAGGCCTGACTGGTCAGGAACAGCGCCTGCTCGTTGAAGGCGCCGCGCAGAAAAACCAGCCGCACGATCTCCGGCGCGAACATGGCGAGAAAGACCGATGCCGGCACCGCGAGTGCGAGAATAGGCCGAGCGATCCCTTCGATCTGCGCGCCGACGTCCTTTGGTGGATGGCTGGACAACACCGCCAGCCCGACCGGCTGGCTGATCAGCAGCAACGCGCTTTCGGTCAGCGTGCGTGCATAGTCCAGCGAGGCCACTGCACCGGTCCCGACCCGCGATGCAAGCAGGCGTTCGATCCAGACATTGGCCTGTTCGGCGACCGGTAGCGCGAGCAGCGGTCGCAGCCGACGAAAGAATTCGCGGCCTGACGCCAGCACTGATGACAGCGACAGGCCCTTGAAGCTGAGCACGCCCTCGCGCCACATCGTGTAGAGCCCCCAGGCGCCGAGCGCGTTGAAGGCAGCCGAGAACGACCAGGCCAGTGTATGAAAGTTGCCGGACACAGCAACGAGGGCAATGCCCATCAGCACGGCGACGTTCAGGATGCTGGCGCGGATATTCGTCAAGCGGGTCCGACCGAGCGCGATTTCGCCTGCAGCCAGCACGTTGATCATCGCCGAGGCCGGCATGCCCAGCGCCATGATGCGAATGAAGTCGAGAGTGAGGCTACGCCCCTCCGCCGAAAAGCCACCGACCAGCGCGTCCACGGCCCGCTCGCCGAGCGCCTGTAACCCAACCATCAGGATCATGGCGATGCCGGTGATCGCCACCGTCATGGCGCCGAGGCGCTGAGGTCCGTTGCCCTCCTTCAGCGCATCCCGGTGCATCGGGATCATCACGGCGGGAACGGTCTCGTTCTGCAGGAAGGCCAACGGCAGCATTACCGCCGTGATCGCACCACGAAAGCCGTCGGCGACCAGCGAAGCGCCAAGCACTTGCGCCATCAGGATCTCGCGGCCGAAGCCCAGTAGCTTGCTGGTCAGCGCACCGCTGATGAGAATGGCTGTAAACTTCCGCGTCGAGTGCCGAGCGCCGCTCATAAGCGCGCCGCTGTGGTCCGATCAGGGACCGTCCGAGAACTCAAATTGCAAACTGAACGGCGATACGCGGTCACACGGGCGCTCCGGCAGCCGCTCGCCCGATCAGGCCCGAGACTGTCTGCAGCATCTGATCGACGCTGTAATGCGAGCGCGCTCGCGCTTCGGCATAGTGCAACTGGCCCGCCAGTTCAGGCGGGCGCGACATGACCTTGGTAATAGCGGCGGCCAGCGCATCGGCGTCCCCTGGCGGCACCAGCGTCCCGGCCTTGCCGGCTTCGAGAATATCAGACGCCGCACCGGCATCCGTCGCAATCACAGGCACATCGGCGAGCATGGCTTCGACCAGCGTTCGGCCAAACGGTTCGGGATCGATCGAGGGATGGATCATCGCATCGACGGCGCGCATCAGCCGCGGCACGTCGTTGCGCTGGCCAAGGAAATGCACGCGATCGCCGAGACCGAGATCCGCCACCATCCGGTTGAGCTTCTCGGCATAAGGCTCTTCGCCAAACAGCGCAGCCCCTGCAATAATACAGCTGACGCCCGGCGTCTTTACCAGAGCCTGCAACACGATATGCTGGCCCTTCCAGGCCGCGAGGCGGCTGAAGACGCCGACGAGCGGTCCTTCAGGCAATTTCAACTCGCGCCTGATCTCAAGCGGCGTGCTGGCGTCCGGCGGCACATCAAGACCGTTGGGCACGATCGCGACCAGCTCCTTGCGGCCACCTTGCGCAATGAAGGCATCTGCAGCAGCTTGCGAAGGAACGACCACTTTTGCCGTACAATAATTCGCCAGCGCCACCTGCACGCGGCGCTGCGTGGCGCCGAAATGCTCACTGCTGATGATATCGTGCAGGTGCCAGATCAGCGGACGCCGCGCCAGCGTGGCGGCGACGGCCGATAACACAAAGGCCTTCTGCGAATTCGCATAGACAACGTCATGACGGCGCGCCTCGCGCGTCAATTCGGCAATGATGGCCCCGAGCCGACCAATCAGCGGAAAGGCTTTCAGGATTGAGCTGTCGCGCCTGACATCCGAGAGCCCCTCGCCCCAGCGCGACACACGCACCTTCAGGCCCTTGGCTGCAAGCGCCTGATGCAGCGGGCCATCCTCGAACAGGAAGGCCGCCTCGCCTACCCATGGCTGAACGAGATCGATCAGAACGAGCTCAGCGCCGGAGATCGAGCCCGTATGGCAGACGAACAGAACGCTGGGAGCGGGCATCACGTCGCTCCGGCATAGGCATTATTCGAAACCCGGTCTGTGCCGCTCGGCGTATTGGCGTCCGGCATCATCGTGACGGCAATGCCGAAGACGCTGCCGCCCGCGACACGGATCGCACTGGATGTCGCCACTGCCTGCCCGATCGAGGAGCGGCCGGAACGCATGCAGAGCAGCACGCCATCGACCTGCCTGGCCAGCACGCCCAGATCGGTCTGGATGCCCGGCGACGGCGCGTCGATCAGGACAACGTCGTAGATCTGGCTCCAGAGCAGGAGATCGCCGAGCGGTTTACGCATCAGCAATTCGGCGGATGCCGAGAACGGCCCGGCAGGAATGACGTCGAGATTGGGAGTCGCGGTGCGGACCACCGCTTCGCGCGGCGTGATGTCGCCGCGCAGAATTCCCTGCAGCCCCATGCTGCTGCGCAAGCCCAAGGCTGTTTCGAACTTCGGCGCGCCGAAATCGCATTCGATCACCAGCACGCTGCGGCCTGCCGTTGCGAGATATTGCGCCAGAGTCAGGGTCAGAAACGTTTTGCCCTCGGCCGTCGTCGGCGACGCGACCAGAATCTTGCGGCGTGTCCTGGTGTCGTTCGACGTCAGCAGGCCCGTCGCCAGATCGCGGAGTGCATCCTGATAGTGCCGATCCTGCAGCGCGAGCGGCAGCGCACGCGACAGCGAGGCGCCGGACTGCGCCGTGAGGATCGCACCGATCGGCGATTCCGATGGATCGCGCTTGACGGTCGGCAATCGTGCCAGAACGGGCGCGCCGGTGACGACGGCCAATTCCGATGACGACGTCGGCAGTGGCGGTCCGGGACGCGGCGTCACGGGGGCAGTCGCCTGAACAGGGGCCGGAGCGACCGGTGCAGCGACTGCGACAGGTGCAGCTACGGCGGCAGACGCAGCGGCGGCAGGCGCGGCTGCACGCACCGGGCGAATAGTTGCCGTCCGCAGCCGGGACAGACCCGCAAGATTGACGCGATCGCCGAAGAAAGCTGCGACGAATGCGAGCAGCAGGCCGAGCGTGCCGCCAGCGGCCAGGAACGGAATTTTCTTCGGGAAAAACGGCTTGGTCGGCAGTTCGGCAAGGCTGACCAGTCGTGTATTGCCAATCAGCACGCGCCGCTCGGTTTCGAGTTCGCTGGCGCGCTTGTAGAGATCGGCATATTGCTGGCGCTTGATCTCGGTGCTGCGGACCATGCTCTCAATCGAGGCTTCGTCCGATGTCGCCGAACCGACTTCAGCCTTCACGGCATCCATCTGCTTTTTAAGCGCGTTCACGAGGGCATCATTGGCGTCGAACGCCTTCTGCGCGCTGGCGGCAATGCTGGCCACTTCCGTGGCCATGCGCTCCTTGATCGCGGACTGCTCCTGCTCCAGCGCACGCAGCGACGGATGCCGCGGCCCCAGCACATTGGCCTGGCTGGCGAGCTGCGCAGTGACAACCGTGAGCTGCTGCTTGAGATCGGCGATGGAGCGGTTCGACAGCACGGAAGGCGAGTCCACAGCACGGGCCTGATTGGCCTTGATCTCCTGCAGGCGGGCGAGCGCATCGGCACGCGCGGTTTCGGCGGTCGACAGCTGCTGGCTGATGCTGCTCAGCCGCTCCGAGCTGATCGGCGCCAGCGATCCGCGCATCAAGCCCTTGTTGCGGCGAAATGCCTGGATCTTGGCATCGGCATCCCGCAACTCTGCATCCAGCTGCTTGGCTTCCTTCCAGAGATAGGACGCGGCAACCTCGCGGCTGCTCGCACCCGATGTCCGCTGCTCGTCGAGAAACGCATTGGTCAGCGCATTCGCCATCTTCTGCGCGACTTCGGGGATCGACGAAGTGTAGGAGATATTGATGACGCGCGAACGTCCGACAGCACCGATCGCGAAATTTCCCGACACATAGTCGATCAGCGCCGCCGTATCAGTCTTCATCTTTTCGCAGGTGGAGCTGCTGCTCCTGCTCTGACACTCTTCAATCGCGGCTTCCGTGACGCCCGGCTGCTGCATGGCGAGCCGCATCACCCGCGGCGAGCGCGCAATCAGCAGTTGGCTTTCGACGTCGGCGGGGTCGCCGATCTTCTGCGCCCAGGCGGCGGATGCATTGCTATTGCTGGGCTCCTGCTCGGCAACGATCACCGAACCTGTGGCGAGATAGCGCACCGGCAGCACAACCAGCGCAATGACCGTCAGGATCATCACGCCGAGAAACACAGCACCGAACAGGCTACGATTGCGCCAAACCCTGAGCAGCGGGCTCTCGCCCGCCGCGCCATCGGCGGCTTCCGTATTCGTAACGATGGCGCGTTTGGTGAACATGCGCGTCAGACTTTACTACGGGGCGCTGGCACCGCACATCCCTGCGCCGTAACGGTGCTCACCCAGCGCAACCACCCATGACCGACCGCGACACGCATACTGAACCCTTTGTCCCCCGAACCACAAATCCACTGCGGGGAGCAGGTCTACTATCCATTCATTAGGGATGTTTTGGTTAAGGGCGGGTTTAAAATGCTAACCAATACCTTTGCGCTGCCTAATTAGTAGGCTGCTACGCCTCCCCCGGACCGGTGCCGCATTAGCGAGCTAGGTAGGTGCGGCAGCTTTGGTTGCGAGCCGGAACCAAATCTCGCAGCGCGGCGTTCCGGAATTGCTGCAACCGGAGTTCCCCGATGAGCCTTCTGAAATGGGCGCTGATCTTCTTTCTGATTTCCGTCGCCGCCGGCCTGTTCGGCTTTACCGGCATTTCCGCCGCCACGGCGGATGTCGCACGCGTACTTTTTTATATCTTCCTCGTGATCTGCATCGTGCTGCTGGTATTGGGGATCACGATCTTTCGGGCCTGACGCGCCGGGCGGCGCGCCAATCCGAAATTTAGTGAATGCCGACGCCGACCAGCCGATCGACCAGCGCGCGGTCGGCAGTCAGCACATCCGGTGTACCGCTCCAGCTGGTGCGGCCACGCTCCATCACCATGACGCTGCTCGCGAAATCCAGCGCGCGCTCGATTTGCTGCTCGACCAGAATGATGGTGACTTCACTGGTGGCGGCCAGCTTCGCCAGCAATGCCATCAGCTCGTCGCAGATCACGGGCGCGAGGCCTTCCAGCGGCTCGTCCAGCAACAGGATCGACGGCTTGCCCAGCAGTGTCCGGGCCATCGACAGCATCTGCTGCTCGCCGCCTGACAGCTGCTTGCCGTAATTGCCGCGGCGTTCGCGCAGCCGCGGGAACATCGCATAGGCTTCATCGAGCGCCGACGCCGGCCGCCCCTTCAGCCCCGTGCGCAGATTCTCCTCCACCGTCAGCGAGGCGAAAATGTCGCGGGTCTGCGGCACATAGCCGATCCCGAGATCGGCGCGCGCCGAGGTCCGCTTGGCCGTGACGTCTTGGTCGCCGATCCTGATCTCGCCGCCGTGACGAGTCGTCAGGCCCATCAGCGTCGCCAGCAGCGTGGTCTTGCCCATGCCGTTGCGGCCGAGCACGGCGAGACGATCCCCTGCTTTCACCGAGAACGAAATGCCCTCGATGATCCGCGTCGGGCCGTAGCCGGCGCTCAGGTTCTGGATATCAAGTGGCGCGGCGGGCATCGGCATAGCTCCCCAAATACGCGCGGCGCACTTCGTGATCGGCGGTGACCTCATCGGGCGATCCCTCGAAGATCAACCGCCCGGCCGCCAGCACCAGTACGCGCCTGGCAAACTTGAACACCAGATCCATGTCGTGCTCGATCATTAACACGGCGATATCAGGTGGCAGCCGATTGATCGCCTCAAGGATCTTGGGCGCCTCGTCATGCGGCACGCCGGCGGCGGGCTCGTCGAGCAGAAGCACCTTCGGATGCAGCGCAAGGCCGATGGCCAGCTCGATCAGGCGCTGCTGTCCGTAAGCGAGCTCCACGACCTTGCGATAAGCGAGCTTGGCGAGGCCAAGATGGCTCAGAATCTCGCTCCATTCTGCGCGGACTTCCGGCAGCTCCGTCGAGCTCGAGAAAAACCGGCGCGAGATTCGCTTGCGCTGCATGATCGCCAGCGCGACATTGTCGGCGACGGTGAGATTGGCAAACAGCCGCGTGGTCTGGAACGTGCGCACCAGACCGCGACGCACGCGATCGGGAATGCTGAGACCGGTGATCTCGTCACCGCCCATGAAGAACTGGCCTTCGCTCGGCGCAATGTCGCCGGTGATCAGATTGACCAGCGTGGTCTTGCCAGCACCGTTCGGGCCGATCAGCGCGACGCGGTCGCCGGCAGTCAATTTGAAATTGACGTCGCGCGTCACATGCAGACCGCCGAACGAGCACGACACGCCACGGGCTTCGAGGAGATTGGTCATGCCGCCTCTCCCTTGCGCTTGAAGCGGGAGGCCAGCGACAACACCGGTTCGATAAGCCCGCGCGGCGCGAACACCACAATCAGGATCAGCAGCAGGCCGACCAGCGTCATCCAGTGGAACGGATTGGCGGCGGCCACGATATGCTCGAAGATCATGAAGATGATCGTCCCCGCCAGCGCGCCCCACAGATGCCCTGCACCGCCAAGCACCAGCATGACCAGTACTTCCGCCGAGCGCTCGAAGCTGACGCTATCGAGACCGACGACGCCGGTGCTGATCGCCGTCAGCGCTCCACCGATCCCGGCAACGGCACCAGCGACGCCATACATCACGACAAGGCGCGGATAGATCGAGACGCCGATCATCCTGGCGCGCAGATCGTCGTCCTTGATGCCGCGGCACATCAGACCAAACGGTGAGCGCACGAAACGCTGCAGCAGCACGAACACAATGACCAGCACGCCCAGCGAGAACAAAAATGCCGTGCGGCTGTACATGTCGAAATTGAAGATGCCGAACACCTTGCCCGGTGTAATGCCTGACAGGCCGTCGCTGCCGCCCGTCAGCCACGACAGCTTGTTGGCAAGTGCGGCGACCAATTGCCCCACAGCAATCGACAGCACCAGTTGCGGCAGTCCGCGAAACCGCGTGATCAGCGCGCCGGAGATCAGCCCCATGACCGTTCCCGCGAATACACCGATCGCCAGCAACGCGACGGGATCGGTGATGCCACGCACGCAAGCAATGCCGGCGGCATAGGCGCCGACGCCGAATTGCGCGGCATGGCCGAGGGTGGCGACGCCGCAATAACCGGTGACCAGATCGAGCGACAGCACCAGGAATGCGATGCCGATCAGCCGCGTCAGGAACGCCAGATCGTCCGGATACAGAAAGTAGCCGATGGCACCGAGCACGATGATACTCAGCGCACCTGCCGCCTCCTGACCGAAGGGAATGCTGCGCTTGTGCGGAACCTGGGTCGCGACGATCTCGCTCATGCGTGCGACCTGCCAAATAGGCCATGCGGAAACAGGAACACGACGACGATCACCGACAGATAGAAGAAGAAGTCGCCGAACTCCGGCGCGAGATATTTGCCGGTGGTGTCGGCGAGGCCGAGCAGGAGCGACGCCGACAGAGCACCAAGGATCGAGCCTGCGCCGCCGACAGAGACGACGACGAGGAACGTCACCATATAGCGCAGTGCATAGAACGGTTCGATCGGCAGGATCTCCGCGCCGACCACGCCACCGAATGCGCCGAGCCCGATCGCCAGCGCGAAGGTCACTGCATAGATGATTTCGGTGCGGATGCCCAAGGCGTCCGCCATACCACTATGATCGACCGAGGCGCGTAGCTTGATTCCGAACTCCGTCTTCTCGATCAGCAGCCACAGCGCCAGCGCCGTAACCGCGCCGCAGGCGATGACAAAGATGCGATGGGTCGGCAGCATGCGGAAACCGATATCGAGCGGACCACTGAGGGTCTGTGGCAGCGGAATCGATTTCAGCGACGGGCCGAAGATGAAATTGACGATGCCGATGATGAAGAACGTGATGCCGATGGTCATCAGCACCTGAATCAGCGGATCGGACTTCCGGTAGATCCGGCGATACAGCAGAATCTCGAACGGGATCGACACGATGATGGTGCCGACTACCGCCATCAGGATCGCGACGCTGTAATGCACATGCAGGTCGCGGATCGCATAAGAGGCCAGATAGCCGCCAATCATGGCGAAAGCGCCATGGGCGAGGTTCACGACGCGCATCAGCCCCATCATGATGGACAGGCCGATGGAAATGATGAACAGCACCATCCCATAGGCGACGGCGTCGGTCATGATGCTGAAGACGGTACGCATGATTGATCCTATGCCGAAGCAGCGCCCGAGCGCCATTTCGGAAACTGCGGCATGGCGTCATGGACGACAGCGCCGCGCATCATGGTGAGCAGCACCTTCGTCTCTTTCAGAGGGAGGCAGTCGGCGGCGAAGGGATCGCGATCAAGGGCGATCAGATCGGCCGCCATGCCCGGCATCAGCGTGCCGCGCCAGTCTTCCTGCCTCATCGCGATAGCGCCACCGACCGTATAGCTGTGAATGGCTTCGCGGACGCTGATGGCTTCCCCCTGCCCGATCGGCGCACCGCTGTCCGAGGCGCGGCTCACCGCATCGGCGATGCCATCCCACGGCGACCACGACCCGGTCGGCGCATCTGAGCTTGCGATGTAAGTGACACCCGCGTCGATCACCGAACGGCCCGGATAGCAACGATCGGCACGCGGACCGAAGGCGCCGGCAATCGAGCGCCGCATCCGGGTGAGAAAACTTGGCTGGGTGACGACGAGCGCGCCCAATGCCTTCATCCGCGCCAGCCCACCGGCGGGCGGCACGAAGTAATGTTCAATGCGGTGCCGGACATCGGCGCGGGGATGTGCCGCCTGCGCCGTCTCATAGGCTTCGATGATACAGTCGATACCGCGATCGCCGGTACAATGAACGGCGACTTGCCAGCCGTCCTCATGTGCCTCGGCGATCACGCGCTGCAGTTCGGTTGTATCGCGCATGAACATGCCGCGGGACGGCGTATCGAAGAAATCCTCGCTCACCGCCGAAGTTCGCGCGCCGACAATGCCATCGGCGAAATATTTCAGCGTCATCGACTGCCAGTCGGCGTCTTGCGTCGGCACCAGCCCACGCGCCGCCGCTTCAGCCGGGTCGAGCTGGTTCATGAAGCCGAGCCGCATTGGCAGCACATCGCCATTTGCGCGGATCTCGTTCCAGATCGCGACTTCATCATCGAAGCCGACGGTGAAGCCGACCGCGGCTTCTACGACAGCAACAAGACCTAACCTGGCGCTATCGGCAATTGTCGCGCGCAGAGCCGCGGTGAGCTCATTTCGATCCATCGGCGGCGCAGCACGGAATATCAATTCGGCTGCGCCTTCTTTGGCGCTCCCATCCAATCCACCATCCTCGGAACGCCCGAATGTGCCACCTTCCGGATCGGCAGTGGCGTCATCGATGCCCAGCAATCGCAGCGCGGCACTGTTGACGACGGCGACATGACCGCAGAAGCGGCGGATCAGCACCGGGTGATCGGAAATGACGGCATCGATCTCCGCCCGTGTCGGCAGCCGATGTTCCGCCAGCCCGTTCTCATCGAGGCCCGCGCCGTAGACCCACTTATCACAGGAAATGGCGCGCGCACGCGCAACCAGCAAATCAAGCACATCGGATATGGTGGGCGCATCGCGCGGCGTCACCGGCACCTGCAGTCGGGCATGGGCGATGGCGAACAGATGAATATGCGCGTCGGTGAGGCCGGGAATGACGGTGGCGCCCGCGAGATCGATCGTCTCGTCAGCGGACGGCGCAACATCCGCTGCACCAATCCAGACCACCTTGCCATCGCTGACGACGATGCTGTCCGCGGGGGCTTCATCCCAGGCAGAACGATAGATGCGGGCGTTGATCAATCGAAGCGAGCGCGCGCGGCTAATCATGTCGAAGGAAATCTCATCTCGCGCGACGATGTCGCAGAAAGAGGGGGATTCCGCAACGAGGCGGAATCCCCGGCATCGCCTACTTTGTGCTCAGCGCCCAGTCCGGCTGATCGGCGAAGGTCTGGCTCTCCTTGTTGATCAGCTTGCCGTCCACCTTCTCCACGCTGCGCAGATAGACGTTCTGACGAATGTGACGCGTGGTGGGATCGATCGACACCGGACCGCGCGGCGAGACCCACTTCATGTCCTTGACGGCATCGACCGCCTTGGCGGCATCGCGCTTGCCATCGGTGGCCTCGATCATCTTGTAGATCAGGCGCGCGCCGTCATAGGCCGCGACCGACGTCATGGTGACTTCGTCGAGGTTGCCGCCGCCCTTCTTGATGGTGGCAAGGAAGGCCGCGTTTTCCTTGGAGTCGTGCGACACCGAATAGTGATAGGTCGAGAGGATACCGATGCCGGCATCGCCGATGTTCGGCAGATCCGGCTCGGTGACGACGTCACCGGTCGACATCAGCTTGACTCCGCCGGCCTTCAACCCGTTGTCGATATAGGCCTTGACGAAACCCAGCGTCGGCGGGCCGGATGGCAGGAAGGTGAAGATGGTGTCCGCGCCGGAATCCTTGATGCGCTGCATGATCGGGCTGAAGTCGGTGGTGGCGAGCGGAATGCGAACTGCTTCGACCACCGCGCCGCCCTCACCTTCGAACGTCTTCTTGAATGCCGCTTCAGCATCCACACCCGGACCGTAATCGCTGACCGCGATGGCCACCTTCTTGGCGCCGTTCTTTAACGCAATTTTCGCGGCAGGCACGGTGTTCTGCCACATCGTGAACGAGGTACGGACGATATAGGGGCTCTTCTCGACGATCGACGAGGTCGCCGCATTCATCACAATCAGCGGCGTCTTGGATTCTTCCAGCAGCGGCGCGATGGCCATCGCGTTCGGCGTGAAATAGACGCCAGCGAGGTATTGCACCTTGTCCTTGACCAGCAGCTCCTGCGCCAGCGCCTTTGACTTGGCGGGATTCGGGCTCTCTTCATCGCGATAGATGAATTCGACATCATGTTTGCCTGCTTTGGTGCCATGCTCGGCGACCCAGGCGTCGATGCCCATCTTGAAGTTCTTGCCAAACAGCGCGTAAGGGCCCGACATGGTGCCGATCACGCCGACCTTGATGGTGTCGGCGGAGGCCGTGCCGGTCATCAGGCCGAGAATGGCCAGTGCAAGAATGGATTGGCTGCGTCTGTTCATTGCGGTTGTCCCCGTTGGAAAGTTAAGAAAGCTATTCGGCAAACCTGTATTCAATAAACGTGCCGAGATGGCTCGTTTGATCCGGCATCAGCGCGCCGAAATGACGCGTCAGAACATCTCGAAATATTCGCGCTGCTCCCAGTCGGAGACTTCCGCCTGGAAGCGATCGATCTCGGCATTCTTGATATGCGTATAATAGTCAACCATCGTCGCGCCCATCTTCTCGCGGAAGAAAGGATCTTCCTTGAGCGCGAAGGTCGCCTCGCGGAGCGATTTCGGCAGCAGATCGGCATTGGTCTCGTAAGGCGTGTCGGCTGACGGCCCCGGATCGAGCTTGCGATCGACGCCGTCGAGACCCGACAGGATCTGCGACGACATATAAAGATAGGGATTGGCGGCGGGTTCGCCGACGCGATTTTCGATGCGCGTCGCGGAATCGCCCGCACCGCCGAGCACACGCAGCATCGCGCCACGATTGTCGCGGCCCCAGATCGCCCGATCCGGCGCCAGCGAATAGGAGCGATAACGCTTGTAGCCGTTGATGGTCGGTGTCGTGAATACGGTTGCCGCGCGCGCATGCGTAAGAAGCCCCGCGAGATAGCCCTGCCCGAACGATGACAGCGGCTGCGTGCCCTCGGTCGGCATGAACGCGTTTGCGCCGGTTGCACGCGACACGATCGACTGATGCAAATGCCAGCCAGACGACACGACATTCGGAATCTTCGGCCGGCACATGAAGGTGGCGTGATAGCCGTGGCGATGGGCGATCTGTTTCACGGCCGAGCGGAACAGCACCATGCTGTCGGCCGGTGTCAGACCCACCGTCGGCGCGAAAGTGAATTCGCATTGGCTCGGGCCGTATTCGACCTCCACCGAACGTAATGGGAGACCAAGCGCGATCACGTCGCGCCGGATGATTTCGAGCACCGGCTCCATCTGGTCGTAGCGCTGCTCGGTGAGATAGTTGTAACCGTGCGAGAGCAGACTGACCTCCGGCGGATTGCCGGGCTGGCCGGCATCCTCCGGCTTCATGCGGTTGTTCTCGACGTTGAAGATATGAAATTCGACTTCAAGACCGGCGACGAAATCGTAACCACGGCTGCCGAGATCGCCGAGCACCTTCTTGTAGAGATTGCGCGTCGCGAACGGCACCGGGCGGCCATCGGCGAAATGCACGTCGCACAGCACCCAGCCGGTTTCCGGCGCCCATGGCAGGATCCGGAACGTGGTCGGATCCGGGATCATCAACACGTCGGCCGCGCCCTGCATTTCGGGAATGCCGAAGCCGCCGCCGGCGGTGAACACCGGAAACACCGTCTTGTGCGACGTGTCCTTGGCGAACATGGTCGTGGTGATCGAGCAACCGCTTTCGAGACAGCGCAATGCCTCGCTGGCGATTAGCGTCTTGCCGCGCAGGATGCCGTGCTGATCCGGAAACGACAGCCGGATCACTTCGAGCTTATGCTCTTCGACCATACTGCGCAGTCGGACGGCTGCTTCCTTCTGCTCCGCGGACCACAAACCGTGACGTTCAACGAAACTCAACGCACTCTCCCGCGGCTGTTCTGATCGATCTTCACTCTGCCGCCGGCAGGTGGATGACATTGGACCCCGGCTCGGTCTGATCGGCCGGAGCGGCTGCCATCCATGGCGCACCACGACGACGGGCGACGTCGACTTCCATCCAATAGGTTTCCCAGCCTTTGGTCGGCCCGATGCCATCCATGGTGCCCGGGCCCTGAATGCTGCGTGCGGTGTCCGCATCGAGAGACATCATCGGCCTCTGGCCACCGGCAACCTTCTCGATCTCCGCACGCAGCAGCTTGCGATAGGCGACGATCGCCTTGTCGCTGGAGCCAAGATGCTCACGGGTACGATCCTGGATCTTGCCCATCGACTCTACCGCCCACTGGTCGTGAACGTTGATGTCGGCGCCCATGCCCGTATAGGTCTCGTGCTTCTGCTCGTGCGGATTGAAGCCGTAGTCGTTGGTCTTGTTCTTGCGCGAGGTGTAGTTCGGCAGCTCGTAAAGTTCGAGCCGCTGGTCGGTCATCTTCTTCTTGTCGACCGGCGTCGTGTAGCTGGTGAAGATCGCATACCAATAGCAGTTCTCGTCATCCACCGGCACATGCCACTGGGTGATCGTCATCTCCGTGCTCATGGGGATGACGAAGCCATGCGGGAACAGCTGGTTGGTGACGCGCACATGGGTACGCTCCTCGTCGAGCTCGCGCAGCGCAATCAGGCGCAGGCCGTATTCGGTCGATTCCACATTGATGATCGGGCGATCATATTCGCGCAGGATCTTGGTCATCGGCAGTTCGGTACCCGCGGAGGCGCCGCGGAACTGCTTGCCGTACGACGCCTTGACGTCCTCGTCCTCGAAGAAGCGATGCAGGAACGAGGCATGGGCGGGATCGATGCCGACCTCCAGCGCCTGCAGCCAGTTGCATTCGAACAGGCCCTTGAAGGCGAAGGTGTACTGACCGGGGGCCGCGAAGCAGTCGATTTCCGGGAATGCCGGCGGCTCGCCCTCGCCCAGATAAGCCCAGAGAATGCCGCCCTTCTCGACCACGGGATATGCGCGCTGCTTGATGCCGGCGCAGAGCTTCGAAGTCTTCGGTTCGGCCGGCGTTTCCAGGCACTTGCCCTCGACGTCGAACAGCCAGCCATGAAACGCACAGCGCACGCCGCCACCTTCGAGACGACCGAAAGCGAGATCAGCGCCGCGATGCGGGCAGTCGCGATCCAAAAGGCCGTAGCGGCCCTGCTCGTCGCGGAACAGGACAAAATCTTCGCCGAGCAATTTGACCGGACGGATCGGACGATCCCCTTCGAGCTCATCGACCAGCGCCGCCGGCTGCCAGTACTGACGCATCAGCTTGCCCGCGGGCGTCTTGGGCCCGATACGGGTGATCAGGTCGTTCTGCTCTTGGCTCATCATGGCAAAATGTCCTTTATAACTCTGGCGATGCGCCGCTTATCGCTGAAATACAATCTTGCCGCCGACCATCGTCATATCGGCGGTGATGTCCTTGATCTGGTCGTCCGGCACCGTCATGAAGTCGGCGGAGAGCACCACGAGGTCGGCCAGCTTGCCGGCCTCCAGCGTCCCCTTCCGCGTTTCCTCAAACATGTAGCGCGATGCCGCGCTAGTATAGAGGCGAAGCGCCTGTTCGCGCCCGATCGCTTCGGATGCGCCGTAGACCTGGCCGGCCGGGTCCTTCCGCGTCACCATGATATACATCGTGAGGAACGGGTTCAGCGGATTGACCGGGAAATCGGTGCCGGCGCCGAGATTCTCCAGTCCCATTTTCTCGATTAAAGTGCGCGTCGGGACCGCACGATCCGCGGTCGGCCTGCCGAGGAAACGCGCGACCGTCGCCGCCTTGTCCCACATGAAGGCGTTCTGGAAATCGATCCGCGCCCCGACGCGGCGTGCCCGCTCCATCTGTTCGGGGCGGATCAGGCTGGCATGGATCAAAACGAAGCGGCGATCCTTGATCGACTTTTCCTTGTCGGCGGCTTCGAACGCATCCAGCACCTGATCGACGCCGAGGTCGCCGACGACATGAACGCCGACCCGCCAGCCGCGAAGGTTGGCGATCGACACCAGCTGCTTCAGCCGCTCGGGCGTGACCTGCGCGATCCCATGATAATCGTCATGCGAGTCCGGATAGGCCTCGCGCATCATGGCCGTCTTCAGGGTCATGCCGCCGTCGTAGAAAATCTTGATGCCGCCGAGCTTCAGCCAATCGTCGCCGAAGCCCGACGTGGCGCCGTTGCCGCTCATGATGGCGTCCCAACCGGCGGAGTCCGCGGGCGGCTCCGGTCGAAACATCGTTCCGACCCGCACTGTCGCATCGCCGGCCAGAGCGAGCTTTTGCAGGATCTGCGTGTCGCGCGCGCTTGTCGCGCCCTCGACGACGCTGGTGATACCGAGGCGGTTGAGCGCGGCCTCGGCGAGACGATATTGCCGCAACTCCTCGTCTTCGGTGTAGGGCGGCACGATGTTCTCGACCAGCGGAATCGCCGTCTCGACGAGCACGCCATTGATGTCGCCGCTCGCGTCCCGCTCGAACGCGCCGCCGGCTGGATCCGGCGTGCTCTTGCTGATGCCCGCCTTCTGCAACGCCAGCGAATTGGCCATCGAAAAATGACCGACGGTCCGCAGATAGACCGGATTGTTGGGGGACACGCTATCGAGTTCCTGGCGGGTCAGGTAGCGCTTTTCCGCCAGCTGCGACGGCGGATGCCAGCCGCCGGTCGTGATCCACGCGCCGGGCTGCTTCTTCGCAACGAACGCCCGAATGAGATCGAGCGCGCCGGCCACGTCCTTGGCGCCGCCGAGATTGACCACATAGTCGCCGAGCCCGGCCGCCTTGAAATGCGCGTGGGTGTCGATCAGGCCGGGGACAACCGACTTGCCGGCGAGATCGATGACCCGGGTCTGCGGACCGGCCAGCGGCTTGATCGCGGCGTCACTGCCGACCGCGAGGATCTTGCCGTCGCGGATGGCCAGCGCTTGCGCGATCGTCGATTGGCCGTCGAGGGTGAGGATCTTGCCGCCCGTCAGGACGACCTGGGGCGCGTTCGGGTCAGATTGCTGCGCCACCGCCGGCAAGACGGAGGCGCTAATTGCAATGGCTCCTGCAATCAGACATTTCGCACCCAGATGCATCTCGCCGCTCCATCAACAATGTTCAATAGACGAACGAATGTGCGAATATTATCGTTAGACTAATTCCAGGCAAGCAGAATTTTGCAGCAGGATCTGCCGCGTCACTGAGCATATGCAGCAATTCACGCCTAAAGCATCACCTTGCGCAGAACGAACACTTGTTCAATATACGGACGCAATTCAGGAGCTGATGATGTCGAAGACTTTGAATTCGCGTGTGGATCGGACCCAGGGAGCGCGCTCGTGAGCGGCCTCGTGATCATCGGCGCCTCTTATGCGGGCGTCCAAGCCGGCATCAGCGCGCGCGAGAAGGGCTATCAGGCGCCGATCCGCATCGTCGCCGATGAAATCCATCTGCCCTATCAGCGTCCACCCTTGTCGAAGGCATTCCTGTCCGGCGATGTGGCGCACAACAGCCTTTTCCTCCGCGGCGAGGACTATTTCAAGACCCAGGGCATCGAACTGGTGCTCGGCCATCGCGCCATCGGGCTCGATCGTGCAGCCGGCCGGATCGCACTGGACGGCGGCGACAGCCTGCCTTTCGATCAGCTTGTCATCGCCACCGGCTCACGCGCGCGGCGCCTCAGCGTGCCCGGCCATGAGCGCGACGGCATCGTCTATCTGCGCACCCTTGATGACGCGCTGCATCTCAAGCCGCGGCTCGAAGCAGCCAACGATGTTGTCATCGTCGGCGGCGGCTTCATCGGCCTCGAAGTGGCATCGACTGCTGCCAAGGCCGGCAAGAAGGTGACGCTGATCGAGGCGCAGTCGCGCCTGCTGGAGCGCGCGGTATCGCCGCTGATCTCGCAATTCCTTCTGGATAGCCATCGCTCCCATGGCCTCGACATCCGCTTCAACGAATCCGTCATTGCCATCGAAGGCAACAGCGCCGTGCATGAGGTCGTCTGCTCCAGCGGCCTGCGGGTGCGCGCCGACCTGATCGTCGCCGGCATTGGCGGCATCGCCAATGACGAGCTGGCCGCGCAGGCCGATATCACTTGTACCAATGGCATCGATGTCGACGAACATGGCCTGACCAGCGCCCCGAACATCTATGCCGCCGGCGACGTCAGCAATCACCACAACGGCTTCGCCGGCCGCCGCGTTAGGCTGGAAGCCGTGCAGAACGCCACCGATCAGGGCAAGGCTGTGGGCGCGATGATCGCCGGCAAGCCGGAAGCCTATGACGCGGTGCCGCGTTTCTGGTCGGATCAATATGACGCCAAGCTGCAGATCGTCGGCCTCTCCGCACCGACCGACAGCGCGGTGATCCGCGGGTCGATGGATGATGGCAAGTTCTCGGTGTTTTACTATCGCGACGGCAAGCTCACCGCCGTCGACAGTATCAACCGGCCGGGCGACCAGATGATCGCGCGTCGCCTGATCACCGCGTCACTGTCGCCAACACCAGAACAGGCCGCCGATCTGTCATTCGATCTGAAAAAATTCGAAGCAGGCAAATAGGGCGGACCCACGGCTCATGCCCAAGATCAAGCGCCCCGACGACGAACGCGGCAATACCGACTTCATCGAGAGCCTCGATCGGGGCTTGAGGGTGTTCGAACTGTTCGGCGCACATTCGCGCCCGATGACGCTGAGCGACGTCGCCAAGGCCGCCGAGCTGCCGCGTGCCACTGCGCGCCGCATCCTGTTTACGCTGGAACGCAAAGGCTATGTGACCAGCGACGGCAAGCTGTTCGCGCTGTCACCGCGCGTCCTGGCGCTGGCCGGCTCCTACATGACCTCCAATCAGGTCGTCACCATCCTGCAGCCGGTGCTCGACAGCATTTCCAGCGACGCGCAGGAGATTTCTTCACTCGCCGTGCTCGAGGGCCACGAGGTGATCTTCGTCGCGCGCGCCAGCCCGGCGCGCGTGTTCTCTGCCGGCATCGATCTCGGCTATCGGCTGCCCGCCTTCTGCTCGTCGGTGGGCCGCGCCATGTTGGGCAAGTATTCCAACGACGACCTCACCGCGACGCTGGATGCCATGGACCTCGTGGCAATGACGCCGTTCACGGTCATCGACAAGGAACTGCTGAAGGCCACCATCATCACCGACCGCGAGAAAGGCTATTCGCTGGTCGACCGCGAGGCCGAACCGGGCTTCCGCTCAATCTCCGTGCCCGTGCGGCGCTACGATGGCGCCATCGTCGCCGCCATCAATATGGGCGCCCATGTGGACCGCGTCTCCACCGGGGAAATGATCGACCGCTTCCTGCCGCTGCTGCGCGATGCCGCGGATTCGGTGAAGCCGCTGCTTCTTTAACGCTGTCCCCTCATCCTGAGGAGCGGCCACTTGGCCGCGTCTCGAAGGATGAGGAGCCCTACACTCATGGTTCGAGACGGCGCAAGAGCGCCTCCTCACCATGAGGTCCGAGATTGAACACGCACCAGGAATTGTCGTCTCATGCCCCATATCGTCATCGAACATTCCACCGACGGCCATGGCGACGCGCTCGACATCGCCAGCCTGATGCAGGCGTTGCACAATGCCGGCGCCGCCACCGGGGTAATGAAGGCTGCCGACATCAAGGTGCGCGCGATCCCGTATGCGCATCACCTGATGGCCGGCCGGGCCGAAGGCTTCTGCCACCTGTCGGTCTCGATGCTGGAGGGCCGCACACCCGAGCAGAAAGTCGCCGTGAGCGAGGCGTTGCGCGCGGCAATGGTTTTGCTGCTGCCGCACACCAAAAGCCTCAGCGTCGATATCAGGGATATGGACGCGGTCGCCTACAAGAAGCGCGTGAACGATTAGAGCCGCGCTAACTGCCTTCTCCCCGCAGGCGGGGAGAAGGTGGCGTCGCGAAGCGACGACGGATGAGGGGGAACCTCCGCAGGCGCGGAGCGAATGGAAAGCCCCCTCACCCGACTTCCACACGCTTCGCGCGTTGCAGTCGACCTCTCCCCGCAAGCGGGGAGAGGTAAGGCACTCCCCAAAACGAAAACGGCGCGGCATCCTCTGGGAGTGCCGCGCCATTCTCAACTCAGGTCGGCTGCGGTCACCTCATGGGCGACCGCGCCGGAGGTCCGCTTAGACCGCGTCCTTCGCAGCCTTGACCGGGCGGGCGCGCACGATCTTGCGGGCCGGCTTGGCCTTGAAGGTCATGGCTTCGCCGGTGAAGGGGTTGGTGCCCTTGCGTGCCTTGGTGGCGGGCTTCTTGATGACGACGAACTTGGCGAAGCCGGGAACGAGGAACACGCCGCTCTTCTTCAGCTCTTTATAGCCGAGGGTCGCCATGGTCTCGATAACGCCCTTGACGTCCTTCTTCGAGAGCTCAGTGGTCTCAGCGATTTTCTCGATGAGCTGCGACTTCGTCATTTGGTCTGCCATTTTGCACCTTTTGGTTTGCCGTGATTCGGTGAGACAGACACTATGAGGAATTACGGGAAAAAACCCGTGCTCAATGAAATTTTCACAGATTTTGCCGGGAAAAATGATGTTTTTTGACCATCAAACCCCGATTCGACTTGTACGGCAGGGTTTCAGGACCCTCGCAAGCGCAAAATACTTGAAACAAGGGGCCTACGGAGTCGCGGCAGGCGACAGAAGCGCACTGCAAAAATCACCCCAGATTCGCCCCCTCACCACATGGTCTGTCGCGCCCTTTCCGGCCATTGCCGATCGTATTCCGGACCGCCGACCCGGCGCTCGCTCATCTCCGCCAGGATCTCGCCGGGCGTCGGCAGGGTCTTCGGATCGACGCGTTTATCAGGGTTCCAGAGATCGGACCGCACGATGGCGCGGGCGCATTGGAAATAGATCTCCCCGACCGTCATCACGATCACCGTGCGGGGAGCCTTCTCCTCCACGGCGAAGGACGCCAGCAGGTCCGGGTCCGTCGAGAGATGCGCCGTCCCGTTGATGCGGAGCGTGGTGCCGGCACCGGGGATCAGGAACAGCAGCGCGATCTTGGGATCGCGCACGATGTTGCGCAGAGAGTCCACGCGATTGTTGCCGCGGCGGTCCGGCATCATCAAGGTGCGCTCGTCATGGATCCGGACGAAGCCCGGTTTGTCGCCGCGTGGTGAGCAATCCAGCCCCTCCGGGCCGGTGGTCGCCAGAGCGGCGAAGGGCGAGACCTCGATCAGCCGGCGATATTGCGCCGTTACACAGTCCGCGACCTTGGCGGTGGATGCTTCGCCGATGTCATCGAAACGGCCGTAGATCTCTTCGAGCTGCTCGATGGTTTCGATCACCGACATGGCCGCACTGCCCTCCGCCGTATCTATTGACCCCTGATGACCCGTATCAGGTCATCCGCATGATCTTCCGCGACACCAATATTGTTGATCGTGACGTCGGCACCTGATGTCTCGACGCTGCGCTTGAGCCGATCGCCGATCGGCCCATCGGTTGAGCGTCCCCGCGCCGCAAGTCGCGCCGCAAGCACTTCCGGCGGCGCCGTGATCGACACTACGACGACATCTTCATAACCGGCACGTAGCGCCGGGATAACCGTTCGTGAGATATTGGCAACGACATTGCGGCCGGCGCGAAGCGCATCATCGATCGAGCGCGGAAGCGCATAACAAAGACCATGCGCTTCCCAGTGGACGGCGAAGGCGCCGCTGGCCTGTGCCTGACGGAACGCCTCCGGCGTGACCTGCGCATTATTCTCGAATTCCGACGCCTCGCGCGTCACCACGCGGCGCGCGAACACCATATTGTCGTCATCCGCACAAGCCGCCTGCGCCAGACCGATCAGCGTATCCTTGCCGGCACCCGACGGGCCGACCACCAGCACCAACCGGCCGGGGCCGATCCGACCTGCTTGCGCTTCGGATATCGCCGCGGTGTCGGTCATGCCACCCGATGTCCTTCGCGCCAGACATTGCGCACCACCGGTACCTCATGCGCCACATGGACGCGGATCACGTCGGCGCGCTTGCCGACCGCAATCTCGCCGCGGTCCATGAGCCCAACGGCTTCCGCGGGCCGCTTGGTCACGGTGCGGATCGCGCTCGCCAGATCGATCGATGGTACCTTGCTCGAGAGCTGCAGGGCTCCCATCAGAAGGCTCGACGGCACATAGTCCGACGACAGAATATCCAGCATGCCTTCGCGGGCGAGATCGATCGCCGCGATATTGCCGGAATGCGAGCCGTTGCGGACGACATTCGGCGCTCCCATCAGGATGCCGATGCCAGCCTTGTGCAGGCCTTGGGCCGCTTCCAGCGTCGTCGGGAATTCGGCCACCGAGACCTTGTCTCCAACGGCTTCGGTCACGTTGTCTTCCGTCGTGTCGTCATGGCTCGCCAGCGGAATATTGCGCCCGTGAGCCAGCGCCACGATCGCACGCATATTGCCGGCCGCATATTGCTGCTGACAGGCCAGACGTTGCGCGAACATCACATCAAGCTCGGCATCGCTCTTGCCACCCTTGCCGCGATAGTATGTGCGCAGCTTTTCTTCGTCGCGGAACTGGCGCTGCCCGGGCGTATGATCCATCAGCGACATCAGCCGGACGTTCGGCTTCGCCAATAGCGCCTTCGCTTCCTCGACCACGGTTGGCATCGGAATCTCACAGCGCAGGTGCAGGAAGTGATCGACCCGCAGGAGACTGGCTTCGCCGGCAGAAGCAATGGAATCCACCAGCACGCCGGCATAGCTGTCGATGCCCTGGCTTGAGTCCTCACACCCGACCCGCACCGAGTCGAGCACCGTGGTGATGCCCGACGTAGCAAGCTGGCCGTCGTAGGAAACGACGGCGGCGATGGGATCCCAGAACACCTTCGGCCGCGGCATGAAATGGGCTTCGAGATGATCGGTGTGCAATTCGATCAGGCCGGGCATGATCAGATCGCCGCGCATGTCGTCGCTGCCGCGCGGCGCATCTCCCTCGCCGAACTCGGCAATGCGACCGTCGACAAAGGCGATCCAGCCTTTGTCGATGACGCGGTCGGCAAGAACGATCCTGGCGTTGCCGATGACGGTTTCGGTCGATGATGCGGTCATGGTTCTCTTTCTCAGGCAGCAGCAGCGGCGAAGGATGCGACGTCCACCAGCCGGTCGGCGATCAAGTGCCGCACTTCGTCGTCATGCACAATGGCAACCATGGCGACGCCGGCACGTTTTTTCTCGGCGACCAGTTCAACGACCACGGCTCGGTTGGCGGCATCGAGCGACGCGGTCGGTTCGTCCAGCAACAGGATCGGCAGATCGGAGATAAAGCCACGCGCGATATTCACGCGTTGCTGCTCGCCGCCGGAAAAAGTCGAGGGCGGCAGCTTCCACAGCCGCTCGGGGATGTTGAGACGTTTAAGCAACGCCCCCGCACGCGCACGCGCCTCCTCACGCGTTACGTCGGCAGCGAGCAGCGGCTCGGCCACGACATCAATCGCGGCCACACGCGGCACCGCGCGCAGGAACTGGCTGACATAGCCGATGGTGTCGCGGCGCACACCCAGGATCTCGCGCGGCTCGGCGGTGGTGATATCGATGACGTCACCGTTGTGGCGCACGCCGATGGTGCCGCCGTCGCAGCGATAATTGCCGAAGATCATCTTCAGGATCGACGATTTGCCGGCCCCCGACGGACCGGACAGCACGACGCATTCGCCGGGTGCCACATGGAACGAGACGTTGCGCACCACCGGCAGGCGAATGCCGTCCTGCAGATGCATCACGAAGGTCTTTTCGGCGTTGCGGATATCGATCATCGGATTCATGTTGACCTCACGCCGGCAGGATCGAGGAAACGAGCAGTTGCGTATAGGACTCTCTGGGATCGTCGAGCACCTGATCGGTGAGCCCCGTCTCGATCACGCGACCGCCCTGCATCACCATCACGCGATGCGACAGCAACCGCGCCACCGCGAGATCGTGCGTTACAACGATCGCGCTAAGGCCAAGCTCGCTGACCAGCGTACGCATCATGTCCAGCAAACGGGCCTGCACCGACACGTCGAGACCGCCTGTCGGTTCGTCCATGAAGACGAGACGCGGTTCGGTGACGAGATTGCGCGCGATCTGCAGACGCTGCCGCATGCCGCCCGAATAGGTCCGCGGCGCATCGTCGATACGCTCGGGCGAAATTTCCACGCGCTCAAGCCACGAGGTCGCCGTGTCACGAATCTTGCCGTAGTGGTTCTGGCCCACAGCCATCAACCGCTCGCCGACATTGGCGCCGGCCGAGACTGCCATGCGCAGTCCCATCGCCGGGTCCTGATGCACAAAGCCCCAGTCGGTGCGAAACAGGAAGCGCCGCTCGGCTTCGCCCATCGCCGCGAGATCCCGGGTCACGCCGTCGCGCATCCGGTAGGAGACGCTGCCGGTGGTCGGCGCTAACTGGGCGGAGAGGATCTGCAGCAGTGTCGATTTGCCGGACCCGGACTCGCCGACGATAGCCAGCACCTCGCCGGAATAGAGTTCGAAGGACACGTCGCGGCATGCCGCAAGACGGCCATAAGATTTTCCGAGGTTTGCCGCAACGAGCAACGGCTCGTCACTCGCAGCCGCGCGCGCCCCCGGTACAGTTGAATTCGCTGTCACATCAAGCATTTGCGCTCTCCGCATAGGGCGCAGCATTCTCGCTGCCGCGATGCCCCTGTGATTGCCGCGTTTCGCAATAATCGGTGTCGGAGCAGACGAACATCCGGCTGCCCTTGTTGTCCGTGACGATCTCGTCGAGATAGGAATCCTCGGCGTTGCACAAAGCGCAGCAGGCCTTGTGCTTGTAGGGCTCGAATGGATGATCCTCGAAATCCAGCGACACCACCGATGTGTAAGGCGGGATCGCATAGATGCGCTTCTCGCGGCCCGCGCCGAACAACTGCAGGGCTGCGCAGTTGTCCATCTTCGGATTGTCGAATTTCGGCGTTGGCGACGGATCCATCACGTAACGCGCATTGACCTTCACCGGATAGGCATAGGACGTGGCGATATGGCCGAAGCGCGCGATGTCTTCATACAGCTTTACATGCATCAAGCCGTATTCGGCGAGCGCATGCATACGCCGCGTCTCTGTCTCGCGTGGCTCGAGGAAGCGCAGCGGCTCAGGGATCGGCACCTGATAGACCAGCACCTGATGCGCCTGCAGCGTCGCTTCGGGAATGCGATGCCGGGTCTGGATCACCGTCGCATCGCCTGTGCTCGTGGTCACCGCAACGCCTGCGGTCTTCTCGAAGAATTTGCGGATCGAGATCGCGTTGGTGGTGTCGTCAGAGCCCTGGTCGATCACCTTAAGCTTGTCGATGGGGCCAAGGATCGCCGCCGTCACCTGCACGCCGCCGGTGCCCCAACCGTAAGGCATCGGCATTTCCCTACTGGCGAACGGCACCTGATAGCCGGGGATCGCGATCGCCTTGAGAATGGCGCGGCGGATCATCCGCTTGGTCTGCTCGTCCAGATAAGCGAAGTTATATGTCGGCGCGTTCATTCCGCGGCCTCCTGAAGAGCAACTGGCGTCTCGTCGGCATCGGCGAATTCCTTGCGCAGCTTGCGGAGCAGGCCGAGCTCGGACTGGAAGTCGACGTAATGCGGCAGTTTCAGATGCTCGACGAAGCCGGTCGCCTGCACATTGTCGGAATGCGACATGACGAATTCCTCGTCCTGCGCCGGCGCCTTGATGTCCTCGCCGAGTTCGCGTGCACGCAGCGTGCGATCGACCAGCGCCATCGACATCACCTTGCGTTCGCTCTGGCCAAAAGCGAGGCCATAACCGCGCGTGAAGCACGGCGCCTCGGTATCCGAGCCCTTGAACTGGTTGACCATCTGGCATTCGGTCAGCGTGATCGAGCCAAGCGGCACGGCAAAGCCGACATCCTCGGCCATGAATTCGACCTCGACTTCACCGAGGCGAATCTCGCCGGCGAAAGGATGGTTACGGCCATAGCCGCGCTGCGACGAATAGCCGAGCGAGAGCAGAAAACCTTCATCGGCCCGCGCAAGATTCTGCAGCCGCAGATCGCGGTCGGCCGGGAAGCTCAGCGCATCGCGGGTGAGATCGCCGACCGGCTTCTCGGGATCTTCTGCGGGCGAGGCCTCGATCAGGCCGTCGCGGCCAAGAATATCGGTGACGCGCGGCATCACGCTCGGCTCTGCATCGGTCATGGCCGGCTCCTCGGGCGAGGATTCGCCGGTCAGCACCGGATCGAGCAAACGATGCGTATAGTCGAAGGTCGGGCCGAGCACCTGGCCGCCCGGCATGTCCTTGAAGGTCGAGGAGACGCGGCGACGCACCTGCATCTGCGACGTATCGACGGGCTCACTCGAACCGAACCGCGGCAGCGTCGCGCGGAAGGCGCGCAGCAAGAAGATCGCCTCGATCATGTCGCCGCGTGCCTGCTTGATGGCCAGCGCCGCGAGCTCGCGGTCATAGAGCGAGCCTTCGGTCATCACGCGGTCGACGGCGAGGCCGAGCTGATTGGAGATCTGCGCCAGCGACACTTCCGGCACAGCGCGATCACCCCGGCGCTCATGGGCCAGCAGACGATGCGCATTCTCGATGGCGCGTTCGCCACCCTTGACGGCGACATACATGCTCAGCCCTCCTTGGCGACAAGACGCGTGGTGCGCGGCAGCGCGACGATGGATTCGCCGGAGACCAGTACGAGATCGATGCCGCGGGGAAATAGCGAGGCATTCAGCGCGAGACGATCCAGCAGATCCGGCACGCCGATTGCGGCGCGCAGGATCGTGGCGCCGTCAATACCCGGACCGCGCAGCTCATAGGCCGGGCCTTCAGTCAGGCTCGCCACCTGCAGAATGATCGTGGTGGAGCGATCCGGATATTCGCCGGTGCCGAAGGCGAAGTGCTCGAAGGACGGCAGCGCGGCAGCATCAGCCACCACGGCGAAGGCACACACGGCGGGATCGGCGATGACCGGCGCGCTGGTGTGAAACTTGATCCACTTGGCAACATCCATCGTCGCCGCCAACTTGCTATCGAGCCACACCGGCGTGTCCTGATCGAACAGCGTCAGCGCGATAGCGGCCGCGCCGCGCATCATCGGCGCAGGTACGCCCGAAACAGCCTGAATCCGCTGCACGGCGCCGGGACGCGCCATCGCATCCATCACCGAACGGAAGGTCGATTGCGCTGCAAGCACCTTGTCCGCGAAACCGGCCGGCATTTCCGCAACTGTCGTCATGATCAGCCCTCCCCGCGCACGAGGGTGTAGAAATCGACTTTGGTTGCCGCGGTCTCTGCGGCCTTGCGCTTGCTATCGGCGACGACGCGCGCACGCAGCGGCGTGAGCACCTTGGTCTCGACAGCATCTGAAAATTCACTGGTCTGGATGAGTGCATCGCAGAGCGCGATCAGCTGCGCCTTCGCGCCGTCACGACCGAGTGTGTAACCGAAGCCAACCTCGCCGCTGGCAAGCCGTACAGCGGCACGCGACACCGTCGCCTCGCCGAGATTGAATGGCGCGCCATCGCCGCCGATCCGGCCGCGCAGCATCACCAGGCCGTTTTCCGGCTGACGCAGTTGTTCATGGGCGGGAACAGCCACTGCATCGAGATATCCGGCGATATCCGCCGTGGCGCAGTGCCCAAGCACCCCCATCGCCTCACGGCGCCGGGCCTGCTGGTGGTTCAGGGAGGATGAAGTCATGTCACCGTCGCTCAACAAGTTGTATGATTTACTAGACAACTTTATAGGCGGAGGCAATGACCGTTTCGTGACAGCGGCACGATTTTTCGCTAATGCGTGGTCGACATCATTCCGGGACCGATTTTGTGACCATTCAGGACAAGCCAACAGGCGTGGCACTTTGGCGGCATGTGGCCGACGGCATCGAGCGCGGCATTGCAGATGGCCGCTATGGTGCTGGCGAAAAGCTGCCCGGCGAGACTGAACTGGCTGACATCTACCGCGTCAATCGCCACACCGTGCGCCGCGCCCTCGCGACCCTGGCCGAACGCGGCCTGGTGCGCGCCGAGCGCGGCAGCGGCACCTATGTGGAATCGCCAAAGCTTGCATATCCCCTGCGATCACGCACGCGCTTCTCGGAAATTGCCGGTGCCGGCGGGCGCGAGCCGCAAGCGCAATTGATCGGAGCCTGGGACGATGTGGCAACACGCGATCTCGCAAGGCAACTTGGCCTCAAAGCCGGCGCTCCGCTGATCCGCATTGAAGCCTTGCGGTTGGCGGACAAGACGCCGATCTGCGTCGGCACCAACTGGCTGTCGGCCGAACGCTTTCCCGATTTCGGCAAGGTCTATGAGCGCGTGCGCTCGATGACCAAGGCGCTGGCGCATTACGGCATCAAGGACTATCGCCGCGCCTCGACGAAGGTGACCGCGGGGATCATCGACGCGACCGATGCGACACGGCTTGGTGTCGCACTCGGGCGCCCGATCTTGATTGTCGATTCCATCGATGTGGATGCCGACGGCACGCCGCTCAGCGCTACGCATTCGCGCTTCGTCGCCGAGCGCGTCGAATTCGTGGTCGATAGCGGTTCGCTTTAGTTAGAACGGGTCGGTGCCGAGACCCGGCACATCGGCCGGACGCGGCCCCGGCGCCGGCCACAGGAAACGGCGATCCTTCTCGGCAATCGCAACGTCATTGATGCTCGCCTCGCGGCGCCGCATCAGGCCGGCCTCATCAAATTCCCACTGCTCATTGCCATAGGAGCGATGCCAGTTGCCGGCGTCATCGTGCCATTCATATTGAAAGCGCACGGCAATGTGATTGCCGTCGAACGCCCACAAATCCTTGATCAGCCGATATTCGTGCTCCTTCGCCCATTTACGAGTGAGGAATTCGACGATCGCCGGGCGCCCCTGAAAGAACTCGCCGCGATTGCGCCAGGTCGAGTCCTCGGTATAGGCGAGCGACACTTTCACCGGATCGCGTGAATTCCAGGCGTCCTCGGCCATGCGGGCCTTCTGGGCGGCGGTCTCTCGGGTGAAGGGCGGAAACGGTGGACGCGACATGGGACCCTCGGCTTTGCGATGTTGCAGGGATTGTAGCCCTGCCGCATGCGGAGTCGATGCCGTTTCACCTATGGGGCGATTGCTAAATCTGATCGGCCTTCATGGCAATCCGCAGCGCTTTCGGGATCGGCTTGGCGCGGCCGCCGGAGACAAAGGCCACCTTGACCTTGGCCTCAAGCAGCAACTCATCGCCGCGGCGCACTTCCTGACCCAGCATGATCGAGGCGCCCCTCACCTCTTGTGGAACCGTGACGACGTCAAGCAGATCGTCCAGGACTGCCGGTTTTAGAAAATCAATTTTCATCGAACGAACAACGAAGGCAAAGCCGGGCGTATCCTCTCGCGCTTCTTTCAGCAGCTCTTGTTGACTCGTTCCGAGCAAACGCAAGTAATTCGTTCTGCCGCGTTCCATGAAGCGCAAAAAATTCGCGTGATAAACAATCTGGCCGGCGTCAGTATCTTCGAAATAAACGCGGACCCGCATATGATGACGACCGTCGCGAATTTCGCCATCAAGAGAGGCTGTCACAGGGAGATTCCTCTTATCACACTCCGGGGAGTAATCGTCTTGCACGGAGGCACCTTCCCCAGCAAGCGCCAATCGCTTTGGGCTTGAACCTTGCTTGGGATGCACCTGGAATCTTGGTTGCGGGAACCCGCAACAGACGCCCACACAGACTTCCCCCGCTGGTCGTTTCCGTGAGTTCGTGCTGAAAATGGCGCCCAGGGGGAGGGCTCAGTTAGCACTTTTGCCGCGGTCCTCGCCAACCTGGGCCCGCCATTGCTTTACGAGATCACGTCGGCGACCGGGGTAGCGCTCTGGTTTGATCTTGATCTTCTCGATCCGATCCGCCCGGAATGAGCGGAAATCTTTTCTCATTTCACACCAACCGGCAATGATGCGCCGGGAATCGAAAAAGGCAACGCCAATTGGCCAGATCACCCGGGTGGTCTTCGCGCCTTTCGGGTCGCGATACACGATGGAAAGCTTGTGTTGATCGCGCATGGCTTTGCGCACCAAGCCCAACTCGACGGCTTCGGGCTGTTTTGGCCTGCGGCTCACGTGAAAGACATTGTCGTCCAGTTTGTGTTGCAGTTCTGAGGGGAGCACCGCGCCGATTTTTGCGAGCGCGTCACGTGCCGCCAGCGCAAACTCATCATCGGTCTGGCGGGACACCCATTGAGCGCCGAGCGCCAGCGCCTGGATTTCCTGCTCCGAGAACATCAGGGGCGGAAGGAGGAAGCCGGGTTGCAAGACATAGCCAAAGCCCGGTTCGCCATCGATCTGCGCGCCCAACGCTTTTAAGTCGATGATGTCGCGATAAATCGTTCGCAACGAAACACCTGCCTCAGCCGCAAGGTCGTTGCCCGACACCGGATGACGGTGCCGCCGCAAGATCTGCATAAGGTCGAATAGCCGTTGGCTCTTGGACATGGAGCAAGTCTAGCACAGACCCTGCCAGAAAATGTCAGTCACTTGTCACGGGCTGCGGGCGACGCGGCTTCGGGTGGCCACGCCGCCTCAATGGCCCAACGGGGTTCACATCGCGACCAGCGCCTTACCGGGGAGCTTGCGCCCGGCTTCAAGCGCCGTGATTAGCAGGATCGCATCGTTCAGATGCACGGTCTCGGCGACCGGCAAGTGAAGCTTGCCAGTGCCCGCCGCACTGGCAAGCCCGTCAAGGATGTCAGCCCGCGCGGTGCAGATGATCGGCTTGAGTTTCCGGTCGAAGATGGCGCGAACGAACTTGACTGGCGTCGGATTGATATCGAGATACGCGCCCCCCTTACGAAGCAGGCCAAGCCCGGTAGCAACCGTCATCGTTCCCGCCGCGTCGTAGACCACGTCAAAGCGTTCGCGGATCTTCAGCAGGTCGGTGGTCCGATAATCGAAGAGAGGCTGGACGCCCAGGTCGCGGGCCCGCTGCATCGCCTGCGCACTGCACGTCCCCGCGACGGTCGCCCCGAACATCTTCGCAAGCTGCACCGTGGCCACACCGACGGCGCCGGTACAGCCGTTGATGAACACCTGCTTGCCGGATTTCAGGGCAGCCTTGTCCACGAGGCCGTTCCATGCGGTGACGCCCGGCGTGGCCAGGCAGGCCGCGTCCTCGAACGAGACCGAATCCGGCTTCCTGGCGACAAAGGTTTGGGGGACAATCACGGCTTCGCCGAGCGCGCCGCCATCCTTGATCTGCGCCATGCCAAACACGGGATCGCCGACCTTGAAGCGCGTCACGCTCGCGCCGATGGCGGTCACGATGCCGGAGAAATCGCTACCCATCGCGCGTGGAAATTTCTTCCCTGTCACCATTTTCAGATAACCGTTACGGACCTTCCAATCGATGGGGTTGATGGCGGCGAACTTGATCTTGACCGCGACTTCGCCAGTCCCCGGAGCCTTCAGCTCGAAGTCTTCGAGCTTCATCATTTCGGGGGCGCCGTAATTGTAATACTGAATCCGTTTCATAGCCGACCGTGCCTTAGTGAGGTTTGACGGTCGCCATGTAGGCGACGAACGGCGTCGCGTCGTAAATCACTTCGGTCGAGGTGATCTTGCCGTCTTTTACCTTGACGATTTCTGCGACGACGGCGTTGGGGACGGGATGCGTGTCCGCGTTGTAAACGATCACGGCCTGCTCATCGTCGCCGTAGGTGGCGAGAATGGTGACCTTCTTGATCATGCGAGAAAACCCTTCCTGAAACTCGCGAAACTTCTGGATTCCGGTAATCCGCCCGAGTGGCGAATTGCAAACAACGTCATCCGCCGAGACGGAAATAATTGTATCTACGTTCTTGCTGGCAATGGCCTCGACATAGGTCTGGGCGATTTGCGGCGCTTTGCCGTTGCTTTGGGTGTTCATAGTCTTTCCTTTCAGTGATTGGTCCACTGAAAGGAAGCCTAACGCTCATCAGTGACAGATTCTGGCAGTAGGAAAACGGCATTGAGCCCCTGCCGACCGCCCTGTAACCACACCGGGGTTCTGCTGCATTGGTTCTCAGCCTTTTGGGCATTTGAGATCACGAGAGAATTTCTCTTTGTCGAATGGCAATTAGCCAGCGTTGGTCAGTGTCCGGCCGATTCCCGGCTCATTTTCTCCAAAAGACCGCGCATCGCGTCGATCTGCGTGCCGAAGCCTGCCCAATCCCCAGACCTCAGCAGCTTCATTGCTTCGTTATAGCGATCAAGCGCCTCCTGCGCCCTGTTTTCCGCAGGGCTCGCACGTGGCATTTCCGTCGCAGCACTCAGCGATGTCGGCGACGCGTTAGTTTCGATGAAAAGCGCGGACAAGGCCTCGGCAAGCGTCTCTTTCATGACGACATGCTCGCCGTAGGCAGCGATCACGCGCTTGAGCTCCGGCAAGTGTCCGTGGACCGCGCGCAGGTACAGCGGCGATACGTACAGGATCGAATTCTCGATCGGGATCACCAGCAGGTTTCCGCGGATCACCCGTGAACCCATCTGGTTCCACAACGATATTTGCTGGGAGATCTCCGTGTTCTGATGAATGCGCGCCTCGATCTGGAACGGTCCGTAGACGAGCTTCTCCTTGGGAAATTCGTAGACGATCAATTTTCCATAGTCGGGAGCGTCGCAGCGCGCTGCCAGCCATGCGATCATGTTGTCGCGTCGGCTTGGCACCATGGGGATCATGATAAAGAACTCGGCCTGGGTTTCGCCGGGCAGCCGCATCACAATGTAGTAAGGGACCATCGGCGCGACGCCGTCGCCGGCCGGCTGGCGCGGAAACTGCCAAAGATCCTCCCGGTTATAGAAAACGTCGGCAGATGCCATGTGATAGGTCTGGTAAAGCTGCGCCTGAATCAGGAAGAGGTCCTCGGGATAGCGAATGTGCTTTTGCAGGTCGGACGGCATTGCCGCAAACGGCTTGAATAGCCCCGAAAAGATTCGCTGGTAGGTGGCTACGATCGGGTCCGCCTGGTCCATCAGATAAAAGTCGACACTGCCGTTATAGGCGTCGATGACGGCCTTCACGGAATTGCGGATGTAATTCAGATTGCGGCCGGGTGCAGGCTGCGCAGAGGGGAAATAGTTACTGGTTGTATAGGCGTCCTGGATCCAGAACATCCGCCCCTCGCTGATGACCAGATAGGGATCGTGGTCGAGGCTGAGGAACGGGGCAATCGTGCGTAGCCGTTCCCCGATATTGCGCCGGATCATGATCCGGCTGTCGTCGGTGATGTAGCTGGAGAGCAGCAGGTTCATGTCGTTGAAGTGGTGAGCGAAGATGATTTTTCGCACCATACCCGTCAGCGGTACGCCACCGGCACCGTCGTAGACCGTGTATGCGTTTTCACTCCCCTTCGGATAGTCGAATTCCGGCGTGGTCGTCCTGACGACAACGTAGTTGCTCTCCTCTTGTCCATAATAAATGCGCGGTTCGCGGATCTCGGGACCGCCGTCCGCAACGGGAGGAATATCCCGCAGGTAAAGCAGCGGAAGCCCTTCAGCGCTCTTGTGCATTACCGGGCTCATCACCGCTCCATTGCCGTGGGTGAACAGCAGGTGGAGGTTGACCCACGTCTGGGCGTTCGGCGGCAGCAGTGAGGATCTGAGCTCGCGTGCTGACAGCATCACGCTCTGGTAGGTGCCGCGAAGCCAGTAGCGGTCGACATCCAGGTCACTTAATTTGTAGTAGGTGCGTATCTCCTGCAGCTGGGCGTAGGTATCCGCCAGCGGCTGCCCGTCCCACAATCTGATGTTCTCGATGGTCGCCTTGTTGGCCTCGAGTGTCGCGAAGGTAAGGTCCTGTTCGGCAGGAAAGGGCTTGGCGGCGATCTTGTCGAGATTATAGGCTTCCCTGGTCAGACGGATGCTGCGTTCGATGTAGAGCCGCTCCAGTTCCAGTTCGTTCGGTTTCACGTAGAAGCGCTGAAACAGCATCGGGATCACGCCGGACAGCAGGAAAGCGCCCCCGAAGACGAGCAACGTCGCGGCAATGGGGAGCCAGTAGGTACGCGCCCACAGGTTCGCCCAAGCGGCGCATGCCGCAACGATCGAAAGCCCGATCAGTAACCAGAGAACGGGTAGCTGAACGTGGACATCGGTGTAGCTCGCGCCAACCACTACGCCATTGTCTCCGTAGAGCAGCAAATAACGGTCGAGTCCGTAGGACCATGCCTTCACCGCAAAGAGCAAGCCGAGCAGCGCCGAGCCGTGAGCAACCGCTGTCGGTGATATCGACCACCGCTGGACCTGGTATTCGATCTGACCATGCAGCCAATAGATCACTGCGGCGAGAAGTGCGCTCATGAACAGCGTTAGCAATGCCCAATTCCTGATGGCGATATAGGCGGGCAGAGAAAACAGATAGAATCCAATATCTTTGTCATACAGCGGATCATTCGCGCCATATGGCACCTGATAAAGGAACTGCAGAATGATGCTCCAATTGCCGACCTCCTCCCATGCAACAAGCAGAGCGAGGAATCCGGCGCCGCCAGCGATGGCAAGGCGCCATGGCAACCGATCGCGCATGAATTCGAACGGATCGGGCGGCACCGCGGTGGCCGCGAGCTTCCAGTCGAAGTCGACGGGAAGCCGGCCTCGCCGCCGTCGGACAAGAAAAAGTGCCAGCCGGGCGTTCGCCCACGCAATGACGGCAGTTGCCGCGAAGACGACAGAAAAGACTGCGGCTTTCGCGCCGATCGATGTCCAGAAAACCTGCGAATAGCCGACCGCGGAGAACCACATCCAGTCGACCAGGAAGTCGCCGACAATCGCGAAAAGGATCAGGCAAATCCCGGAGAAGATGGCAGTCACAATCACCCCGACCACGGCGTTTCGCCCTGGCGTCTTCCGTTCGGGCCCGGTAATCCCGATCGTCATGAACGGATTATAGCAGAACGGGAGAGGTGGCGGTGCCAGTCTTGAGCCCTCGCACCTGTTTTTTCTGCGTCGGCCTTCCTACATCAGAACTGAGGTGCGCATCGCCTTAAGCGCGCCCAATCGGGAGAGCGCGCCATGAGCGGTGATCTCACGATGTAGTTGTGCTTGAGCGTCCTCGCTAACGGTCGGGATGGCATGCCGAGCGGGCACGGGGGAGGAACGCGGCAGGAGTGCTTGTCATGACTGATTTCGCCGGTCTTGAATCCCGCTTTGGCGCAGGAAACTATGCACCATTGCCGGTCACGATCGTCCGCGGGGCTGGAGTCTACGTGTGGGACGAGGCTGGCAGACGCTACATCGACATGATGGGCGCATATTCGGCGGCAAGCTTCGGCCATTGCCATCCGCGCCTCGTCAAGGCGCTGACAGAACAGGCACAGCGACTGGATACGATCTCGCGCGCTTATTTCAGCGATCGGCTGGGGCCTTTTCTCGCCAAGGCTTGTGCACTTACCGGTATGGACGCCGCGTTACCGATGAACAGCGGCGCGGAAGCCGTCGAGACGGCGCTCAAGGCGGCACGTAAATGGGCCTACAGGGTCAAGGGAGTGCCGACTGACCGGGCTGAAATCATCGTCGCGGAGGGAAATTTCCACGGCCGTACCATCTCGATCGTCGGCTTTTCTTCGCAAACCCAATATCGCGACGGCTTCGGGCCGTTCCCGCCTGGCTTCACATGCGTGCCGTTCGGCGATGCGCCGGCGCTCGCCGCGGCCATTACCTCTGACACCGCAGCCTTTTTGGTCGAACCAATTCAAGGCGAAGGCGGGATCAATGTGCCGCCCCCTGGATATCTCGCTGAGGTCGCGCGCATTTGCAAGGCGAACAACGTGCTGCTGCTGTGCGACGAGATCCAGAGCGGTCTGGGACGCACCGGACGTCTACTCGCGTGTCAGCATGAAGGGGTAACACCCGACGGTCTGATGCTCGGCAAGGCGCTCGGTGGCGGGATGTTGCCGGTTTCGCTTTTCCTCGCCCGTCGCGAGGTCATGCAGGTTTTCACTCCCGGTGACCACGGCAGCACGTTCGGAGGCAACCCGATTGCATCAGCGGTTGGATTAGCCGCCCTCGACACACTGATCGACGAGCGATTGATTGAACGCGCCGCGACTGTCGGCGCGCATCTCCTCGATCGGCTCTCCGCGATCAAAAATCCGATCATTCGCGAGGTGCGCGGTCGCGGTTTGTTTGCGGGGGTCGAGTTACACCGCAACATGGCTAGTGCCGGTACGGTGATCAGCCGCTTGCTTCAGGCGGGCGTGCTGACCAAAGATACTCACCGGAACACGATACGCTTTGCGCCGCCCTTGATTATCGACGAGTCACAGGTGGATTGGGCCGTAGACCGATTGACCGAAGTACTGGACGAGATCGCCGCATCGACGATTCAGGCCTAGCGGCCGCCAATGTTGGGCAACGCTGATCCGCGCGGCGACAATTGCGCCTGAGCTTGTGCTACGGACGAGATCAAAGCGCTCGCGCAGCCGGCGTCCGAGCCCCCCTTCGATCTCTTGGCTCTTAAAAGACCCCACAAAGGCCATGGCGCCGCACCTGCATGCGATGCAGGCCGTCGGCGATGGCGCCGTCGAGATGGAAGGTCGTAGAACCGGTCATAACGAAAAGCCGTGAGCTGCGAGTGGCAGCACGTGATCACGCGTCAATGGCGCCAAGACGATAGCCTCAGGCGCAGTTGGATTGATCCAAATCGCTTCGGCGATCTCGGCCTGCGGCGCGATCGCGCCATCCACCTTCACCGCATAAACACTAGCCTGCACGCGCCATCCCGGCTCATTCGCGGCGACGCTGTTGAATTGTCCGAGCGCTTGCGCAGAACCCGGCACCATCCGGCAGCCGAGCTCCTCGCTGATCTCGCGCTCCAGCGCGGCCAGATCGTCCTCGCCGGCATCGCGTTTGCCGCCCGGCTGCATGAAGGCCTCGGTGCCGCGCTTGCGCACCACCAGCATGCGCCCTGCGTCATCGCGGATCAGCGCAGCGACGACGCCGATGATCTTGTCAGTCATTGCGAACTACTCCTCGTCGCCCGAACCGAACAATCCGATCTGGCTCTCATCCCGTTTCGGCTCACTCAGTCCGAGATGCTTGAACGCATGCGAGGTGAGCAGCCGGCCGCGCGGGGTGCGCTGCAGATAGCCGCACTGGATCAGATAGGGCTCGATGATGTCCTCGATGGCATCACGCGGCTCGGACAGCGCGGCCGCCATGGTCTCGACACCAACGGGACCACCGGCATAGTTCATCGCGATGGTGGTGAGATAGCGGCGATCCATCGCATCAAGACCCGCACTGTCAACTTCCAATGCGGACAGCGCGTGGTCGGCGATTTTGCGATCGATCGCTGACGCATCCGCAGCGGAGGCAAAGTCGCGCACACGGCGCAACAGACGCCCGGCGATGCGCGGCGTGCCGCGGGCGCGGCGCGCAATCTCGTTAGAGCCTTCAGGGGTCATGCCGATGTCCAGCACGCGGGCGCCGCGCGTGACGATCTTTTCGAGCTCGTCGATCGTGTAGAAATTCAGCCGCAGCGGAATGCCGAAACGATCACGCAGCGGATTGGTCAGCAGACCCGCACGGGTGGTCGCGCCGACCAGCGTGAATTTCGACAGCTCGATTTTCACCGAGCGTGCCGCAGGGCCTTCGCCGATGATGAGATCGAGCTGGAAATCCTCCATCGCGGGATAGAGCACTTCCTCTACTGCAGGGCTGAGACGGTGGATCTCGTCGATGAACAGCACATCGCGCTCTTCGAGATTGGTCAGCAATGCCGCGAGATCGCCGGCCTTGGCGATCACCGGCCCCGATGTCGCGCGAAAGCCGACACCGAGCTCGCGCGCCACGATCTGCGCCAGCGTGGTCTTGCCGAGGCCGGGCGGGCCCACAAACAATGTGTGATCCAGTGCCTCACCGCGCTTGCGGGCGGCATCGATGAAGATCTGCAGATTCGCGCGCGCCTGTGCCTGGCCGACGAAATCGGACAGCGACTGCGGGCGCAGCGTGGTGTCACCGACATCGTCGGAGCGGCGCTCAGGTGTAACCATGCGATCGGGTGGCGTATTCATGATGCAACGTTACCACGGTGCAACGGCCGCGCGAACCACCAGCACAGGCTGGCTGGAATCACGGCAATGCCCGCGAGCAATGCGGACAGCGACAGCGCTTGCGTGAGCGATCGAACGCCGGGCAAAATCACCGCCGACGATTCCGAGGGCTGAACGAACATTCCAAAACCGATGAAGCCGGCAATGCCGACGCCCGCAGCGAGCCACGCCATCCAGATCGTGTTTTGCCCGGCATAGACGGCCGACAGCGCGAAGACGACGCCCGCACCGAGCGACGGCAGCAGCGCCGCCAATGCAGCAACGAATGCCAGCAGCCACAGTGCAATCGAGACAAGCGATCTGAAACCATCGAGATCGGCGACAGAGAAAATCAATTGCAGGATCGACGCACCCAGACCGACCACAAGCAACGACACAAGTGCAGCCACGGATAGCGAACCGACAACACCGAAGATCGCGACAATGCCGATCACACGGGCGATTCTGGCAAGGCTCACTTCGCCAGTTCCTTCAGCCCGAGCTTGATCAGTTGCGCCGTTTCCGCGCCCTCGCCTGCGCTGCGCGACGCGGCTGCGACGGCCGCCGCCGCCTGTGGCTGGCCATAGCCGAGATTGACCAACGCGGAGATCGCATCCCTGACGGCGCCTGGTGCGCGGTTGTCGTCGAACGAACCGGCGAGTTGCGCGACCACCGGATCGACCGACGCAAAGGCCGGCGCCTTGTCCTTCAATTCGCTGACGATACGCTCGGCCACCTTCGGACCGACACCCGGCGTGCGCGCCACGGCCGTCTTGTCGCGCAGCGCGATGGCATTGGCGAGGTCGGCCGGCGGCAGCGTGCTGAGCACGGCAAGCGCGACCTTGGCGCCGACGCCCTGCACGGTCTGCAGCAGGCGAAACCATTCGCGCTCCATATCGCTGCGGAATCCGAACAGCTTGATCTGGTCTTCGCGGACATAGGTTTCGATGGCGAGCACCGCAGCTTCGCCCGCCTGCGGCAGTGCCTGCAGCGTGCGAGCGGAACAATGCACCTGATAGCCCACGCCCTGTACGTCGAGGATCACATAGTCCTCGCCATAGCTGTCGATCAGGCCTTTGAGCTTGCCGATCACGCGCCGACGACCTTGAAGCGCAGTGCCGTGCTCTGACGGTGATGCGCATGGGTGATGGCGATGGCCAGCGCGTCGGCCGCATCGGCGGATTTCGGCTCAGCCTTCGGCAGCAGGATCTTCAGCATCACCTGGATCTGGTTCTTGTCGGCGTGGCCCGCGCCGACCACGGTCTTCTTCACCTGATTGGGCGCGTATTCGGCGACGGCAATGCCAAACATCGCCGGTGTCATCATGGCGATACCGCGCGCCTGGCCGAGCTTCAGCGTCGCGACGCCGTCCTTGTTGACGAAGGTCTGTTCGACCGCAGCTTCGGCCGGCTGGAAGTCGCCGAGCACCTTGGCGAGACCTTCATGAATGCCGAGCAGCCGGCTCGCCAGCGGCAGATTGTCCGGCGGTTCCACCGAACCGCAGCCGATATAGGTCAGCCGGTTGCCATCGATCTCGATCACACCCCAGCCGGTACGGCGCAGGCCCGGATCGATGCCGATGATGCGGACAGGAGGGCGAATCGGAGGGTTTGTCATCCCACAGGGATAACGCCGGACGGCAGGGAACGAAATAGAAACGCGGAGCCGTCCCAAAGGAAAGAGAGGGAAGCTGAGCCCCTGCTCAGCCGCCCATCTTGGCCATCAACGCGTCCGACACCTCGAAATTGGCATAGACGTTCTGCACGTCGTCATGCTCGTTCAACAGGTCCATCAGCTTGATCAGCTTCTCGCCGGTCTCGTCATCGACCGATAGCGTGTTCTGCGGCTTCCAGATCACCGCCGCCTTGCGGGCTTCGCCGAATTTGGCTTCCAGTCCCTTGGCGACTTCCCGAAAGGTCTCCTGCGAGGCATAGACTTCATGGCCGCCCTCGCCCGACACGACGTCGTCGGCGCCAGCCTCGATGGCGGCTTCGAGCATGTCATCAGCCGAGGCCTTTTCGGCGTCATATTCGATCACGCCGACATGGTCGAACATGAAGGAAACCGAGCCGGTTTCGCCGAGATTGCCGCCGGATTTGGTGAAGTAGGAACGGATGTCGGACGCGGCGCGGTTGCGGTTGTCGGTCAGTGCCTCGACGATGACGGCGACGCCGCCGGGGCCGTAGCCCTCGTAGCGGATTTCATCGTAGTTCTCGCCGTCGCTGCCGATCGCCTTCTTGATGGCGCGCTCGATGTTGTCGCGCGGCATGTTCTCCTGCCGGGCGGCGATCACGGCGGAGCGCAGCCGGGCATTCATCGACGGGTCGGGCGTCCCCATCTTGGCAGCGACGGTGATTTCGCGCGCCAGCTTGCTGAACAGCTTGGACTTCTGGGCATCCTGCCGGCCCTTGCGGTGCATGATGTTCTTGAATTGGGAATGTCCGGCCATGCGGTCTCTCTTGAAGCGTCAGGGTAGTTAGGGCTGCGGCGCGGGGTTATAGGCCGCGAAATCGGCAAAATCAAAAATTTGCAGCCGAATCCGGCAGATCTTCGCAATACCGCAACCGACCTTAACCATCACTTCACGCCGAGGTGCAAGGTTACCCGCATAGATTGCATTCATTGGGGTCACCGATGGCGTTTGGACTGTTCCGCAAGCGGCAGCCGGAAGCGGCTGAAGTGGTGATGATTGCTGAAAACACAGCACCTTCTGTGGCACCGCAGCATCCTGAACCAGATACCGCTCGGGACATCCTTGAGTTGCTGGAACTTGAGCTGGGCGCGCTTATCCGCCAGCTTGAGCGTGCCGCGACATCCGTCGCCGGCGGCGCCGAATCGACCGCCACCACCCTCTCCGCCATCCGCGCCCGCACCGACGTGCTGGCCGACCGCAGCAGCGCCGCGCAATCCACCGCCACGACCTTCGCGCAGGCCGCCGACAAATTCACCCACTCGGCCGAGGGTATCGGCACCCAGGTGCGCGATGCCAGCCGGCTTGCGGACGAGGCTGGCGCCGCCGCCCATGAAGCCAGCGCCAATGTGGACCGGCTGCGCGACTCCTCCGCTGCAATCAGCAATGTGTTGGAGCTGATCGCGCAGATCGCCCGCCAGACAACGATGCTGGCACTGAACGCGACCATCGAGGCGGCACGCGCAGGCGCTGCAGGCCGCGGCTTCTCGGTCGTCGCCACCGAGGTCAAGGCGCTGGCGGTGCAAACGCAGAACGCCACCGAAGAGATCAGGAAGAAGATCGATACCCTGCAGCGCGACGCAGCCAGTTCGGTCGACGCCGTGCATCGCATCTCCACCGCCATCGACGCGATCCGCCCGGTCTTTGCCAATGTCAACGGCGCGGTCGCCGAACAGAACGCGACGACCAGCGAGATGTCGCATAACGCTGCCACTGCCTCGCAGTTCATCGTCTCGGTCGGCAACAGCGCCGCGGAAATCGATAGCGCTGCAAAGGAAGCGGCTGCGCACGGCGAGCATGTCGCGCAGGCCGGCCAGGCCGTGACGATGTTTGCCTCACGGCTGAAGTCGCGCTGCGCGGTATTGCTCAAACAAAGCGAGCGCGAAGACGAGCGACGACGCGAAAAGCTGCCATGTCACCTCAACGTCGATCTTCAGACGCGCGGCGGCCAGATCAGCGCGCCGGTCTATGAAATCTCGATGGACGGCATTCTCATCGGCGGACCGGACGCGAACCGGCTTCCGTTGCACGACATCGTTGCTGCTGAACTCAGCGAGGTCGGCCCCTGCCGCCTGCGCATTGCCGAACATTCCCCCGCCGGCGCACAGGCACTGTTCGTCGCGCCCGACGGGGCTCTCATCAGCCGGATCGAAGACCGACTATGGGCGATCCATGACGAGAACACCGAATTCGTCACCCGCGCCATCGACGCCGGCGCACTGCTCAACAAGATCTTTGCCGACGGTATTGCATCCGGTGCTATCAGTATCGACGACATGTTCGACGACAACTACGTCGAAATCCCTGGCTCCAGTCCGGTACAGTACCGGACAAAGATTCTCGGCTGGGCCGATCGCGCACTGCCCGAATTCCAGGACGCGTTTCTGGCCAAGGACACCCGCATGGCGTTCTGCGCCATGATCGACCGCAACGGCTATCTACCGGTGCATAACAGCATCTATTCGAAGCCGCAGCGCCCAGGCGATGCGAGCTGGAACACTGCCAACTGCCGCAACCGCCGCATCTTCAACGATCCGGCTGGATTGGCCGCCGGTCGCAATACACGTTCCTACCTGATCCAGAGTTATGCCCGCGACATGGGCAACGGTCAGACCGTGATGATGCGCGAGATCGACGTGCCTGTGCGCATACAGGGACGCCATTGGGGCGGCTTCCGCACGGCGTACAAGTTATGATGGGTTTGCACACGGCGCTGCGCTGCCACCTGAGACCTGGCGCAGCGCCGCATATTCCGTCTGCGAGTGGGTTAGCAGCCAAAACTGCCAAGCCCTCCTAGCCGCCGCTCGTTCGGCCTTCCGCATTGTCATCTCCGCCGTATGAACCGCCGCCATATCCATATGGCGCGCTGTATCCATATGAACCGGGGCCGGCACCAAATCCGCGATAGACCGTTACGGGGGCGCTTCCCTCATACCGCGCGTGAGAGGACATGATCCGTCGATGCTTGCTGGCAGCGCTATGCCCGTCTTTGGCCTGCGCGGTCCAGCTCGCAGTGCCGGCGATCAGTAAAGCGGCGCCCAACAGAATGAATTTATTCATCACATTTGTCCTTGGTCAACGAGCCCCGCGACCTCAGATGCGCACGCTTGGCTCTCAAGGTAGCGCCAATCACGCGTAGTTGAATTTCGGCTTGCGGTACCCCGTCCTGCATGGACAGCGGCGGCGAGACCCATTGGGGCCCATTTGCCCATTCGCCCCGGGCCTGGGAGGCAGTGTCACACCGCTGACATTTGCATCGGTCCATAACCGTGAACCCATTCGATACAAGCGGAGCTGCCATGACCGAACATTCCCTCGACGACGCGCAAGCAATCCACGACCGCATTCGTGCAGAGATGCTGGACGGCTTCGATGAAGAACTCGAGCTCGAGATCGACGACGATCGTCTCGACGCCCTGACCAACGAAATGTCCGACCACAGCCCGGCGGAGACCATCGAGCGACGGCTCTATTTCAAGGAACTGTTCCGCCTGCAGGGCGAATTGGTGAAGCTGCAGAGCTGGGTGCAGCAGAACAAGCTCAAGGTCGTGGTGATCTTCGAGGGTCGCGATTCCGCTGGCAAGGGTGGCGTTATCAAGCGGATCACCCAGCGGCTTAATCCGCGCGTCTGCCGCGTTGCCGCACTCCCCGCGCCGAATGAGCGCGAACGCACCCAATGGTACTTCCAGCGTTACGTCTCGCATCTCCCCGCCGGCGGCGAGATCGTGCTGTTCGATCGTAGCTGGTACAACCGCGCCGGCGTCGAGCGCGTGATGGGTTTCTGCACCGAAGATGACGTGGAGGAATTCTTCCGCTCGGTGCCGGAATTCGAACGCATGCTGGTGCGCTCGGGCATCATCCTGGTCAAATACTGGTTCTCGATCACCGACGAAGCGCAGCACTTGCGCTTCTCGATGCGTATCGCCGACCCGCTCAAACAGTGGAAGCTCAGCCCGATGGATGTCGAGGCGCGCACCCGCTGGGAGCAATACACCAAAGCCAAGGAAGCGATGCTCGAGCATACGCATATTCCGGAAGCCCCGTGGCATGTGGTGCAGGCCGTCGACAAGAAGAAGGCGCGCTTGAACTGCATCGCGCATCTGCTCGAACAGCTTCCCTATCAGGAGGTCGAGCATCCGCCCGTGGTCCTGCCTGCACGCGTGCGCAATCCCGACTATCACCGCACGCCGGTGCCAGCCGAAATGTATGTGCCGGAGCGGTACTAGCCCCACAGTCGGCAGATTGCGTAACGTTTTTCGGGCAGGCCGAGCCTAACGCAACCGCAATATTCTTTTGAATAAAAGTCATCCGACGCCCACGAAGAGGGCGTCGGATGACGTCGCGCAGATTTTACCGCGATTTATCCGACAGACACGCTCGCGCGACATACAAACCAATGTATAGTCCTGCTGCATCTTATTGCTGCTTTTGAAATGATGACCGTACGCCTATAGTACCGTCGTTGGTCGATGACGAACCATTCGCCATTGCATCATCGAGTCGAGCAAACGGGGGTCTCACTGTGGCAAATCTCAATATCAACGGCGAGCAGAAGTCCTTCGACGCACCAGACGACATGCCCCTGCTCTGGGTGCTGCGCGATATTCTCGGCATGACCGGCACAAAATTCGGCTGCGGCGTTGCGCTATGCGGGGCATGCACCGTGCATGTCGACGGCAAGGCCGTGCGCTCCTGTCTGCTGCCGGTCAGTGCGGTGAGCGGACGCGCCATCACCACAATCGAAGGCGTCGGCACCACACCGGTCGGCGCCAAGGTGCAGAAGGCCTGGCTCGATCTCGAAGTCATTCAATGCGGTTACTGCCAGTCCGGGCAGATCATGTCGGCGGCCGCGCTCCTCGCTTCTACGCCGACCCCCGACGATTCTGACATCGATGCCGCCATGGCCGGAAATATATGTCGCTGCGGCACCTATGTCCGGGTGCGTGAAGCCATCAAGCATGCTGCCTCCGAACGGCAAACCTAGGAGTCGGTCATGAAACTTGCAGACAACATGCTTGTTGCGACCAGTCCTGCAAACAAGCCTTCTGGCCTGTCACGGCGCAATCTGCTCGCTGGCGCCTTTGCCGGCGGCTTTATGTTCGCCTTCCAGCTTCCGGTACGCGCGGCCAATGAGCCGACGCAACCTCCCGATACAACGGAGGGCAAATTCGCCCCCAACGCGTTCATCCGCATCGACACTACCGGCAAAACGACGCTGGTGATGCCGCAAGTCGAGATGGGGCAAGGCATCTATACCGCCATCGCCATGATCCTCGCCGAAGAGCTCGACGCCGACTATGCGCAGATCACGCTGGAACATGCGCCGCCCAGCGACAAGCTCTACGGCAATCCAATTTTCATCATCCAGGCGACCGGCGGATCGACTTCGGTGCGTGCATTCTGGAAACCTCTACGCAATGCCGGCGCAACCGCGCGTGCGATGCTGGTGCAAGCCGCAGCTGAACAGTGGCAGGTCGAACCTGCGAGCTGCACGGCGTCGAACGGGCAAGTGATGCATACGGCCAGCGGGCGCAAACTGTCTTATGGCGAGTTGTGCGACGCCGCCGGCAAACTCACGCCGCCGAAGGACGTCGCGCTCAAGGACCCGAAAGACTTCTCGGTGATCGGCAAGCCGCTGAAGCGCTTCGATACACCGGACAAGGTCAACGGCAAAACGATCTACGGTATCGACGCAATGATACCGGGCATGACATTCGCGACGCTGGCACAATGCCCGGTGTTCGGCGGCAAACTCGCCAAGGTCGATGACCGCACGGCGAAGAAGATTCCGGGCGTGCGGCAGATCGTGGTGCTCGACGACCTCGTGGCCGTGGTCGGCGACCACATGTGGGCCGCCAAGTCTGGGCTCGAAGCACTCGACATCACCTGGGACGAAGGGCCCAACGCGAAGATCAGTTCGAAGGACATCTGGGCGCATTTGCGCACGGCCAGCGAGACGGACGGCGTAATCGCCAAATCCGTCGGCGACATCGCCAAGGGTCTCGCGACCGGCGAACGGATCGACGCGTCCTACGAGATGCCGTTCCTTGCGCACGCGACCATGGAGCCCTTGAATTGCACGGTGCACTTCAAGGGTGATTCCTGCGAGGTCTGGACGGGCACGCAGATCATGTCGCGGGTGCAATCCGAAGCCGCCAAGGCCGCGGGCCTGCCGATCGACAAGGTCACAGTAAATCAGCACATGATTGGCGGCGGCTTCGGCCGCAGGCTTGAGCCCGACATGGTCGTGGCGGCGGTGCGCATCGCCAAACAGGTCAATGGACCGGTCAAGGTGGTGTGGACCCGCGAAGAGGACATCCAGCACGACATTTATCGCCCCGTCTATCGCGACAACATTTCGGCGACACTGTCCAACGGCAAAGTGGTCGGCTTCAAGTACAAGATCGCAGGCTCGGCCGTGATCGCGCGTTGGCTGCCGCCTGCGTTCCAGAAGGGCATTGACATCGACGCCATCGATAGTGCCGCGGACCAGCCCTACGACTTCCCGCATTTCCAGTGTGAATATGTCCGTGTCGAACCACCGGCGGTGCCGACCGGCTTCTGGCGCGGCGTCGGCCCGAACAATAACGTGTTCGCGATCGAGAGCTTCATGGATGAGCTCGCTCGCAAGGCCGGCAAGGATCCCGTCGTGTTCCGGCGTGAATTGCTCGGCAAGGCACCACGGATGCTGGCGGCCCTCAATCTCGCGGCGGAGAAGGCCAACTGGGGTCAGCCGCTGCCAGCGCGCGTCGGACGCGGCGTGAGCATCCAGCCCACCTTCGATACTTCGATCGCGACTGTGGTCGAAGCGGAGGTGGATTCTCAGGGCGAGATCCGTCTGCGTCAGGTCAACGTGGCGGTCGACACCGGCATCGCTGTCAATCCCGACACCATCGTGGCGCAGATCGAAGGCGGCATCGTGTTCGGCCTCACCGCCGCGCTCTATGGCGACATCACCATCGAGAAGGGGCGCGTGCAGCAGTCCAATTTCCATGACTACCGCATGCTTCGGATCGACCAGATGCCGAAAATCAATGTCCACCTCATCAAGAGCGGCGAAGCGCCCGGCGGCATAGGCGAGTGCGGCGTGATCGGCGGACCGCCGGCACTGCGCAATGCAATTTATGCTGCGACTGACGTTGCGCTGCGGAGGATGCCGATCGACCGCGATGCGATCGCCGAAAGGAAGAAGTCATGACGCCCGCCGCACGTCGCATTCTCGGCAGCGTCATTGTGATCGGTGTCGTGGCTGCAGCCGGCGCCGCGCTCTATGTTCGCGGTCCCGGACCGATGGCCTTCTCGGGCGGCCCGAAGGTGGCGCTGGCCGATTACAAGGGTCCCAATCCCACGGGCGTTCCCGCCAACATGGCCAACGCCAGCCTGATCGAGCGCGGCGAATATCTTGCGCGTGCGGCGGATTGCATGGTCTGCCACACTGCGCCCGGGGGCAAGGAATATGCCGGCGGCTTCGCATTCAAGCTGCCGTTCGGCACGCTTTACTCGACCAACATCACACCGGACAAAGAGACAGGCATCGGCAACTACACCGATCAGCAGTTTCTCGACGCCGTTCGAAGCGGCAAGCGCCACGACGGCGCCCGGCTCTATCCCGCGATGCCCTATACGTCCTACACTTACATGACCGATGCGGACACGCTCGCGGTCAAGGCCTATCTGTTCAGCCTCGCACCGGTGCGCGCAGCACCGCCTGAGAATACGCTTGCCTTTCCGTTCAATCAGCGCTGGGCAATGACGTTCTGGTCGGCATTGTTCAATCCCGATACGCGCTTCAAACCCGATAGGTCGCAAAGCCCGGAATGGAACAGGGGCGCCTATCTCGTCGAGGCGCTGGCGCATTGCGGCGAATGCCATACCCCGCGCAATCTCGGCTTCGCGCTCGACAACCGCAAGAAATTTGCTGGCGCCCTGACCGCCGGATGGCGGGCCTTCAATATCACCTCGGACAAGACGACAGGCCTTGGCAGCTGGAGCGACGACGATGTCGTTTCCTATCTGTCGATCGGGCATGCCAAGGGTCACGGCACCGCGTCGGGGCCGATGGGCGAAGCGGTGGACCACAGTTTCAGCAAGATGGCGCCGACGGATATCAAGGCGATGGTCGCATTCCTGCGCACGGTGCCGGCGGTGCCCTCACCTGATCTGCCCGCGAAACTCGCGCCACCCGCACCGCCCTCGCACAGGGACGGCATGACGGCGAACGCGCTTGGCAAGACGGTCTTCCAGGGCGCCTGCGTGAGCTGCCATGGCTGGACAGGCGAGAGCGCACTCTCGCCCATGGCCACGCTGACTGGCGCGTGGGCCGTTAACGATCCCGGCGCGACGAACGTGGCGCAGATCGTGATCTCCGGCACCAAGCGGCATACGCCGCAAGGCGCGCTGTCGATGCCAGCTTTCGGCAAGAGCCATTCAGATACGGAGATCGCGGCTGTCGCGAATTACGTGACCGCGCGCTTCGGCAGCAAGGGATCGCAGATCACGGCAAGCGATGTCGCGGATTTGCGCAAGCAGACGGAGCAGTAGGCCGAACTAGGTCAGCCAGAACTCAGGCACCGCCTGCGACAGCCGACCACCGAGCCGCACCGGCGCGATGCGTGAGGCAAGCCCCGTCTTGTCATCGGTTTCGACCGCAACGCCCGACAAGGTCGCCGGGCCGAAGGCGGGCTCGAAACGGCCGGAGGGAATGCCGGTCGTGAAGCGCCTGACAGGCTCTTCCTTCTGCATGCCAATCACGGAATCATAGTCGCCGGTCATGCCTGCATCGGTCATGTAAGCTGTGCCGCCGGACAGGATTTGATGATCGGCGGTCGGCACATGCGTATGCGTGCCGACGACGAGGCTCACGCGGCCATCGCAGAAGTAACCCATGCCCTGCTTTTCGCTCGAGGCTTCGCCATGGAAATCCACCACGATGGCGTCTGCAGCTTCCACCAGCGGACAGGCATCGATCTCCTTGCCGACAGCGCTGAACGGATCGTTGAGTGGCTCCATGAAGACGCGGCCCATGGCGTTGATTACCAGCGCACGCGCACCGTTCTTGGCATCGATCAGCGCAGAACCGCGGCCGGGGGTGTGGCGCGGGAAGTTCAACGGACGGATCAGACGCGGCGCGCGTTCGATGAACACCAGCGCCTCTTTCTGATTCCAGGCGTGATTGCCGAGGGTCACCGCATCGGCGCCGGCGTCGACAAGATCATTATAGATCGTCTCGGTGATACCGAAGCCGCCGGCGGCGTTCTCGCCATTGATGATGACAAGATCGAGCTTCCAGTCGCGGATCAGACCCGGCAGTTTTTCGAGGATCACCACGCGGCCGGTTTTGCCGACCACGTCGCCGATGAAGAGAATACGCAAGTCAGATGCTCCGAAAATCGATCGTCCGGGTCTCGGTTAGCACATAATCCAGCGCCACGTCGTGCGGTTGCATGGGAATGGCCTCGATTTCCTGGGTGTCGAAGGCCACGCCCACGGCGATAAATGGCTTGATGGCGTGCAGTTGCGCGAAGGTGCGATCGTAATGCCCCGCGCCATAGCCAATGCGGTGGCCGGCGCGGTCGAATGCCGCGAGTGGTACCAGCAGGATATCGGGAATCAGTGGTGGCGCTTCCGGTGCTGGTTCCGGAATGCCCAGTGAACCGCGCACCAGCGCATCGTTCGGGCTCCAGATCCGGAACATCAGGGGCTCGTCACGGGCGATGATCACAGGGAGCGCCAGTTGCGCACCCTGGGCGGCGAGATGCTGCATCAGCGGGATCGGATCGATCTCGCTGCGGATGGGAGAATAGCCGGCGACGATGTCGCCGGCCCTGACCGGGAAAGGCAGCCCACGCGCTGCGACGGCTTGTGCGGCTGCCGACCGTTCGGCCTCGCTCAGCGCCGTGCGGCGTGCCAGCGCGGCTATGCGGAGTTCAATCTTTGTCGGAGTGGGCGGCGTGTCGGACATGCCGCACGATATGCTGTCCGCAGAGCCTGCGGAAGCGCAGGACCGGTCTTCGCGATCATCTTTGGCGAGCGAGGCCAAGATTGCACGGCAAACGCCATGCAAGGGCCACAGCCATCAAAAAAGTAAAAGTGCGAAGCCACGATGGCCGTTGAAGCACTCGATCCCGGAGCACCTACGAAAGTAGGTGGGCACCATGTGACCAGGTCCACGGACCTGGTCAGGGACAGTTCCCTGAAGGATCGATAAGGCCCCGGGGATATATGGCTCCTGACGCGCGACGCAGCCTCGCCTGAGCAATGTAGGGGTTATGAGACGGATGCGCCAGTGCCCGCTTGGCATCAAAGCCTGCGTTATCCAATAGCAACGCCGCCGCCGATGGTGCGGTTGAGCACCTGGGTGGTCTTCTCGATCCGCTCTGCCGCAGCATTCAGGGCCGCGGCAACCGCCGTCTGCGTCGCCCGTGCGCGATCTGCGGCGACAACGCGCACATCGCGCAATGCGGCGAGTTCTTCCTGCAGGGCACGGATCTGCTGATTGGCATCGACCAGTTCGTCGGCAATGGTCAGCGCCGCCATCACCGTCAGCCGCGCATCGCCGATCTCACCGAATTTGCCACGCAGGTTTTCGACGCGGGATTCAAGACTTTCCGCCAGCCGCAGCAGGCGGGTCTCCTGCCCCTCCTCGCAGGCCATGCGATATTGCCGGCCATTGATTGTAACGTTGACGTGGCTCATCTCGCTTTACTCATGCGCGTTGTCAGTCGCCAGCACCGCGCGGATGGTGCCGATGGCGGTGTCGAGCTTGTCGGCGATGTCGCGATTGGCGCGCTCCAGCCGGCGCGATTTCACCAGCGTGCCATCAAGCTCATCCGCCAGCCGGGACCGGTCGGCGCCAAGCGCCTGAATGCGGGTGGCCAGCTCATCCTCGTCGCGATCCGCCTCACGGCGGCGCTCGACCGCACTTTCCAGAGCATCCAGCGCTGCCATCAACCGCCGCGTGGCAGAGTCGATCTCGGCCGCACCGCCATTGGCGGGATCGGAGGCTGTGAGATGGGCGGGTCGTTCGATCATACTGGGTTACGCGGGACCTTGGGTGTGATGCGACGGGAGCTCAAAAACCACGGCTCCGCAAGCCTTTAGGCCCTGAAACTTAGGTTGCAAGCGAGCCGGACGCAACAAAGCTTAAAAGCTATGCACCGCAAAGCCGACAAAAACCGCCGGTAGATATCCACAGACCAGAACTGTCCGGGAGACCTTGGACTCCCAGGAACCCAGATGCTATCCACCAGTTTCTCCAAAGCGATCCCAACATCTCGCTGCAGACCGCCCCTCTTGCGGACGCAGAATATTCCATTCCCTTCAATTTAGACGGAAACCGACATGGCGCAGGTTGATCACTCGAAAATGGCCAACGCGATTCGTGCCCTCGCCATGGACGGCGTGGAAAAGGCCAAATCCGGTCACCCTGGGCTGCCGATGGGCGCCGCCGACGTCGCCACCGTGCTGTTCACACAGTTCCTTAAATTTGACGCGGCCGATCCGAAGTGGCCGGATCGCGATCGCTTCATCCTCTCGGCCGGCCACGGCTCGATGCTGCTCTATGCCCTGCTCTATCTGACGGGCAACAAGGAGATGACGCTCGACCAGCTGAAGAACTTCCGTCAGCTGCATTCGAAGACCCCCGGCCATCCCGAGAATTTCCACACGTCGGGCGTCGAGACCACGACCGGCCCGCTCGGTCAGGGCATCGCCACCTCCGTTGGCTTCGCGCTCGCCGAGCGCATGCTGGCCGCCGAATACGGCGATATCGTCGATCACTACACTTACGTGCTGTGCTCCGATGGTGACCTGATGGAAGGTGTCAGCCACGAAGCTCTGGCCATGGCCGGTCATCTCAAGCTGTCGAAGCTGATCTTCCTTTATGACGACAACGGGATTTCCATCGACGGTCCGCTGTCGCTTGCCGACAGCGTCGACCAGGTCGCACGCTTCAAGGCCCATGGCTGGAATGCCGTGCATGTCGATGGCCACGACCAGGTCGCCATCGCCGCTGCGATCAAGCAAGCGCAGGCGTCCGACCGCCCATCGATGATCGCCTGCAAGACCAAGATTGGCTTTGGCGCACCAACCCGCGCCGGTACCTCGAAGGCCCACGGCGAACCGCTCGGCGCGGAAGAACTCGCAGGCGCCAAGAAGGCACTGGACTGGAATTACGGCCCGTTCGAGGTGCCCGATGATATCCTGCAGGCCTGGCGCAATGCCGGCAAGCAGGGCGCATCGGCGCACGCGGACTGGCAGAAGCGTTTTGATGCCCTTCCGGACGACAAGCGCAGCGAATTCACCCGCCGCAACGATCACGTTCGACCGACAGCCATAGCGGACGCGATCCTCACGCTGAAGAAGAAGCTGATCGCCGAGCCGCAGACCGTCGCGACCCGCAAGGCGAGCGAACTCGCGCTCGAAGCGCTGGTGCAGGTCGTGCCGGAAATGGTGATCGGTTCAGCCGATCTCACGCCATCGAACAACACCCGCACCAAGGGCGCCATCGAAGTGAAGCCCGGCGAATTCAAGGGTCGCTACATTCACTACGGCATTCGCGAAATGGGCATGGCCGCAGCCATGAACGGCATCGCGCTGCATGGCGGCTTCATCCCGGCCGGCGCGACCTTCATGTGCTTCACCGACTATGCGCGACCGGCGATGCGCATCTCGGCGCTGGCGCAGATCCCGGTCATCTACATCATGACCCACGACTCGATCGGCCTTGGCGAAGACGGCCCGACCCATCAGCCGGTGGAGCATCTGGCGGCGATGCGCGCGATGCCGAACATGCGCGTGTTCCGCCCCGCGGACACGGTCGAGACTGCCGAATGCTGGCAGCTCGCCATGGAGAAGACCAACGGCCCAACCATGCTGGCCCTGTCGCGCCAGAACCTGACGCCGGTGCGCACCACCCATCACGACGACAATCTTTGCGCCGCTGGCGGCTATGAGTTGATCGCGGCCAAGGGCAAAGCCGCCGTGTCGATCTTCGCCTCGGGTTCGGAAGTCGAGATCGCAGTCGCTGCGCAGAAGCAACTGGCCGACAAGGGCATCGCGACGCGGGTCGTATCGGTCCCCTCGCTCGAACTACTGCTGGAGCAGCCTGAAGAGCGCCAGAAGGCGATCATTGGCGACGCGCCGATCAAGATCGCCGTCGAAGCCGCGGTCCGGTTCGGCTGGGATGCCGTGATCGGACACGACGGCACCTTCATCGGCATGAAGGGCTTCGGCTCGAGCGCGCCAGCCAAGGAGCTTTACAAGCTGTTCGGCATCACGGCCGAGGCCGTGGTCGAGGCTGCAACCAGCAAGCACAACGCGGCTTAACTCTATCGGAACGCTGGTAAATTTGACACATTGCACCAGCGTTCCATTCAGGGCATGAAACGCCCGTCACACGTCACTATATGAAGGCCCTCACGCGAGGTTTGAGCCTAATAAAAGGGAGAAGTTGAATGGCAGTCCGGGTTTCGATCAACGGTTTTGGCCGCATCGGCCGCAACGTCCTGCGGGCGATCTACGAGTCCAAGCGCACCGACATCGAAGTCGTCGCCATCAACGATCTGGGGCCGGTTGAAACCAACGCCCACCTGCTGCGCTTCGACAGCGTGCATGGCCGCTTCCCCGGCGACGTCACCGTCGACGGCGACAGCATCCAGCTCGGCAACGGCAACAAGATCAAAGTCACTGCGGTGCGCGATCCGAACACGCTGCCGTGGAAGGATCTCGGCATCGATATCGCGCTCGAATGCACCGGCATCTTCAGCGCCAAGGCGAAGGCGACGTCGCATCTGACCGCAGGCGCCAAGCGCGTGCTGGTTTCGGCTCCGTCCGATGGTGCTGATGCCACGATCGTCTACGGCGTCAACCACAAGACCCTGACCAAGGAGCATCTGGTCGTTTCCAACGGTTCGTGCACCACCAACTGCCTGGCGCCTGTCGCCAAGGTGCTGAACGAGACCGTCGGTATCGAAACCGGCTTCATGACCACGATCCACGCTTACACCGGCGACCAGCCGACGCTGGACACGCTGCATAGCGATCTCTATCGCGGCCGCGCCGCTGCGATGTCGATGATTCCGACCTCGACCGGCGCCGCGAAGGCCATCGGCCTTGTGATGCCCGAACTGGCCGGCAAGCTCGATGGCGTTTCGATCCGCGTGCCGACCCCGAACGTCTCGGTGGTCGATCTCAAGATCATCGCCAAGAGGAGCACCACCAAGGAAGAGATCAACGAAGCGATCAAGAAGGCTGCGGCCGGCGAGCTGAAGGGCGTGCTCGGCACCACTTCGCACCCGAACGTGTCGATCGACTTCAATCACGATCCGCATTCGTCGACCTTCGCCTTCGACCAGACCAAGGTGCAGAACGGCACGCTGGTGCGCGTGCTCTCCTGGTACGACAACGAGTGGGGCTTCTCCAACCGCATGGCCGATACCGCCGTCGCGATGGGCAAGCTGCTCTAAAATATACTTGGCAACGAACAGGAGACTGGAATGGCACTTCCGTGGTGGATTGTTATTCCAGTCGGCATCCTTTTCGTTGCCTTTATCGTTTTCGCGCTCCGCCAAGGCGCGACGGTGAATACTGACCCTGAAAGTACACCGCCGAGCTATCCGGGCGAGCAACCTTAAACTTCAAGAACGGCCCAATCTCGCATGGCAACATTTCGCACCCTCGACGACGTCGATGTGAAGTCCAAGCGCGTTCTCGTGCGCGTCGATCTCAACGTACCCATGGATGGTGGCAAGGTTACCGACGCAACGCGGCTTGAACGCATCGCGCCGACCATCACCGAAATTTCCGACAAGGGCGGCAAGGTCATCCTGCTGGCGCATTTCGGCCGCCCCAAGGGCCGCGACGACAAGAACTCACTGAAGCCCGTTGCTACGGCACTTGCCGATGTGATCAAGAAGCCGGTCGCCTTTGCCGACGACTGCGTCGGCGACGTCGCAGCCAAGGCCGTTGGCGCCATGAAGGACGGCGACATTCTCTGCCTCGAGAACACGCGCTTCCATTCCGCTGAGGAGAAGAACGATCCGGCTTTCGTCGCCGAACTCGCCAAGCTTGGCGATATCTGGGTCAATGATGCATTCTCGGCTGCACATCGCGCCCACGCCTCCACCGAAGGCCTCGGCCACAAGCTGCCCGCCTATGCCGGCCGCACCATGCAGGCCGAGTTGGACGCCCTCGGCAAGGCGCTGGACGCGCCGACCAAACCGGTGATCGCCATCGTCGGCGGCGCCAAGGTCTCGTCGAAGATCGATCTCCTCGAAAATCTCGTCACCAAGGTCGATGCGCTCGTGATCGGTGGCGGCATGGCCAACACCTTCCTGCATGCGCAGGGTGTCAAGGTCGGCAAGTCGCTGTGCGAGAAAGATCTTGCCGCCACCGCGCTGCGGATCATCGACAAAGCTGAAGCGTCGGGCTGCGCCATCATCCTGCCGGTGGACGCCATCGTCGCATTCCACTTCGCCGCCAATACCCCGTCTCACGCCTACGGCCTTGATGCGATCCCAGATGAGGGCATGATCCTCGACGTTGGTCCGCAGTCGATCGAACGCATCAACTCGGCCATCGACGATGCCGCCACGCTGGTCTGGAACGGTCCGGTCGGCGCGTTTGAAATGACGCCGTTCGATCGCGGCACGGTTGCCGGCGCCAAACACGCCGCGGCGCGCACCAAGGCGAAGAAGCTGATTTCAGTAGCCGGCGGCGGCGACACGGTGGCCGCGCTCAATCACGCCGGCGTCGCCGATGACTTCTCCTACATCTCGACCGCCGGCGGCGCCTTCCTCGAATGGATGGAAGGCAAGCCGCTGCCGGGCGTGGAAGTATTGAAGAAGTAGCAGCGGTACATTTTTGCCCGCAAGACTTGTGGGCGCCGCAATGTTTATGGTATGTTCCTGCTATGGCAGACGAACCGATCAACATCACGACGGACATCCTCATCGCGATCCGCGATGATATTTCGTCGTTTCGTAGCTCGGTTGAACAGCGTCTTGATCGGCTGGAAGAAATAAGCCGTAAGCAGCGTCGGGACGCTGCCGGCATGCTCGTGATGATGCGTGCGACTGCTGACGATTTCGACGAGCGGGTGACTGAAGTGGAAGAGCACGTCGCGGCACTCGAAGCTCGCGAACATTAGTTACCGGGAATTCCATTAGCTGGAACGCTGGGCCATCGTGGCGATTAACGTTGGCTGTATGCGCGACTGATGGCGTCTTGGATTCGCCGTCTCCTCGCGCTAAGAGCCATATATCCCTCGGCGCGGCGTTTGCGCCTGTCCCAATTTACAAGGAGCTTCCTGCATGGCCCGTATTACGTTGCGTCAACTGCTCGATCACGCGGCAGAACACGATTACGGAGTGCCGGCCTTCAATATCAACAATATGGAACAGGCGCTGGCGATCATGGAAGCCGCATCGGGTGTCGATGCACCGGTCATCATCCAGGCCTCGCGCGGCGCCCGCTCCTACGCCAACGACATCATGCTCAAGCACATGATGGACGCGGTCACCGAAATCTATCCGCACATTCCCGTCTGCGTGCATCTTGATCACGGCAACGAAGCTGCAACCTGCATGACCGCAATCCAGGCCGGATTCACCTCGGTGATGATGGACGGTTCGCTGAAAGCGGACGGTAAGACGGCGGCGGACTGGGACTACAATGTCGGTGTAACCAAGACCGTCACTGATATGGCGCATCTCGGCGGCATCTCGGTGGAAGGCGAGCTCGGCGTGCTCGGCTCGCTGGAGAGCGGCATGGGCGAAGCCGAAGACGGCCACGGCGCCGAAGGCCAGCTCAGCCATGACCAGTTGCTGACCAATCCCGATGAGGCCGTGAAGTTCGTCAAAGAAACTCAGGTCGACGCGCTGGCGATTGCCATGGGCACTTCGCACGGCGCCTACAAGTTCACCCGCAAGCCGGACGGCGATATTCTCGCCATGAACGTGATCGAGGAAATCCACCGCAAGCTGCCGAACACCCATCTGGTGATGCACGGCTCGTCCTCGGTCCCGCAGGACCTGCAGGACATCATCAACAAGTTCGGCGGCCAGATGAAGCCGACCTGGGGCGTCCCGGTGTCGGAAATCCAGCGCGGCATCAAGCACGGCGTCCGCAAGATCAACATCGACACCGACAACCGGATGGCCATGACCGGCCAGATCCGCAAGGTGCTGAGCGAGAACCCCAGCGAATTCGACCCGCGCAAATATCTGAAGCCGGCGATGGAAGCGATGGTGAAGCTCTGCAAGCAGCGCCTGCAGGAATTCAATACCGCCGGCCAGGCCAGCAAGATCAAAAAGGTGCTGACCACGGCCGAAATGGCCAAGCGTTACGCATCGGGCGAGCTGAACGCGAAGATCGCCTGAGCCCAAACTGCCAATTGACTGTGTTTCAGCCTGCCATACAGCCTATGGCAGGCTGAATTTTTGCCGGAATCGGATGCGGACGGGCTCATTGGCCGGCCAGATGCTCGGATTTTGCCCGAGAACGGTCTAGATTGACCTGCAGGACTAGCCCGCTCAGGACATGCCCATGAATCTCGCCGAACTCAACAAAATCGCCCGCGCCATGACCGCGCCGGGCAAGGGCTTGCTTGCCGCAGATGAATCGTCAGGCACCATCAAGAAGCGCTTCGATGCGATCAGCGTCGAGTCGACGGAGGACAACCGCCGCGATTATCGTGAAATGCTGTTTCGCTCGCGCGAGGCGATGAGCAGCTACATTTCCGGCGTGATCCTCTACGACGAGACCATCTGGCAAAACGCCAAGGATGGCACGCCGCTGGTGCGGCTTATCGAGGAAGCCGGCGCCATTCCCGGCATCAAGGTCGATGAGGGCACGCAGGCCTTGCCGAACTGTCCCGGTGAGCTCGTCACAGCGGGCCTCGACAAGCTCGCCGAGCGTCTTGCCAAATATTACGCGCGCGGCGCGCGCTTCGCAAAGTGGCGCGCGGTGATCGATATCGGTGCCGGGATTCCCTCGATGACCGCAATCTCCGTCAACGCGCACGCGCTCGCCCGCTATGCAGCACTATGCCAAGCAGCTCAGATCGTCCCGATCGTCGAGCCCGAAGTGCTGATGGACGGCGATCACGACATCGACCGCTGCGTCGAGGTGACGCAACGCGTGCTCAACAAGACGTTCCAGGAATTGCGAGTCCAGCGGGTCGCGCTGGAGGGCATGATCCTGAAGCCGAACATGGCCGTCTCGGGCAAGAAGTCGAAGACGCAGGCTGGTGTGACTGAAGTGGCCGAGAAGACCGTGCGCATGCTGAAGAACTGCGTGCCCGCATCGGTGCCCGGCATCGCATTCCTCTCCGGCGGCCAATCTGACGAAGATGCGACCGCGCATCTCGACGCCATGAACAGGATCGGTAGCCTGCCCTGGCCACTGACATTCTCCTATGGCCGCGCGCTTCAGGCAGCGCCGCAAAAGGCATGGTCCGGCAAAGCCAACAATGTGCCAGCCGGTCAGCAGGCCTTCACCCATCGTGCACACATGAATTCACTCGCCAGCAAGGGCGAGTGGACGACTGATCAAGAACAGAAGGCGCTATAATCTTGGCTTCCAAACCCGTCCCGCCGCCGCCGATGCCGCGCCTCTATCTCGCGACTCCCGTCGTCGAGGATCCGTCAGCGCTGGCCGCAAACCTGCCTGCTCTTCTTGAGAAAGCAGATGTCGCTGCCGTCCTGGTGCGACTGGCGACGACCGACCAGCGCACCATGATCACGCGCATCAAGGCGCTAGCGCCTGTCATCCAGACCAACGGCGCCGCGATGCTGGTCGAAGGCAATGTCGAGCTCGTCGCACGCGGCGGCGCCGATGGCGCGCATCTGCCCGGTCTCGCTCCCCTGCAGGATGCACTCCCCTCGCTGAAGCCTGATCGCATTGCAGGCTGCGGCGGATTGTCGACGCGCCATAATGCGATGGCAGCGGGCGAGGCCGGCGCCGATTACGTGTTGTTCGGCGAACCCGACCCGAACGGCCAGCGCCCATCGGCTGACGCCATTGTCGAGCGCCTTCAGTGGTGGGCCGAATTGTTCGAACCGCCTTGCGTAGGCTTTGCCACAACGCTCGATGAGGCCAGGGAATTCGCAGCTGCCGGCGCTGACTTCGTGCTGGTCGGCGACGTCATCTGGAACGACGCGCGCGGCGCTGCTGCAGCCTTGATGGACGCAGAGAAGGCAATCCAGCAGGGATACGCGACGCTCGTCTCGGGGCAGTCCAAGGTCGAACAGGAATAACGCCGGAATGAAAATTCTGCGTTCCCTCACTGTAATTGCCGGCTGCCTGACCTGGGCAGCCAGCGCGACCGCGCAGATTTCGCTGACACCGCCGGGGGTGCAAACGCCGCCACCGGCTGCAAGCAAGGCAGCGCCAAAAAAGGCGCCGGCACCGGCGAAAGCGCCGACAGCAGCGAAGAAAGCTCCTACGCCGCCTGCTGAAAAGCCCGCGCAGCCTGCAGAAGCTACACCAACCGACCCCAATGCCGATCTGGTCTATGGCGCCTATCAGCGCGGTCAGTACAAGACCGCTTTCGACCTCGCCAGCAAGCGCGCGCAGGAGAACAACGACCCGAAGGCGATGACCATGCTTGGTGAACTCTATGCCAATGCATTGGGCGTCAAGCGCGATTATGCGAAAGCTGCAGAATGGTATCAGCGCGCGTCGGAGCGCGGCGACCGCGAGGCCATGTTCGCGCTGGCGATGCTGCGACTGTCGGATCGCGGCAATGTCGGCAAACGCGATGAGGCCGTGAAACTGCTGGCATCCTCCGCCAAGCTCGGTAATCCGAAGGCTGCCTACAATCTGGCGCTGCTCTATCTCGATGGACAGACGCTGCCGCAGGACGTCAAGCGTTCGGCCGAATTGCTCCGCGTCGCCGCCGATGCCGGTAACCCCGAAGCGCAATACGCGCTGGCGACGTTCTACAAGGAAGGCACCGGCGTCGAGAAAAGCATCGACAAGGCGGTCCGCCTGCTCCAGGCGGCATCCCTGGCCGACAATGTCGACGCCGAGGTCGAATACGCCATTGCGCTCTATAACGGCACGGGAACCCCCAAGAACGAGGCTGCGGCCATCGCCCTGCTTCGTAAGGCCTCCAAACAGAACAGCCCGATCGCCCAGAACCGCCTCGCCCGGGTGCTGGCGCTCCGCATCAATACAGACGACCGGCTGGAAGGTCTGAAATGGCACATCGTCGCCAAAACCGCCGGAAAGGGGGACCTGATGCTCGACGAGCTTCTGGCCCAGGCCACCCCCGAGGAAAAGACCAAGGCCCAGGAAGCCGCCAAGAAGTGGCTGGGCACGACCCAGAAATGACCCCTGAAGCGATCTTGCCTTGACGGGATGCCGCCCGCAGGGCACCCATCGCCCCAGCAACCCCCAATCAGACCTGCCGTCAGGTCGTCGTGAGACGAACGCATGATCAATTCAGCCCTTATGAACGTGATGGTGAAAGCCGCGCGCCGCGCCGGCCGCAGCCTGAAGCGCGACCTCGGCGAGATCGAGAACCTGCAAGTCTCGATGAAGGGCCCGGCCAACTTCGTCTCGCTCGCCGACAAGCGGGCCGAGGAGATGCTCTATACGGACCTCAACAAGGCCCGCCCGGGCTATGGCTTCCTCGGCGAAGAAGGCGGCAACCGCGACGGCACTGACAAGAGCCATACCTGGATCGTCGATCCGCTCGATGGCACCACCAACTTCCTGCACGGCATCCCGCAATTCGCAGTCTCGATCGGTCTGGCGCGCGAAGGTCAGGTGATTGCCGGCCTGATCTACAATCCGGCAAATGACGAGCTCTATATGGCCGAGAAGGGCTCGGGCGCGTTCCTCAACGACACCCGCCTGCGCGTCGCCGGCCGCAAGCAGCTCAACGAATGCGTCATCGCCTGCGGCCTGCCGCATATCGGCCGCGGCGACTTCGAATTGTCACGCAACGAAATGGCCGCGTTGCAGCCAAAGGTCGCGGGCCTGCGCCGCTTCGGCGCGGCCTCGCTCGATCTGGCTTTCGTGGCAGCCGGTCGCCTCGATGGCTATTGGGAGCGCAACCTGCAGCCTTGGGACGTCGCTGCGGGCCTGATCCTGATCAAGGAAGCCGGCGGCACTGTCGGCGATATCAATGGCGGTGATGTGCTGACGACCGGCAACGTCGTTGCCGGCAACGAGTTCGTCCACGACGCTCTGACGAAGATCCTGCGGCCGCTGACAAAGTAAGATTGATCGCTCGAATAGAAAAAGCCCGGATGGCGTTGCGCCATCCGGGCTTTTTGTTTGATTACCTTAGCTGTGCGACACGGACGGCGATGCGGTCGGCCCGTCCTGCTTTGCCTCTTCCGTCTTCGGCGCCTTGTCCGGCGAGAACAGCCGCTGCACCGACACGAAGAACACCGGCACCATCAGCAGCGCCAGGATCACCACCGCGATCATGCCGCCGGTCACCGACGTACCAAGCGCCTGCTGGCTGGCACCGCCGGCGCCCGATGCGACGACCATCGGCAACACACCGCAGATAAAGGCGAGACCGGTCATCACGATCGGGCGGAAGCGCAGGAAACAGGCCTCCATCGTGGCATCTACCAGCGACTTGCCCTGCGCGCGCAGGTCCTTGGCGAATTCGATAATCAGAATCGCGTTCTTGGCCGCGAGACCGATGATCGTAATCAGACCCACCGTGAAATACACGTCGTTCGGCAGGCCACGCAAATTCGCCGCCAGCACGGCGCCAACGATGCCGAGCGGCACCGTCATCAGCACGGCCACCGGGATCGTCCAGCTCTCATAAAGCGCTGCGAGCACCAGGAACACCACCAGCGCCGAAAGCGCGAGCAGGAACGGCGCCTGCGAGCCGGACAGCTTCTCCTGCAGCGACTGGCCGGTCCATTCAAAGCCGAAACCGCGCGGCAACAGGCCAGCCAGACGTTCCATCTCCTTGATGGCGTCGCCGGACGTGAAGCCGGGCCGTGCTTCGCCGGAAATTCGCACTGCCGGATAGAAGTTGAAGCCCGCGATCTGGGTCGGTCCCTTCGCCCATTCCACAGTGGCGAAGGACGAGAACGGCACCAGCTGCCCGCGGCTGTTCTTGACATTGTAGTTCAGGATGTCGGCCGCGTTCATCCGGTTGGCGGCCTCGGACTGCACCACGACGCGCTGCATACGGCCGCGGTTCGGGAAGTCGTTGATGTAGTTCGAGCCGAGATTGGTCGAGATCGTGCTGTTGATATCCTCGAAGGTGACGCCGAAGGCGCCTGCCTTTTCGCGGTCGATCATCAGATTGACCAATGGCGCCGGCGGCAGGCCTTCGACGAACACCTTCTGCAACACCGGGCTGGCATTGGCGTCAGCAATCAGCTTGTCAGATGCAGCATTAAGCGCGACGAACCCCTTCTGGCCGCGGTCCTGGAGGCGGAAGCTGAAGCCTGAAGAGTTGCCGAGGTTATCGATCGGCGGCGGTTGCAAAGCGGAGATCTTGGCGTCGCGGATCGACGACAATTCCCGATTGATATCGTTGACAAGGGCCGCCGCGGAATCGCCCGGCCGGCGCTCCGCCCAGTCCTTCAGGGTAATGAAGGCCTGCGCGGTGTTCATGCCCTGGCCGAGGAAGCTGAAGCCGGTGAGGAACACAACGCTCTCGATACCGGAACGCTTTTTCAGATATGCCTCGACCTTCTCGATGGCGCCTTCGGTGCGAGCGAACGAGGAGTCCGACGGCGTCTGCACGTCAGTGGTGATGAAGCCCTGATCGTCGATCGGCAGAAAGCCGCCCGGCATCCGCATGAAGCCCCAGGTCAGTCCGACGAGCAGCGCGACATAAACGATCAGCAAGCGTCCGGTGCGCTGAATCGACCAGCCCACCGTCCTCGAATAGCCGTCGCGGGTAGCGTCGAGCTTGCGGTTGAACCAGCCGAACACGCCCTTCTTGGCATGGCCGTGTCCTTCCTTGATCGGCTTCAGGAAGGTTGCGCAAAGCGCCGGCGTCAGCGACAGCGCCAGCAGCGCGGAGAACGCGATCGAGGCGACCATGGTGACCGAGAACTGGCGGTAGATGATGCCCACTGAGCCGGGGAAGAACGCCATCGGCACGAACACGCCGATCATCACCAGCGTGACACCGATGATGGCGCCGGAGATCTGGCCCATCGCCTTCTTGGTGGCTTCCTTCGGCGGAAGTCCCTCCTCGCTCATGATCCGCTCGACGTTCTCGACCACGACGATTGCATCGTCGACCAGGATGCCGACAGCCAGCACCATGCCGAACATGGTCAGCATGTTGATCGAATAGCCGGCCAACAACAGCATCGTGCAGGTGCCGAGCAGCGCGATGGGCACGACGATGGTCGGGATCAGCGTGTAGCGGAAATTCTGCAAGAAGATGAACATCACGATGAAGACGAGGACAACCGCCTCGATCAGCGTCATCACCACCTTCATAATCGATGCTTTGACCACCGGCGTGACGTTGTACGGAATGTCGTAAGCGATGTTGGCAGGGAAGAAGTTCGACAGCTCCTTCATCTTGGCTTCGATAGCCGAGGCCGTCGCCAGCGCGTTGCCCTTCGGGGACATCAGCACCGACAGGCCGGCCGTCGGCTGGCCGTTCAGGCGCGTGGTAAATTGGTAGCTGAGGCCGCCGATCTCGATACGGGCGACGTCGCGGAGCCGCACGGTCGAGCCATCGGAATTGGCGCGTAGCACGATGGCGCCGAATTCTTCCGGCGTGGAGAGCTGGCCTTTGACGAGCACCAGTGACGACGTCTTGGTGGTCGCTGTCGAGGGCTCGGCACCGACGCTGCCGGAGGCAACCTGGGCGTTCTGTGCGGTGATGGCCTTGTTGACGTCGTCGGAGGTCAGATTGTAGCCAACCAGCTTGGCGGGATCGACCCAGACGCGCAGCGAGCGCTCGGTGGAATAAAGCGAGGCACGGCCGACGCCGGGAATACGACGAATTTCACCAAGGATGTTGCGGATCATGAAGTCGCCGAGGCCGACTTCATCCAGGCTGTTATCGGTGGAGCGCAGCGTGATGATGTTCAGCACCGCGGCAGAGGCTTCCTCGACCAGGATACCCTGCTGGATCACAGCACGCGGCAGACGCGCTTCCACGCGCTTCAGGCGGTTCTGCACTTCGACTGACGCCTGGCTGGTATCGGTACCGGGCTGGAAGTTCGCGATGATCTCGACGGCGCCCAGCGAGTCGCTCGTCGATTCGAAGTTCAGGATGCCCGCAGCGCCGTTGAGTTCCTCTTCAATCAGCCGCGTCACGCTGTTGTAGAGATTCTCCGGCGACGCGCCCGGATAGCTGGTCGAGATCGAAATCGACGGCGGCGCGATGATCGGATACTGCGCAATCGGCAGCTGCGGAATCGCAATGGCGCCGAAAAGACAAATGAAAAGCGCGACGACCCAGGCAAAAATCGGCCTGTCGATGAAAAAACTAGCCATGTCGATTTACTCAGGGACGCGCTTGAGTGGTTTTCTGCCCCTCGGGCGGAAGGCCCGCAGTGGCATTCGCGTCAGTCCAGGCGGTCGCCTTGACCTTGTCGCCAGCAGCGAATTTCTGGAAGCCCTCGACCACGACGCGCTCGCCGCCCTTCAGGCCTTCGGTCACGAACCACTGACCATCCTGCACGGCACCTGTTCGTACCATCTGGACCGCAACATGACCGTCATCCTTGACAACGAATACTTCGGCTCCGCCGCCACCATTGCGCTGCACTGCCTGCTGCGGAACCGCAATGGCATCGGTGTCGATGCCCTGCTCAATCTGCACGCGGACATACATGCCCGGTAACAGCTCACGCTTCGGGTTCGGAAATTCGCCGCGCAGCGTTACCTGACCCGTGAAGGTGTCGACCTTGGCTTCGGAGAACAGCAGCTTGCCCGGCAGCGAATAGAGCGTGCCGTCGTCAAGCATCAGTCTCACCTTGGCCGCGCCAGGCGCGATCCGCTCGAGATCGCCGGTCTCGAAAGAGCGGCGCAAGTTATTCAATTCGGACACCGACTGCGTGAAATCGGCATAGATCGGATCGAGCTGCTGAATGGTGGCGAGATTCGTATTGTCGTTCTGCGCAAGCAGCGCACCTTCGGTCACCAGAGCGGCTCCGACAATGCCGTCGATCGGCGCGCGGATGGTTGCATAGTCCAGATTGAGGCGCGCACGCGCGACGTCGGCTTTCTTGGATGCAATCTCGGCTTCAGCCTGACGCTGCGCACCGACTGCTTTCTCGGCTTCCGCTTCGGAGACTGCTTTCTGCAGTGCAAGACCCGACACGCGCTTGGCCTGCATCGACGCGAGATCATAGGCAGCTTCCGCCTTGTGAAGCGACGCCTTTGCGGACTGCAATTCCACCTCGAACGGCTTCGGATCGATGCGATACAGCGTGTCGCCCGCCTTCACCTCGGTGCCCTGATGAAACGCGCGCTCGATGATAATACCCGACACACGCGAACGCACATCGGCAACGCGCGTCGGCGCAATACGTCCGGGCAATTCGCGAACCAGCGCACGTCGCTGTTGCGTGACGGAAATGATGCTGACTTCAGGCTCGCTCACCTGAGGCGGCGCAGACGCCACCGCGTCCTTGGGTTCGTTGCATCCTGCGAGCACGGGCGCGAGTCCCGCCAGCAGAAGCGCGAAGCCTGCAGAGCGTGCGTTCAACATCGTCATTTACTTTGATATCCCAAGTTGCGAATTCGAACATGCATCAACGGATACGCCGGACCTCTGTGGTCTTCATGCGCGTAGCCGGATTTATCGAACTTCTTTGATAGCCTAGAATAAAAACCGCGGTGCTGCGGCGCAATACATATCGAGGCGGCGCATTGCCACACGGCCTATCGTATTGAACTCACAAAGGCTTTCGAGGCTCACGCGAACGTGAATCGGATGGAACCGGCATACGTTTAGTTAACAGCAGCCATTCGATAGTGGCTCACGCCACTATTCGCTTCCATTCGCATAGACAAACAAGCCTGCGGTCGCAGAAAGAACCGGCGCCAGCACCGCATCCATATGCGGAGTTGCGTCCATGGACCAGACGCAGGATGCGTTCGATCTCGTCGCGATGGCAATCGAAATTGTCGAGCCAGTCATTCGCCGTGCGTGCGTAGCGCGTGCCGCTCCAGCGCCACTCTTCTCCACAAACGGCTCAACAAAAAGGTCTTTTCTAAATACGCGGCAGATCGAGCCGGGTTTCAACTGGAAGTTCCCGGTGACATCGCTGATTCCGGCGGTATCCGATCTTTTTTTGTCGCGGGGCTGTGCCATATTGCGCGTCGAACCTTTCCTCGCATGCAGATGATCAGCACATGGCGCCTGGCTCCTCCTCCCGCTCCGCGATGGAAATCGAACTGACCAAGCTCTCATCGCCCCGGATCTTCCTGGTCCGAATGCTGGTGTTTCTGGTGCTCTGCGGTCTGATCATGACCGTGCTCTACAAGCAGATCGTTCTCGCTTTCTTTGCCAATCCCGGGCTCAACGCGCTGATCGGCGCGGTATTGGCGATCGGCATTATCCTGTCGTTCCGGCAGGTCATCCGGCTCTATCCGGAAGTCTCGTGGGTCAACAGCTTTCGGATTTCCGATCCTGGCCTCGCGCTGGACCGACGCCCGACCCTGCTGGCGCCGATGGCTGCGATCCTCGGCGGCGAGCGTACCGGCCGTATGACCATCTCGCAGCAGACCATGCGGCATCTGCTCGATTCGATCGCGACGCGCCTCGACGAATCCCGCGACATCTCGCGCTATATGACCGGCCTCCTCGTATTTCTCGGGCTGCTCGGCACCTTCTGGGGCCTGATCGAGACCGTTGGCTCCGTCGGCAAGGTGATCGAAGGCCTCAAGGTCGGCGGCGATGCCGGCTCGCTGTTCGACACGCTGAAGGAAGGCCTCGCCGCGCCGCTCGCCGGCATGGGCATCTCGTTCTCGTCATCGCTGTTCGGCCTCGCCGGCTCGTTGATCCTCGGCTTCCTCGACCTGCAATCCAGCCAGGCCCAGAACCGGTTCTATACGGATCTGGAAGACTGGCTCGCCTCCACCGTGAAGGAATATTCCGGCGAGACAGCCCCCGTTACCTCATCCGGCACCCCGGCCGAGTTGCAGGATGCCATCGAGCGCCTGCGTCGCTCCATCGAGGACGGCAACAACAACCGTGGCACCACGACCGCCATGGCCAATCTCGCCGATGCGATCCAGAGCCTTGTGGCGCATATGCGCAGCGAGCAGGAGATGATCCGCGAATGGGCCGATGGTCAGGGCGAGCAGAGCCGCGAGATCAAGAAGCTGCTCGAACACATCGCTCGCCAACCTGAGAAGAACTGATCCATGGCATTGGCACGCAATCGCCGCGGCTCTTCCGAATTCAACTACTGGCCGGGCTTCGTCGACGCGCTGTCGACGCTGGTGCTCGCAATCGTCTTCCTGCTGTCGATCTTCCTCGTCGTGCAATTCTATCTGTCGCAGGAAGTCACCGGCAAGGACAAGGCGCTGGAGCAGCTCACCGCCAAACTGGCTCAGCTGAACGACCTGCTATCGCTGGAGAAGCTCGGCAAGCTCAATCTCGACGAGCAGCTATCTCAGATGCGCGCCGGGCTGTCCGCCGCGGAATCGGAGCGCGACCGGATCAAGGGCTTGTACGACGGCCTCGCAGGTGCCGGCTCCGATGCCGCAGGCCGCAACACCGAGCTCAACAAGGCGTTGGATTCCGAGAAGCAGCTCTCCGCCCGTGCGCTGGCGCAGGTCGAGGTGCTGAACCAGCAAATCTCGGCGCTGCGCCGCCAGCTCGCGGCACTCGAAGAAGCGCTGGAAGCGTCCGAGAAACGAGACAAGGAATCGCAGGGACGCATCGTCGATCTCGGGCAGCGCCTCAACGTCGCGCTCGCGCAGCGCGTTCAGGAGCTGTCGCGCTATCGTTCCGAATTCTTCGGACGCCTGCGCGCCATTCTCGGCAACCGCCCTGACATTCGCGTTGTCGGCGATCGCTTCGTGTTCCAGTCGGAAGTATTCTTCGATGTCGGCCAAGCGGCTTTGCTTCCCGAAGGCCGCGCCGAACTGGACAAGGTCGCCAGTGCCCTGATCGAACTCGACAAGCAAATCCCGGCCGAAATCGCCTGGGTGATGCGCGTCGACGGCCACACCGACTCGCGGCCGATCCTCAACAGCCCGCTGTTCAAATCGAACTGGGAACTGTCATCGGCGCGTGCAATCTCGGTGGTGCAGTATCTGATTTCGCTCGGCGTCCCCGCACAACGCCTCGTCGCCGCCGGCTTCGCCGAAAATCAACCGCTGGATACGGCGCAGACTGAGGAAGCCTACAAGCGCAACCGTCGTATCGAACTCAAGCTCACCGAGCGCTGACGGCATGCCTGAGCCATTCGAGTTGCGCCCCTATCGCGAGAGCGATGAAGACGCGTCCATCACCTTGTGGCTGGAGACATGGCGACAGGCCTATCCCTCGATTAATTTCGACGGCCGCGTCGACTGGTGGCGCAACCGATGGCGCACCGAACTGGTACCCGTAGCGCAGATCGTGATTGCGGAGCAGGACGGCGCACTGGTCGGCTTCGTCACCATCGACGGCACGGGTTATCTCGATCAGTTAGTGGTCAACCCCGCTCAATGGGGATCAGATGTCAGCCGCGCGCTGGTCGATGAAACCAAACGACTATCGCCAACCGGCGTGACGCTGAAGGTCAATGCCGACAATATCCGCGCAATCAAATTCTATATGCGTAACGGCTTCGTCAAAACGGGCGATGAAGTAAACACGTCAGGCCGTGCCGTCGACCTGATGGAATGGAAGCCGTAGCAAGCCTCCCATCGTCGCCACTCACACCCCGAACTGCAACCTTGCCAGCCTGGCATAAAGCCCGTTCGCCGCGACCAGTGAGGCATGTGTGCCCTGCTCGACGATGCGGCCATGATCCATGACGAGGATGCGATCGCAGGATAGCACGGTGGCGAGCCGATGGGCGATCACCAGCGTGGTGCGGTGCTTCATCAGCTCTTCCAGTGCGGTCTGCACCAGCGTCTCGGATTCGGCATCGAGCGCAGACGTCGCTTCATCGAGCAGCAGCAGCGGTGCATCGCGCAGGATGGCGCGTGCGATGGCGATGCGCTGACGCTGGCCGCCCGAGAGCGTGACGCCCCGTTCGCCCAACTGCGCCTCAAATCCATCAGGCAGGCGGCGAATGAATTCCGTGGCATGCGCCAGCGATGCGGCATGCTCGACTTCGGCATCCGTCGCATCGGGACGACCGAAGCGGATGTTCTCGCGGGCGGTTGTTGCAAACACGACGGAGTCTTGCGGCACCAATGCGATGCGCTTGCGGAGCTCGCGCGGATCGGCGTCGCGGATCGGCACGCCATCGACCGAGATGGCGCCGCCCTTGGGATCGTAAAAGCGCAGCAGCAGATGAAAGAGCGTGCTCTTGCCGGCGCCGGACGGCCCGACGATGGCGACCTTTTCGCCAGCCTTCACCGATAGCGATACGCCAGCGGCCGACAGGATGTCCGGCCGGGTCGGATAGGCAAAGGAGACATTGTCGAACACGACGTCGCCGCGTGCGGGCTGCGGCAATGCCCGCGGCGATGCCGGGGCCACCACGGCGGATTTGACGTTGAGGATTTCGAACAGTCGTTCCGCCGCGCCCGACGCCGCCGAAATCTCGCCCCAGACTTCGCTGAGCTGGCCGAGGCTGGACGCAGCAAAGGCCGCATAGAGCACGAACTGGCCGAGCCGCCCCGGTGTCAGTGCGCCTGTCAACACGTCATGCGAGCCGACCCAGAGAATGCCCACGACACTGGAGAACACGATGAAGATGATAACCGCGGTCAGCACAGCGCGCGCACGGGTCGAGCCACGTGCGGCGTCATAGGCCTGCTCGACCTCCTTGCCGAAGCGCGCATTCGCCAGCTGCTCGTTGGTATAGGCCTGCACCGTACGGATCGAACCGACGAGTTCGCCGGCATAGGCCGAGGCTTCCGCCAGCGTATCCTGCGCGTTGCGCGACAGACGCCGCACCCAGCGCCCGAAGGCCACCAGCGGGATCACGATCAGCGGGATCGCCGCGAGCACGAAGCCGGAGAGCTTCGGGCTAGAAACGACCATCATGGCTGCCGCGCCGAGAAACAGCACAAGGTTGCGCAACGCGATGGATACGGACGCGCCGACCGCTGACTTGATCTGCGTGGTATCGGCCGTGAGCCGCGACACCAGTTCGCCGGAGCGTGACGTATCGAAGAAGGACGGCGACAGTGCGGTGAGATGCTGGAACACGTCGCGGCGCAGATCGGCGACGATGCGCTCGCCGATGGTCATGACGAGGTAGTAACGAGCCGCGCTGGCCAGCGCGAGCACGACCACCACAGCGATCATGACGCTGAAATAGTTGTTGATCATCGCGATGCCTTCGGGGCTGAAGCCGAAGTCAATCATCCGCCGTGCCGCCACAGGCACGACGAGCGTGGTCACAGCCGCAACGGTCAACGACACCAGCGCCAGCAGCGCCCGGCCGCGATACCGCGCCACATAGGGCGCCAACGCAAGGAGCGGCCGCAATTTGGCTCGGCTGGGTGGTACCTGGGGCTCCACAACGGTATCCACCAGCGACGGCTCCGGAAGCACCGGATCGGGCTGCGGAAGCGTCGGCTTGGCCGCGCGGGGGATCTCAAGCCGTTCGACTGCACTCATGATTTATAACCGTTCTTGTCGTTGCCCTGAGATAGGCCGGAGCGGGCCCCGAGGCAAATGACCTAGGTCAATTGCAGAGGCAATGATCCACGACGGGAGTCCTTGTCTCCCGCACGTTCCTGCGATATAGAGCGGCCAAATCCGCCATCGAAATCACAGAGATTCAGGCGCCGGCGCGCCGAAGGAACCGTCATGAAAGCCGAAATTCACCCGGATTATCATAACATTACGGTCGTTATGACCGATGGTACGGAGTATCAGACCCGTTCCACCTGGGGCAAGCAAGGCGACAAGCTGAACCTCGACATCGATCCGAGGTCGCACCCAGCCTGGACCGGTGGCACCACCCAGCTTCTCGACCGCGGTGGCCGCGTGTCGCGCTTCCAGAAGAAGTTCTCGGGCTTCCTCAAGAAGGAAGATTGATCTTCACAAGGAAGATCGGCCTTTCAGGCTTATCCGATTGCCTTTCAAAACGCCTCTGCAGCCAGCAGGGGCGTTTTTCGTTGCTGGCCGACATTGGCCATGGCGGTACCTTAAAACCGCCTCCGTTGCCCTCCCTATAAGGTGCGCCACATCATCTTGCGCGGGGGCGCAACGAGACCATGCCGACCAATACCGGGCACCACCGCAAGAAGCCGCGTCAGGCGCGCTCCGTTGCGACCGTGGGCATCCTCCTGGACGCCGCTGCCATCGTGCTCGTCGATGAAGGATACGACCGGGCCACCACGAACCGGATTGCGGAGCGCGCCGGGGTCAGCATCGGATCGCTCTATCAGTATTTTCCAAATCGGGACGCGCTGTTCGGGGCCCTCCATGGCCGGACGGAAGCCCAAATGTCAGAAAATATCTGGCAGACCATTTCAGGATTCGAAGGGCTGGATCTGCGTGGATTCGTCCGCTCCGGTCTGAACACCGCGATCAGCCAGCATGCCCGCGTGCTGCCGCTGCTGAAGGTCTTGATGGAGACCGCCTCCGGCCGTCCCCCTGTTCAGTGGCCATTCGACCCCTTTCCGCAGCGGCAAGGCCTCTTGCGTGGCATGTTTGACAACCATGCCGACGAGCTACGCCCTGGCTTCAATCGCGAAGCCGGAAGTTTCTTCATTCCGAGAATGGTCGGCTCGGCACTCGATGCGGCGATCGCATTCCGTCCGGATGCCTTCGCCAATGGCGAGCTGGAACAGGAGCTGGATACGATGTTGTCGTACTATCTGATCGGGGAGCGCTAGAAGCGTGAGCTAGCGTGCGCCGTATTGGCCACGCTGTGCAATCGTACGTGCTATCGCACGCCGACGTCGAACGAATAGGCCACGCCGACGCCGTAGGTGACCTGATTGGTCGACCCACGGAATTTCACCAGCGGACTATCGGCGATGCTGCCGAGCAGCTTGTCATATTCGACATAGCCGCGCACTTCCCATTGCGGATCGAGCTTGTAGCGCAATTGCGCGCCCGCACCGACCGAACTCGAACCGCCCTTGGCGTCGTAAACCGGCAAACCTGACGCAAGCGCCTCGATATTGTTGACGCTGAAGTAAGTCTCCGCATATTTCGCATCCGTCACCCGGTAGCGTGGGCCGGCAGCAAAGGTCATCCGCTCGTTGATCGGCACAATCACGTCAGCCGAGAAATCCGCGACGATACCTTCGTGGCCACCGAGACCGCGGCGCAGTTCGGAGCGTAGGCGCAGCCAGTCGAAGGCGTAGTATTCGGCGAAACCACCGAGTTCGACCGCGAAATCAACGTCCCTCAGGCCACGCAGCTCGCTGTGATCGGCGGCCTTGCGCGCTGCTTTATAGTTGCCGACGGGACCGGCGCGAAAGCCGCCCACGTCGATCAGGGCGAAGCTTGCATTGTCGCGCATGCTCTTGAAACGGGCCGGCGTGCCGGCACGGCGAATCGAGATGATCGGCTTTGGCGCAAGTTCAGAACTCCCGGCGCCTTCGTAAGATGGCTGCATCTCGCCGCCTATCCCGACGGTCACGGTCCAGCCACCGGAGGCCGAGGGCACGAAGGGCACCGATGGCAGCATCACCACCGGATCAGCCGCAACCGCAACCGCCGGACAAGCCAACACACCAATGAGACCGAACAGACGAGGAGACAAAGACATCAGATTCCTACTTGGATCGGCGCGGAATTTCGGTGTGGCCGCGCTTCAATGCCACATCGTTGCGATTGCTCCCGTGCGACATGGAGTCACCGCAACAATGCGAAGATAGCTGGCGCGACGCCTCCTCCAAACTCGCATTGGCTCGGCATCAGAAGTGTAGCTCTCTGGCGAGAAACCCTATTCAGGCAAGGCTTTGCGATAAATGACGCTATGCCTGCGGCGTCATCGCTCACATTTCCGGGCAGCGTGGCAGTAATATCTGAAAGAATGGATCGCCGCCGTCTGCGGCATCGCGCCGCACTACCGACTTGATAGCCCCGATGCCTACGCCTTCACCGGCGCGTCGCTTCTCCGCGGGATGAATCGCTGCGTGATCCAGTTGCGGCCGGGCATTTCGACGAAGCGATAGCTCACTTCCGCCAGCGCCCAGATGATGGCGAAACAGACCAGCGATGCAGCGATATAGACAACCTCAGTCTGGCCTAAATGCCGCCAGGTCCTGATAGCGAAACTGACGAACAGCGGATGGATCAGATAGATCGAGTACGAGATGATGCCGAGCCGGTAGACCAGCGCGTTGCCGAACAGCAGTTGCGCCATCCGGCCATCACGCGAGAGCACCGCGACCAGCGGGATGTACAGCAGATACATCAAGCGATCGCTCGCATCGGCCAAACCGACGGCGATGATGGCGAGCGGAAGCGCGACGACCAGACCATCCTGCACGGTTGCCGACAGGCGATCGACGAGGCCACCAAAGCGGAAGATCGCAAGGCCCAGCGTGAAACCCGCCACCGCGCGCAGCAGCGGATAAAGCGAATTGCCGTTGACCACATCGAGCGGTCCGCCCGACCCGCGGCCACTGACGCTCACCGCATAGATGCCGAGCAGCGCCGCGATCACCGCAAATCCCGCGATCCATTTGCTCCAACGCTGGGTAAAGGCCATCAGGATCGGCAGCAGCAGATAGGAGCCCATCTCGGCGCTCGCCGCCCAGGCCACGCCGATGATCGGAAAAATATAGAGACCCCAGCCGGTCATCATCAGCAGGTTGCCGGTCCAGTCCCAGGCCGAATACATCTCCAGCTTCTCGCCGGACAGACCAGCCGCGATCTTGGCGACATAGAACAGGCCAATGATGAAATAGGCGGGGTACAGTCGCGCGACCCGCTTCAGCATGAAGGTTGCGAACGCCTTGCCAGTGAGATGCAGGAAAGCGTCGCGATAGGTCAGCGCCATCACATAGCCTGACAGCATGAAGAACAGGTCGACCAGCAAATAGCCGTAGGGAATGCGGAAGAATGAGCCGGTGCCGCCGGTTGCGAGCTGCACGTCACCGAAATGATACACGACGATGACGGCAGCTGCGACGCCGCGCACGCCGGTCAATGCCCTGATATCGTCTGCCATCGCCAATGCCCCCGCTTCAACCGGCTCATGTTTAGCGCATGAGCCGCGAGCGAGGAACAGCGTTCAGGGAATGCGAGGGACGCGCGATCAGCGCTCGAATGCGGCCTTCAGGCGATTGAGCTGCGGCACCAGCGGATTGCCGATCGGGGCATGCGTGGTGGTTGCGGCGTGGATCGAGACGTCGAGGCGACGAACCTTGGTCTGCAGCACCATCGAACGCGTGATCAGGATCTGCAGCTGCTCGGGCAGCTTGAGCAGCATTTCTTCCGGACTCGGATCGGCGGCGCTGAGCTTGACCTTGGTCTTTTCACGATTGGCCTGGGTCAACGTCATCTCGCCTTCCTTCACCGCACGGTGCAGCAGCAGCCATGAGGCCAGCTGCATGAGGCGGGTGGTGAGGCGCATGCTTTCGGTGGCGTAAGTCAGGCTGACGGAGCGATCCAGTGCCTTGGCCTCGCTACGGCCGACGCCGTCGAGATAGGCCGCGGTCTCTTCGACCAGATCCATCCCCTCGCGAAACAAGGCGCCGAAGGCAGCAGAATTGGTCAGCCGCTCGCTAAACTGAACGAGAGCGGGTTCGCTGTGCAAACGATCCGACATAGTTAACGCCTCACGCAAATGGTTTCGCAGCCAGCTCTGAACGGCGGGCTTATGATGAACAAATCATTACGCGTGCGTGCGTGAGAGTCCAGCGGCGTAAAATTAAAGAAGTATTTATGGTTTCCAACGCGATTTAACGATCGCGGACGCCCCAAAAGAAGACATGAGTACCAAAAAAAGAGCCGCCGTTTCCGGCGGCTTTAAAGTTGATAACAGGGAGGCGTCAAACAGAGTGGACAGGAGCCACTCGGTGTCCAAACAAGGACAATTTAAGTAATATGCGAGAAAGCTTAATTGCGCGTAAATACGCGGGCTTTCTTCACGATCCGTTTGCCATGCGCCGCCTCGCAAACTGTATCGGAATGAGACAATGTCGGGATCGCGATTGAGGAAGCGTCGGCGGTATTGCACAGGCCTCTCGTCCGTCATTGCGAGCAGAGCGAAGCAATCCAGTTTTCTTCGCGTATGGCTTCTGGATTGCCGCGTTGCTTCGCTAAGAGGAAAACTGCAGGACAGCTTTCCTTCACCTCGCAATGACGGCAGAGAGCCGGGAGAGCGCCATTCAATAGCCCGTCACGATTTGAAAAAGCGATCCGCCGCATCGCGCGTCGCGCGCTTCAAGGTCATGCTCGATTGCAGCCGCGCGATCTCGCCATTGAGCAGCGCGATCCGCTCGGCGAGTTCCTCGACCGATAGCAGCGAGAGGTCCTGCCCGACCTCATGGCTGACCTTCTTCTTCGGTTTGTCGTCGTCGTCGATCGCCATTTGGGGCCCTCCCCGTCTCAAATTCGAATATGCACCGGATGTTGCCAGCATTGATCCGGCTGTTTAATCAGATGGCCAACCGACATCCCGTACGCCGCAAGGACAAATCATGGAAAAGCTGCCCACGCAAATGACCGTCGTTGGTATCAGCAAACCGGGTGGCCCCGAGGTGCTGATTCCCGAGACGCGCCCCGTTCCGAAGCCCGGTCCCGGCGAAATCCTGGTCAAGATCGCTGCCGCCGGTGTGAACCGTCCGGACGTCGCGCAACGCTCCGGCGCCTATCCGCCGCCGCCTGGCGCCAGCGATCTGCCGGGCCTCGAAATCTCCGGTGAAGTCGTCGCCCTCGGTGAAGGCGCCACCAAACACAAGCTCGGTGACAAGGTGATGTCGCTGGTCGCCGGCGGCGGCTACGCGCAATATTGCATCGCGCAGGATGCGCAGGCGATGACGGTCCCCGAAGGCTTCTCGATGACCGAGGCCGGCGCCACCGCTGAAACCCTGATGACCGTCTGGCATAACGTGTTTGAGCGTGGCGGATTGCAGCCCGGCGAGACCGTGCTGATCCATGGCGGCTCTTCCGGCATCGGCACCATGGCGATCCAGCTCGCCAAGGCGCTAGGTTCCAAGGTGATCGTCACCGTCGGCTCCCAAGACAAGGTCGATGCCTGCCTCAAGCTCGGCGCCGATCACGCCATCAACTACAAGACCCAGGACTTCGTCGAACGCGTCAAGGAAATCACCAAGACCGGCGTCGAGCTGATCCTCGATATGGTGGGCGCGGACTATGTGGAGAAAAACTTCGATGCCGCCGCCGTCGATGGCCGCATCGTGCAGATTGCGGTGCTGAACGGCCCGAAAGCCACCATCAACGCCGCCAAGATCATGGTGAAGCGGCTGCACTATACCGGCTCGACTCTGCGCCCCCGCACCAATGCCGACAAGGCCGCCATGGTCAGGGCAATCGAGGCCAATGTCCTGCCGCTGCTCAAGTCTGGCAAGGTTAAGCCCCTGATGGACAGCACTTTCCCGCTGGAAAAGGCTGCGGACGCGCACAAACGCATGGAAACCAGCGCACATATTGGCAAAATTGTGTTGGTCGTTTAGGGCTGGAGAACAGCCGGAAACCCTTTGATTTATCTCGCTTTCATGTCATTTATCGCGCGTCGGGAAATGGCCCTGCTTCTGCGTGACGCAGGGTCGATGTTGTGTTGATCGCGGAGAATGACATTGCGTTTGATCAGGTGGCTCGCGCCGCTCGCGCTCGGCCTGATGATTGTTGTTGCCGCAGCACCGGCACAGGCTGTTGACGCTGTCAGCGTCCGCGGTGACGCGCCTGCGATCGATCTCACCGGCATCCTCGAATATCAGCATAGCGACACCGACCGCATCCAGGTCTCCACCGCACCGGGCACCGACGGCATCGTTCGCCGCATCGAGGTGCGTGGCCGCGAAGCCGGTCAGAACTGGGTGGTGTTCGCGCTCGCCAACAACACCGACGATCAGCTCGATCGTTTGATCGTCGCGCCGCATTATCGCATCGTGTCGTCCGGCCTCTTGTGGCCCGATCTTGGCCTCTCGCGCATTGCGACCATCACCCCGTCGACCGGGGATCGCCCGGAACGTCAGGATAGTGCCACCGCAGATATCTTCCGCGTCACCCTCGATCCCGGCGCTGTCATCACCTTCGTCGCCGAACTGCGCACCAACAAGCTGCCGCAGCTCTATCTGTGGGAGCCGGAAGCCTACAAGGACAAGGTCAACTCCTTCACACTGTACCAAGGCATCGTCATCGGCATCTCCGGCCTACTGGCGCTGGTGCTGACGATCCTGTTCGTCGTGAAGGGCAGCATCATGTTCCCGGCCGCCGCGGCGCTGGCCTGGGCCGTGCTGGTCTATATCGGTGTCGACTTCGGATTCTGGGGCAAGGTGCTCGACATGTCCCAAGGCGCCGAGCGCGTCTGGCGCGCCTCGGGGGAAGCGATACTGGCGGCGACGCTGCTGGTGTTCCTGTTTGCTTATCTCAATCTCAGTCGATGGCATGTCCGCTACTCGCACATCACGCTAGGCTGGCTGGCTTTCCTTGGCTCTCTCGTAGGTCTGGCGCTGTTCGATCCTGCCGTCGCCTCGGGCATCGCGCGCATCTCGCTGGTGCTCATCGCCTTCGCCGGCTTCGCATTGATCGTCTATCTCTCCACCCATGGCTTCGACCGCGCGGTGTTGCTGATCCCGACCTGGTTCCTGCTCGTGGTGTGGGTTGTTGCCGCGGGCATGACCGTCGCCGGCAGCGTCACCAATGACATCGTCGGCCCGGCGCTGCTCGGCGGCCTCGTACTGATCGTGATGCTGATCGGTTTCACGGTGATGCAGCATGCTTTCGCAGGCGGCGGCGCCACCAACGGCATCGTGTCGGACGTGGAGCGCCGCGCGCTGGCGCTGACCGGCTCCGGCGACCTGATCTGGGACTGGGACGTCTCCGCCGACAAAGTGTTCACCTCGCCCGAGACCGAAGCGCTGCTTGGCCTCAAGCGCGGCACGCTGGAAGGCCCTGCCGCAAGCTGGCTCGAAGTGCTCCACCCGCTCGATCAGGATCGCTTCCGGGCGGCGCTGGACAGCGTGCTCGACCAGCGTCGCGGCCGCCTCGTGCAGGACTTCCGCCTGCGCACCCCCGACGGTCACTTCATGTGGTTCGCGCTGAAGGCGCGTCCGGTGGTTGGCTCCGACGGCGAAGTGTCACGCGTGGTCGGCACCCTCACCGACGTCACCGAGATGAAGAATGCCGAAGAGCGCATGCTGCACGACTCGGTGCATGATAACCTGACCGGCCTGCCAAACCGCAAGCTGTTCATTGACCGCCTCAACGCCGTCGCGAATTTCTCCAAGACGGTGCCGACCATGCGGCCGACCATCATGGTGATCGACCTCGATCGCTTCAAACAGGTCAACGATTCCGTCGGCATCGCCGTCGGCGATTCAATCCTGCTGACGCTGGCCCGCCGCCTCACCCGTATCCTCAAGCCGCAGGACACGCTGGCCCGCCTCGCCGGCGATCAGTTCGGCCTAATCCTGATGTCCGAACAAGACGCAGCCAAGATCACCGCCTTCGCCGAAACCATCCGCAAGACCATCCGCGCGCCGATTGCCTTCAACGATCGCGAGATCTTCCTCACGGCCTCGATCGGCCTCGCGCTCTCTGATCCCGCGGTGCCCCTGACCGACGAGCTCATCAAGGATGCCGAGCTTGCGATGTATCATTCGAAGCGGATCGGTGGCGACCGTATCGACGTCTACAAACCGGCAATGCGCGCCCGCAAAACGGATCGCCTGACGCTCGAATCCGAACTGCGCCGCGCCATCGAGCGCCAGGAAATCACCATCCTGTATCAGCCCATCGTGCGGCTCGAAGATCGCTCCATCGCCGGGTTCGAAGCGCTGGCACGTTGGGATCATCCGAAGCTCGGCCGGATGTCGCCGTCGGAATTCATCGCGATCGCCGAGGAGATCGGCCTGATCATCGATCTCGGCATGTTCGTGATGGATCAGACTGCACGCCAGCTCGCAATCTGGCAGCGCGCGATGCGCTCGCGCGAACCGATCTTTGCCAGCGTCAACGTGTCCTCACGGCAGCTACTGCGCCACGATCTCCTGCATGACATCCGCACGGTGCTGTCACGCTCGTCCGTCGCGCGCGGCACGCTGAAGCTCGAACTCACGGAATCGCTGGTGATGGAAAATCCGGAACATGCAGCGCAGATGCTGCACCGGATCCGCGAACTCGGTACGGGTCTTTCGCTCGACGATTTCGGCACTGGCCACTCGTCGCTATCCTATCTGCAGCGCTTCCCGTTCGACACGCTGAAGATCGACCAGTCCTTCGTTCGCACCACCTCGCGCGGCACCCGCCCGGTGATCCTCAAATCCATCATCGCGATGGCCCACGATCTCGGCATGGACGTCGTCGCCGAAGGCGTCGAGACAGATTCGGATGCGGTGGAGATGTATCAGCTCGGCTGCGAATACGCCCAAGGCTTCGCTTTCGGCGAGCCGATGGATGCGGATGCGGCGATGCGCATGCTGACGGAAGAGCGATTGGAAGCGGCGAGCTGACGCGAGCCGGATACCACTCGTAAACCATACCTGCGCACCTGCGACCTCTTGCTCTCTGCAAGGAAAGATTGTGCGCGTCGCATTTAGCAATTCGGCAAGATTCACTCGGTAGACAAACACCATATTCATCTGTGGTTGCATCGCTCATCGTGACGTCAATTTTCACCCATGAACTGCCATATCTGGCGGACGCCGCGGCTGCGGCCCCACGTCCCCTTGACCGGCTTCGGCCGTTTTTGGTTGTGGCGGGCGCGATGGCGATCGGCGCGGTCTATGCCGGATGGGCTGGCGAGGATGCCAATTGGGATTGGCAGAATTATCACGAATACAACGTCTGGGCATTGCTCAATGGCCGTTACGATCACGATGTAATCCCACCGGGCTTCCAGACCCACTTCAACCCGATCATCTACTTCCCCTGGTACTATCTCCGTCACGCCCTGCCGCCGGCTATTGCCGGGATAACCATGGGCGCGGTGCATGGGCTCAACCTCGCGCTGGTCTATTGGCTGTCACGGATCGTGCTCGGGCACGCAGCCAACGCGATGACGATTGTTGCTGCGTTGCTGTTGGCTGCGCTGGGGCCGATGACGCTGTCGGAAGTCGGCACCAGTTTTTCCGACATTCTCACTGCGATCCCGATTATCGCCGGGCTGGCGCTGATGCTGGCGGCCGATGAGCCGCGACCAATACGTTACATCGTCGCAGGAATTTTGGTCGGCCTCGCGCTCGGCTTCAAACTAACCAACATCGTCTTCGCAATTGGCCTGGCGGGCGCCGCACTTGGCGCGACACGCCCTCTGGTGGCCGTGACCTGCCTCGCCATCGGCGGCGCGATCGGCACGATCATGACGGGCGGCGTCTGGAGCCTGATGCTGTGGCGTGAATTCGGCAATCCGTTCTTTCCGCTGTTGAATAGTCTGTTTCCCTCGCCGGAGATGCGAGAGATTACGCTGCTCGATCGCCAGTTCATTCCGAAGGGAATTCTGGATGGCCTGGCCTATCCGTTTCATTGGCTCGTCGGAAATTTCCGCAGCTCGGAGCTGCCGTTTCGCGACGCACGCTTTGCGATGCTATGTGTGCTGCTTCCGATCGCCTTCATTGCTCAAATGAAGCATGCACGCGCTATTTTTTCGCGGCGCGACTTGCAGTTCCTGATCTTCTTTGTCACGTCTTATGCGGTCTGGCTGATTTTGTTCTCGATCCAGCGCTATGCCGTCGCACTGGAATTGCTGACCGGCCCACTGATCGTGTTGTTGCTGGTACGCATCGTCACGGCATTTCGCTCGACCACCCCCACGCATCCTGTTGGCCAACACGCAATCCACTCGATCTTCATCATTGCAGCGATCACCGCTGCATGGTCGCAGCCAACCGACTGGTGGCGACGACCATGGTCAAATCCATACGCGCCAATGATTTCATCGCGGCTTTCGCAGCCCGCGACCTATCTGTTGCTCGACAAGCCGCTGGCTTTCGTCGCACCACTCCTGCCTGCAGGATCCCGCTTCTACACGATTGCCGATCTCGCTTTGCCGATCCTGCCTGCCGGCAAATACGATAATCGTATCCGAGCGGGTTTGAAGGAGCCGTTGCCCGGCGGCGTGTGGGAGATGCACATCAAAGGTCGGCCGTTCCGTGCAGAAGCACTGGCTGCCTATGACTTGATGATCGATGCGTCGCAGCCCTGTGTGGAGATCGAAGGTGCCCAACTGGGCTCCACCAACGTGGCGTGTCCGTTGCGCTCCACCGGCTCCTGACGTCAGGCGTGGCCGGCCTCGGCCGACAACATCCCCGGGGCGATCCCGATCTTCTGCAGCGCGCGAAGATACTTCTCCTCAACATCACCGCCGAAGATGAGATCCTCATCAGCTGCGCAATGCAGCCAGCCATTGCCCTGGATTTCGTCTTCCAGCTGGCCCGGCGCCCAGCCGGCATAGCCCAGCGCGAGAATCGCGTGCTTGGGTCCACCGCCATTGGCTATGGCGCGCAGGATATCCACGGTCGCGGTGAGGCAGACGCCATCGTCGATCGGCAATGTCGCGTCCTTGATGAAGAAATCGCTGGAATGCAGCACGAAACCTCGGCCGGTCTCTACCGGACCGCCCTTCAGCACTTTCATGCTTTCGGCGCTTTCCGGGAGCTTGATGCTGTCGGACTTTTCAATGATGTCCAGTTGAACCAGCAATTCGGGAAAATCGATGCTCCCCGCAGGCCGATTGACGATGATGCCCATGGCACCTTCCGACGAATGCGCGCAGACGTAAATCACCGAACGGGCGAAGCGCTCGTCTTCCATTACAGGCATGGCGATCAGCAACTGCCCGTCGAGGTAGTTGCCAGTGTCGCCAGCGCTGGATTTCACGCGGCTTTTCCGGGGGCGCTTGCGAGTGGGTTCCATCAGCAAACCGCTCTCATTTCATTGCCTATCCTGATATTGGGTCTGGGTTCTGTCAATCAGCCTTCCGCAACACATACGAAAACCGGATCACAAGCAGTTCAATAGCTTAAGACAGGTTTGGCTTTATGACAGGCCTACCCTGTAAGGACGCCCGATGACCGCATCTGTTCCGCACCACATTGTCGCTGTCTGCGCCGCGGGCTTGCTCCTCACCTGCAGCGCGCAGGCGGAGGACACCTCACCTTGGCAGATAGACAGTCATTCGCAGATCAGGCTTGTGGCAGGCTCGCGTAGCGGGCCGGTAATGCTGGGAGGCATCGCGATCCAGCTGCAGCCCGGCTGGCACACCTATTGGCGGAATCCCGGTGATTCCGGGGTACCGCCCCGCTTCGATTTTTCCAAATCGGAGAACCTGGATACCGTCACCATCCTGTGGCCGGCGCCGAAAAAATTCGAGGATGGAGCTGGTGGCCTGTCGCTGGGCTATGTGAAACAGGTGGTGCTACCGATGCGGGTGATCGCCAAAGACCCCGGCAAGCCGGTGATTCTCCGTGCGGCAATCAATTACGCGGTCTGCGACAAGCTATGCATTCCGGTCGACGCCAATGCCGAACTCGCTTTTACCAGCGTGGCCAGCACTGAAGACGGCGCGCTGACCGCGGCGCTCGATACCGTGCCTAAGCCGGCAACCATGGGCGACACCAGTCCGCTGACGGTGCGCGACCTCAAGCGCGAGGGCAAGAATGTGTTCGTTGACGTCGTGGCGCCCGAAGGCAGCGAACCCAACCTGTTCGTCGAGGGCCCGACGCCGGAATGGGCGCTGCCAATCCCCAAACTCGAGGCCAAGAGCCCGCCGGGCGTGAAGCGCTTCAGCTTCGAACTCGACGGCGTGCCGCCCGGCGCCGCGACCGATGGCGCGGCCCTGAAACTGACGCTGGTCGGCAGCGACCGCGCCTATGAATTCAACGTCAACCTGCCCTGATACCGCTGGCGCGTGACCTGTTGCGCGCAACCTGTATATCTCCGCCCAACCGGATGTTAACGACTGCTTGCTACGCCAAACCGCTGCCGCACGCCTGCGGCTGAGGACCTTGTCGTGGCCGTGATGGACGCAAACTCCGCACCCGCAACCGCGCCCACCGGCCTCAAGGCCAGGCTGCGCGCGCTGTTCACCGGCTCAGGCGAAGCCTCGCTGACGCGCCGCCTCGCCGGCACCATCTTCCTCATCCGCGTGATCTCGGCCGGCCTCGCTTACTTCTCCCAGATCCTGCTGGCGCGCTGGATGGGCACGTCGGATTACGGCATCTATGTCTATGTCTGGACATGGGTACTGCTGCTCGGCTCGATGATGGATTTCGGCATCGCCGCTTCAGCCCAGAAGATCATCCCGGAGTATCGCGCCAGCGGCGACCACGCGCGGCTGCGCGGCTTCCTCTCCGGCAGCCGCTGGATGACCGGTATCGTCTCGGTGATGGTCTCGCTGCTGCTCGCTGGCCTCGTCAAACTCATCTCGCCGTGGATCGACGCCAACACGGTGGTGCCGCTCTATCTCGGCTGCCTGACCCTGCCGGCCTTCGTCGTTGCCAACACGCAGGATGGTATCGCGCGCTCCCATGACTGGATGCGCCTCGGCCTGATGCCGCAATTCATCATCCGCCAGGCGCTCATCATCGGCTTCACCGCCGGCGCCTTCGCACTGGGCTTTAAGCTTGGTGCGACTATCGCGATGCTAGCCAGCGTCGCTGCCGTCTGGGTCGCGATGATCGGCCAGATGATCGTACTCAATCGCCGGCTCGCGGCGCATATCGAACCCGGCGCGAAAGCCTATGACTATCGCGGCTGGCTCGCAGTGTCGTTGCCGATCCTGCTGGTTGAGAGCTTCTATTTGCTGCTGTCCTACACCGACGTGCTGGTGCTGCAGCAGTTCGTCTCATCTGACGAAGTCGGCGTGTACTTCGCTGTGGTGAAGACCCTAGCGCTGGTGTCGTTCATTCATTACGCGATGTCGGCGACAACGGCGCATCGCTTTACCGAATATCACGCGGCCGGCGACAAGGATCGTCTTGCCGCTTACGTCACCCACGCGATCAAATGGACATTCTGGCCCTCGCTCGCAGCTACGCTGATCCTGCTCGCTCTGGGCAAGCCGCTGCTATGGCTGTTCGGTCCGCAATTCACCAGCGGTTACGACATCATGTTCATCGCAGCCATCGGCCTCGTGGTGCGCGCCGCAATCGGTCCCGTCGAGCGGCTGCTCAACATGCTCGGCCACCAGCACATTTGCGCCGTGGCCTACGCGTCGGCTTTCGTGATGAACTTGGTGCTGTGTCTCGTGCTGGTGCCGAAATTTGGCGGTCATGGCGCGGCGGCGGCAACGTCGATCGCGCTGACATTCGAGTCGATCCTGCTGTTCTGGATCGTGCGACAGCGGCTTGGACTGCACGTGCTCGCCTTCGGAAAGCAAGGCGCCTAACAACCTCCCCCTGCAAGGCAGGAGGAGGTCAGGAAGCAAACTTATTCCGCCGTCCAACCGCCATCGATCGACAGATTGGTGCCGGTGATCTGCGCCGCATCGTCGCCGCACAGGAACAGTGCCAATGCCGCAACCTGTTCGGAGGTTACGAATTCCTTGGTCGGCTGGGCTTCGAGCAGGACGTCGTTGATGACCTGCTCTTTGGTCAGTCCGCGCGCCTTCATGGTGTCGGGGATCTGTTTCTCCACCAGCGGCGTCCAGACATAGCCGGGCGAGATACAGTTGCAGGTGATCTTGTGGGTCGCCACTTCCAGCGCCACGGTCTTGGTCAGACCGGCGATGCCGTGCTTGGCAGAGACATAAGCCGACTTGAATGGCGAGGCGACCAGCGAATGCGCCGAGGCGGTGTTGATGATGCGGCCCCAGCCGCGCTTCTTCATGCCGGGCACGGCGGCGCGGATGCCGTGGAAGGCGGAGGAGAGATTGATGGCGATGATCGCATCCCACTTCTCGATCGGGAATTCCTCGATCGGAGACACAAACTGGATACCCGCATTGTTGACGAGAATATCTACCGATCCATAGGTCTTCTCGCCGAGCGCGATCATTTCGGCAATTTCGGCCGGCTTGGTCATGTCCGCTGGCGAATGGATCGCCTTGACCTTGAAATCGCTCTCGATAGCCGCGCGTTCCTTCTCGATGTCAGCAGGCGCGCCCATGCCGTTGATGACGATATTGGCGCCAGCGCTTGCGAAAGCGCGCGCATAAGCGAGGCCGATGCCGCTGGTCGAACCGGTGACGACGGCGGTCTTGCCTGTGAGATTAGCCATTACTTGCTCCTGTTGGACGTCAAATGCTGCGGGAGGTCATTGTAATCGTCTGCGGTGAGCGCATGGGTCACCATCGATTCATCGGATTGCGGCCGCTCGAACCAATCCTTGTGGCGCATCGAGAGGAACACATCGCGCTCGCCGGCGCCCCAGTGTTCGACCATGCCAATGCGCGAGAAATTGTAGTCCTTCGACGACGACTCGTAATTCTTGCTCGTATAGATCAGATGCACCACCGTGACGGTATTTTCCTTCGCGGCTTCCGACAACAGCGCCACTCCGGGATCCTGCTTCAGTTCTGCCGGCAATTTACCAATCAGATCACGCAGCGCCTTGCGGATGTTGTGGATCTTCTTGTTCTTGTCGGTATTCATGCGGGTGCGGCTGGAATAGCGAATGTCCTTTTCGCGTTCCTGCGCTTCCAGGATCGACTGCGGCAATGGCCCGCGCGCGCTGAACAGATCGACCTGAAAGATCAGCAGATCGCTGGTGACGTCATCCAGTACGAAATCCAGCGGTGTGTTTGAGGCGATGCCGCCATCCCAGAAATGCTCGCCATCGATGACGATCGAGGGAAACCCCGGCGGCAACGCACCGGAGGCCATGATGTGCTCGGGCTCGATCCTTTTGCGATCTTTCTTGAAGAGCGTGTTGTCGAAATAAGTGAAGTTGCCGGTGGTCACGCTCACGGCGCCAACGCTTAGCCGGGTCTTGCAATCGTTGAGACGATCAAAGTCGACCAGCCGTTCCAGCGTCGCCTTCAGCGGCGCGGTGTCGTAAAAGCTCTGCGACTGCGGACTGCCGAGCGGCCACAGTGGTGCTGGCGGAATCCGCGGCACGAAAAAGCCTGGCACACCGAATGTAGCAATGACAGCGGCGCCTGCCTCGTAGAAATAAGAGCGCGCGCGATCATCCGTCAGCATCGGGCTCCAGGGGACCGGCGATGCCGCCATCTCCCAGAATTCCTTGAGCTTGCCGATCCGCTTGTCGCGCTCGTTGCCCGCGATGATCGCCGCGTTGATGGCACCAATGGAGATGCCAGCCACCCATTCCGGCTCGAAATCATGATGACACAGCGCCTCATAGGCGCCGGCCTGATAGGAGCCAAGCGCGCCGCCCCCTTGCAGCACCAGGACGCGCTTGGCTTCGGCGGGTTTGCTGGCAGCGCTGGATTGAGGCTGATCGGACATATCCATGAGACCACTCGATCCTGTCGGCGACGGGAACCATACCGTGGCGCCCCCTTGCGGCGACGTCAATCAGGGATGGTGCAGAGCACCATCACGCTTCGGCTATCTGGGAAGGCTTATTTGGAATCCGTCGACGCCAGGATCATGGTCCAGAACACCTTGTATTTGGTGTTGGGAGCATAGATCGCCGCAATGCCCAGTTTTGTGACACCGGACTTCAGCATATTAGCCCGATGCGGTGGCGAGTCCCGCCAGCCCGAGAAGGCTTCCGCCATCGTATGGTAGCCCGCCGAGACGTTCTCGACGGCCAAGCTCGCCGGATAACCGCCGGCATTCAGACGCTTGGCCAGCGGTGCCTTCACATCGTGATCGAGCTTGTTTCGTTTGGCCATGGCGGTGGACTGGTCTTCAGCCAACGCCATTAATGCGGGATCGACCACAACCGGGCCGAGGCCATTGTTCTGCCGGTACAGCGAGATCATCGAGGCCGCAGCCACAGGATCGAGCTTGGCGCCACCATTGGCCATGCTGAGATACATGGTGGGCTGGTCCGGCACGGTATCGACGGTCCCCGCGCACCCTGCCAGCAACAGAAATCCCAGACTGGCCAGAGCCACCCGCTTCATCGGCAATCCCCCAAATCAAGGGGCCGTTGTTGCACACCAACCGTGGCTGAAAGGTGAACGCAGGGGATTTTTAGAAAGCGCCAGTCACTCCTGCCCGGCAAAGATCCGGTAGCGCCGCGGCTGCAGGCTGATCGCATCGCCCGTGGTGAGCGGACGGTCGCGCGGGGCATCGATCTCCACCAGCGTATCATCGCCAGACAACGCGATGTCGGCGCGCTGGATCGGGCCGAAGGTGCGGACGCGGCGCACGGTGCCTTCGAGGGCTCCCTCACCGAGCGGACCGATCTGCATGTCGTGACGACGAACAAACAATTTCGACGGTCCGCTTGCGCTGCCCGCATCGATGTTGAGCGGGCGATGGCCGAGCTTCACCTGGCCGTCGCTTACATCGACCGGGAGCACGATCGATTCACCTATGAATGAGTGCACGAAAGCCGTCGCCGGGTTATCGTAAACGTCGCCAGGCGTGCCGATCTGTTCGATCTTGCCCTTGTCCATCACCACGACGCGATTGGCGACTTCGAGCGCCTCCTCCTGGTCATGCGTGACGAAGATCGAGGTGACGTGGATTTCCTCGTGCAACGTGCGCAGCCACTGCCGCAACTCCTTGCGGACCTTGGCATCGAGCGCACCGAACGGCTCGTCGAGCAGCAGAATGCGCGGCTCGATGGCGAGCGCACGCGCCAGCGCAATACGCTGCCGCTGGCCGCCCGAGAGCTGGCTGGGATAGCGATTGGCGAGCCAGTCGAGCTGCACGAGATCGAGAAGCTCCTTCACCCGCGCGCGGATCTGCGCTTCGCTCTTGCGCACGGCGCGCGGCTGCACGCGCAGGCCGAAGGCCACATTCTCGAACACGCTCATATGGCGGAACAGCGCATAGTGCTGAAACACGAAACCGACGTGGCGCTCGCCAGCGCCGCGGGCCAGCGCGTTTTCACCATCGAATGAGACTTCTCCGGAATCCGGCCAATCGAGCCCTGCGATAATTCGCAGTAACGACGTCTTGCCGGAACCGGACGGTCCGAGCAGCGCGAGCAGCTCGCCATCAGCAACCCTGAGGTCGACATTATCCAGCGCCTTGAAGGCACCGTACTGCTTTACGATATTCCGAACTTCAATCGTCACGGGGCAGCTGTCCTTCTTCAATCTGGCCTTCGAGGATGGTCTTTGCGATCAGCGTCAAGAGCGCCAGCAGAGCCAGCAATGACGCGATCGCGAACGACGCCACCAGTTGATATTCATTATACAGGATTTCCACCAGCAGCGGCATGGTGTTGGTCTCGCCGCGAATGTGGCCCGACACCACCGAAACCGCGCCAAACTCACCCATCGCCCGCGCATTGCACAACAATACGCCGTAGAGCAGGCCCCATTTGATGTTGGGGAGCGTCACCACAACGAAGGTACGCCAGCCACTCGCCCCGAGCGATATCGCAGCCTCTTCCTCCTGCGACCCCTGTTCCTGCATCAGCGGAATCAATTCCCGGGCGACGAACGGGAAGGTGACGAAGGTGGTCGCCAACACGATCGCCGGCACGGCAAACAGAATGTTGATGCCATGCGCCATCAGCCATGGCCCAAAGAAACCCTGCGCGCCAAACAGCAGCACGAATACCAGACCGGAGATAACGGGGCTGACCGAGAACGGCAGATCGATCAGGGTGACCAGCAAGGTCTTGCCCCTGAATTCGAATTTGGCCACCGCCCAAGCGGCGGCAACGCCGAATACCAGATTGAGGCTGACCGAGATCACTGCTGTGATCAGCGTCAGCCAGATGGCCGAGAGCGCCTCGGAATCTGCCAAGGCCGACAGATAGAACCCAACGCCCTTGGACAATGCCTCCGAGAATACCAAAATCAGCGGCAGGACCACGAACACTGTCAGGAACATCACTGCGACACCGATAATGATGCCGCGCACGAGCCATGGCTCGGTATGCAGGTCCTGTCGTGCCACGGACTGGGCGCGCTCCACGGTGACTGGCGAATTGATAATTGTAATGGTCATGTCAGGTCAACTCACGGCCAGCGCGCGTGTCTGCGCCCAGCGCTGCAGCCGATTGAGCACGAAGATGATCAGGAATGAGAAGACCAGCATGACCACCGCGATCGCTGTCGCATCGGCGTAGCGGAATTCCGACAGCCGGATGACGATCAAGAGCGGCGCAATCTCCGACACATTTGGAAGGTTGCCGGCGATGAAGATCACGGAGCCATATTCGCCAACGGCGCGGGCGAACGCCAGCGCGAAGCCGGTGAGAATGGCCGGCGTGAGGCTGGGAATGATGACGCGGGTGATGGTTTGCCAGCGGGAGGCACCGAGACAGGCCGCGGCCTCTTCGATCTCGACATCGAGGTCGATCAGCACCGGCTGCACCGTCCGCACCACGAACGGAATGCCAATGAAGACCATCGCCAGGAAAATTCCGAGCGGCGTAAACGCCACCTTGATGCCGAGCGACGCCAGCGGCGCGCCGAGCCATCCGTTCTGCGCGAACAACGTCGTCAGCGCGATGCCTGCCACTGCAGTGGGAAGGGCGAACGGAATATCGACAATGGCATCAAACAGCCGGCGACCGGGAAACCGGTACCGCACCAGGGCCCAGACGATAATCAGGCCAGCGACCAGATTGACCAGCGCAGCCGCGAAGGCCAATCCGAACGAAATCCTGAGCGCGTGTAATGTGCGGTTGCTGGTGACGGTATCGAGGAATTGCGAGAGGCTGAGATCCGCTGTCTTGACGAACAACCCCGCCAGCGGGATCAAAATCAAAAGCGACAGCCATGTCAGGGTCAGGCCCATGCTCAGGCCGAACCCCGGCAACGAACTTCGTTTAGGTGCCGCGCTCACAATGTCCCCTTGCTTTGGTAAAAGCCCCCAGACCGGCATACCGGTCTGGATGTTTCGCTGCGAACGATCAGTTCTTGTAGATCTTGTCGAACACGCCGCCGTCGGTAAAGTGCTCGCTCTGCGCCTTGGTCCAACCTCCGAACACGTCGTCGATCGTAAACAGATCAACCTTGGCGAAGGAAGCCTCGTACTTCTTGGCAGTATCGGCATCACGCGGACGATAGAAATTGCGCGCGGCGATCTCCTGACCTTCCTTGGTGTACCAGTATTTCAGATAGGCCTCGGCAGCGGCTTTAGTACCCTTTTTATCAGTGACGGTATCAACGACGGCGACCGGCGGCTCGGCGAGAATTGAAAGCGACGGCGCGACGATCTCGAACTTGTCCTTGCCGAATTCCTGGATTGCCAGATACGCCTCATTTTCCCAGGCCAGCAAGACATCGCCGACACCGCGCTGGACGAAAGTGATGGTCGAGCCACGCGCGCCGGTATCGAGAACCGGAACGTTCTTGAAGATGTTACCGACGAATTCCTTTGCCTTGTCCTGCGATCCATATTTCTTCAGAGCATAGCCCCAGGCGCCGAGATAGTTCCAGCGCGCGCCGCCAGAAGTCTTCGGATTTGGCGTGATGACGCTGACGCCGCTCTTGATCAGATCGTCCCAGTCCTTGATGGCCTTGGGGTTACCCTTGCGCACCAGGAACACGATGGTCGACGTATAGGGTGATGAATTCTGCGCCAGGCGCTTCTGCCAGTCCTTCGCCAGCAGGCCCTTATTGGCGATTGCGTCGATGTCGTAGGCGAGCGCGAGGGTGACCACATCGGCTTGCAGACCATCGATCACAGAGCGCGCCTGCGCCCCCGAGCCGCCATGCGACTGCTTGATCTCGACGCTCTTGCCGGTTTCCTTCTGATACGCAGCAGCGAATGATTTGTTGAAATCGACATACAGCTCGCGCGTCGGGTCATACGACACGTTGAGCAGCGAAATGTCTGCCGCGTGCGCCGATGTTGCAATTAAGAGACCCGCAATGACGGGAAGAATACGACGGACCATTTTGATCTCCATCCAACCTCACAACACGATCGTCATGAGGTGGGGGCAAAATCTTGAAGAAGCACCGCTAAGTCAACGAAACCAGATTCCAATGTTGGCGGCATGACGGCAGCAATGTGCTATGAATATGCCTTCGTATGGAGACCGTATCGCGCGCTGGTCATTTGTCATCAACCAACGCTGCGAAAGCCGTCGACATGCGGCGAATTAGCGCGCGTTCTCCGCATGACGCAACTGCATGCGCTGATGCAGCGCCGTGATGCGACCATCGCCGGTCGGCTGATAGAACACCGTGTAGCGTTTCACCGTAGCCGCGAACGCTTCCGCATCGGCATCCTTCTTCACTTCGAATGAATCAAAACCGGCGCGCAGCATGATGACGAACTGATCGCGTAACACTTGGCCGGTTGCCCTTAATTCGCCCTTGTATTTGTAGCGTTCACGCAGCAGGCGCGCCTGGCTGTAGGCTCGGCCGTCGCGGAACGACGGGAAGACCAGCGCGACCACCGCGAGCCTGTCGAGATAAGGCACCAGCTCTTCCGGATCGCGGTTATTCGGCCAGATCACACCGGTCGGGCTGCTGCGCTTCAGCAGCGCCTCCGGATCGGCGAGAAAACGCGCAGCCGGAACCAACACCGCTCCGTCGACCGGAATCTCCGCATCGTCGGCCACGTGAATATAGCCGTCGGCAACGATCTTGCCTTGCTTAACGAGTGGCATAAACGCGCTCCTTGAACGGCTCGACGCCGAGGCGTTCGACAGTCTGGACAAACAATTCATCCGGCCGAGCACGCAGTGCCAGATAGGCTTCAACGATATCCTCGATGACGTCGGCAACCTCGGCAAAAGGCACTGCCGGTCCGATCAGCGTGCCGACCACGGCATGTTCGTCGGCACGGCCGCCGATTGTGATCTGGAAGAATTCCTCGCCGTTCTTCTCGACGCCGAGAATACCGATATGGCCGACATGGTGATGGCCGCAGGCATTGATGCAGCCGGAGATGTTGATATGCAGCCGACCGATCAGCTCCGCGAGATCGTTATTGGCGAAACGCCGCGTTAGTTCCTGCGCGATCGGGATCGAACGCGTATTAGCCAGCGAGCAGTAGTCCAGGCCAGGGCATGCGATGATGTCGGTGACCAGATTGACGTTCGGCGTGGCGAGGCCGAGCTTGTCGAGCTGCCGCCACAGTGCGGGCAGATCACGCCTGGCCACGCTCGGCAGCGCTAGATTTTGCTCATGGCCCACGCGGATTTCGCCGAACGAGTATTTGTCGGCAAGATCGGCAACCGCATCCATCTGGTCGGCCGTGGCATCGCCGGGCGGGCCGCCCACCGGCTTCAACGACAATGTCACGATGGCGTAGCCGGTCCGCTGATGCGGCGCGACCGAGTTCTTGAACCAGCGCGCAAAATGCGGATCGGCCGACGCGGCCGCCAACTCGTCCGGCGTGTCGGAGAGCTTCTGATAGTGCGGATAGCTGAAGCGCGAGCGGATATCCTCGACAACCTCGTTGTCCAGCGTCAGCGCACTCTCGCGCGTCGCCAGCCACTCATCCTCAACTTCGGCGGCGAATTTCTCGATGCCCAGCTCATGAACCAGAATCTTGATGCGCGCCTTGTAGATATTGTCGCGGCGGCCATACTGGTTGTAGACGCGCAGGATGGACTCGACGTAGCTCAGAATGTCGCGGCCGTGCACGAACGGCTTGATCACCTTGCCGATGAATGGCGTGCGACCGAGGCCACCGCCGACCAGCACTTCGAAGCCAGTTTCGCCGACCTCGTTCTTGTGAATTCGCAGACCGATGTCATGCACCTTGATCGCCGCGCGATCATGGGCCGACGCAGTGATCGCAATCTTGAACTTGCGTGGCAGGAACGAGAATTCCGGATGCATGGTCGAATACTGCCGCAGCAATTCCGCCCAGATGCGTGGATCCTCGACCTCGCCCGGCGCGACACCTGCCCATTGATCGGTGGTGACATTGCGCGTGCAATTGCCCGATGTCTGCATCGCATGGATGCCGACCGAAGCGAGATCTTCCAGCGCATCCGGCAGATCGGCGAGCTTGATCCAATTGAACTGGATGTTCTGCCGTGTGGTGAAGTGGCCATAGCCGCGGTCATAGCGTCGCGCCACATGCGCCATCTTGCGCAGTTGCGGCGATGACAGCGTGCCATAGGGAATGGCGACGCGGAACATATAGGCGTGAAGCTGAAGATAAACGCCGTTCATCAACCGCAGCATCTTGAACTCGTCTTCGGTGAGTTCACCTGCGAGGCGGCGCTTCACCTGATCGCGGAATTCCGAGACACGCTCGTTGATCAGCGTGCGATCGATTTCATCATAAGCATACATAATTCAGGTGCCTTAAGCCGAAGCCGGAAGGTCAATGGTGACGCCCTTGCGGCGAATCTGTTCACGGAGATTGCCGGGCTCGACGGTGCCGTTGTCGTTCACGGCGACCGGCGCGATATAGGGACCGATGGCGCCAACGTCATCGGCTGTGGATTCAGCAAGCAGCGCACGCGCATCATCGGCAGTGCGCACGATGGCAGCCTCTGCGAGGTCGGTGGTCCAGCCTTTATGGGCATCGCGATAAATCACCACGCCGTCCCAGGTACGGTTGGCAGTCACCACCGACGGGCCGGTGATCTTGATTTTCTGTTGCAGCGGAGAGGTCATTCGGCAGCCACCAATAAATCTGAAACGAGCTTGTTGATCTGAGCGGCCCGCCACGGCGCGGAATGCGCCACGACATCGCCAATGATGAGAACCGCCGGACCGCCATCGATCTGGTCGACCAGCGCCGGGAGATCGTCGAGCATACCCACCGCCGCTTGCGCGTCCGGACGCGTCACGCGCGCAAACACGCCAACCGGCGTTTGTGGCGAGCGCCCGGCAGCGAGCAATCCAGCACGGATCGTGGGGGCAGCGGTCATACCCATATAAACAACGACGGTCATCTTCTCGTCGGTGAGCGTCGACCAGTCGACCTTGTCGGCGTCCTTTTCCTTGTGAGCCGTCAGGAAGGTGATGCGCAGCGCTTCGCGGCGATAGGTCAGCGGCGCCTCGAACATAGCCGCAGCGCCAAGGCCTGCGGTGATGCCGGGAATAACTGAGTAAGCAACACCCGCTTCGCGCAGCGCTTCGATCTCCTCGCCACCGCGCCCGAAAATGAAGGGATCGCCGCCCTTCAAGCGCACGGCGCGTTGCCCGGCTTTCGCGGCTTCGATCAGCAATTTGTGGATCGCATCCTGACCGATACCGGGCTTGCCAACCCGGCGACCCACGGGAATGCGCGATGCATCCCGGCGGATGCGGTCGAGGACTTCGGGGGACACCAGTTCGTCGTAAAATACAACGTCGGCGTCCTGCAGCGCGCGCAACGCCTTGATGGTCAGGAGATCCGGATCGCCCGGCCCAGCTCCCACCAGCGTGACGTGACCTTCGACAACGCCGGCCCGCGCTGCACCCGCATAGATCGAGAGATCGGCGATTTCCGTCAGCGCCTTCTCGGCCTCGGTACCGCGCCCCGCCAGCACCAACGCGCCGATCGGACCATCGACGATGCGCTCCCAGAACCTGCGACGCAACGGAGCCTCGGCGATCTTGTCGTTGATCGGTTTGCGCCAGCGCCCGATGAGGCCCGCGAGATCGCCGATCCGCGCAGGCAGCATCGCCTCAATCTTTTCGCGTACACGCCGCGCCACCACCGGCGACGCACCGCCGGTTCCGACGGCGACGACCACATCGCCGCGGTCGACGATGGCTGGAAAGATGAAAGTGGAGTGCGCAAGCTCATCCATTACATTGACGGGCACGCCGCTCGCTTTGGCGCGGGCAGCCACCGCGTGACCGAGTTCACCGGCGCCGGCGCAGAGCACCGCGATGCACCCCGAAAGATCGGCGGTCACCGGATCGCCCTCGACATGCTCAATGCGCGCCACGCCCTCGGCATCGAGCCCGGACGTGTCACGATTGCCGTCCGTCGCGTACCAGCGAATCCGCGCACCGGCCGCCAGCAGCAGCCTCAGCTTGGCGCGCACGAGTTCGCCCTGGCCGACAAGAATAATCGGCCCGGTCTGCAAATCGAGGAAGACAGGCAGAAACCGCATACATACTCCGCTGCCCCGAAATTCGGGGGTTGACTGGAATTATATTCTATATATCTCTCGATAACGAGGCGCAAAGAGAAGATTTTATCTTCTTCGAGGCGTTCTAACTATAGAATTTTTGTCCTCAAACACCAAGCGTCGTAGATGCTTCTTCTCAATAACGGTCGGCCGATGCAGGAGTTGCGCGAAATCGCACCCGTGCCCGCCCCCGTTGCGCAGCAAATTCCGGACCGTTTGCCGGGCAAAACGCCGCAGCCGCCGCTCCCGGCCATCCGATCGCTCTCACTCACAGGGGACTACACGTGAACCGCTTCATTATCGCTCTCGCCGCCGGACTCGGCATTCTCGCGACTGCACCCGCCCAAGCGCAGACGCCGAACACGCTGCTCAATGTCTCCTATGACATCTCGCGCGAGCTCTATGCCGAGATCAACGTTGCTTTCGCCAAGCAGTGGAAGGCCAAAACCGGCCAGGACGTTACCATCAACCAGTCGCATAACGGCTCGTCGCGCCAGGCGCGCTCGATCCTCGAAGGCCTCGAGGCCGATGTGGTCACCTTCAACCAGGTCACCGACGTGCAGGTACTGTATGATCGCGGCAAGCTCATTCCGGCCGACTGGGCCAAGCGGCTGCCGAACAATTCTTCGCCTTATTACTCACTGCCGGCCTTCCTCGTGCGTGCGGGCAATCCGAAAGGCATCAAGGACTGGGACGATCTGGTGAAGCCGGGCGTGCAGGTGATTTTCCCGAATCCGAAGACCTCAGGCAATGCGCGCTACACCTATCTGGCCGCATATGCCTTCGCAAAGAACAAGTATGGTGCTGACAAGGCTGATGACTTCATCAAGAAGCTGTTCGCCAATGTCCCGGTGTTCGACACCGGCGGCCGCGCCGCCACCACGACCTTCGTCGAGCGCGGTACCGGCGATGTGCTGATCACCTTCGAGGCCGAGACCTCGTCGATCCGCGACCTCGCGGGCAAAGATGCCGGCGGCAAGGACAAGTATGAAGTGGTGGTGCCACCGACCAGCGTGCTCGCCGAATTCCCGGTGACCGTCGTCGACAAATATGCCGACAAGCACGGCACCAAGGCCCTCGCGACCGCCTATCTTGAATTCCTATATTCGCCGAAAGGCCAGGACATCGAAGCCAAGGGCTATAACCGCGTCACCGACAAGACCGTGATGGCAAAATACAAGGACAAATTCCCGGAAGTGAAGCTGTACCGCGTCGAGGACGAATTCGGCGGTTGGGACAAGCTGAATGCCGAACACCTCAATCCCGGCGCGAAGCTGGACACGCTGTTCGGCGGGAAGTGAACCACAAACTCCGTCATGCCCGGGCTTGACCCGGGCATCCACGTCTTCGCTGCAAATGAACTAAAAACGTGGATGGCCGGGAACATCTAGCGAAGCGGCGCTTCGCGCTTTGCCCGGCCATGACATGGGAGAGGACGGGCGCCTGCATTAGACGACCTCCCCGCATTCCCTTTCCGCGCAAATCGTCTAAGAGAAGCCCCCAACGGCTTCACACACGGACCTTCCCTTGCGACGTAGCGTCATTCCAGGTTTCGGGCTCTCGCTCGGCATTACGCTCCTCTATCTCGGAGCGATCGTGCTGCTGCCGCTCTGCGCGCTGATCCTGAAAGCCTCGGACGTCGGACTTGCGCAATTGTGGGGCATCCTGTCGTCGCCGCGGACACTGTCGGCCATCCGCGTCACCGTGACGATGGCGCTGGCGGCCACCGCATTCAACGCCATCTACGGCCTGCTGCTCGCCTGGGTGCTGGCGCGCTATCAATTTCCCGGCAAGCGCATTCTCGACGCGCTGGTCGACGTGCCCTTCGCGCTGCCGACCGCCGTGGCCGGCCTCGCGCTGACGGCGCTGTTTTCCAAGAAAGGCTGGTTCGGCGCACCGCTCGATGCACTTGGCATCCAGGTCGCCTACGCACCGCTCGGCATCGCCATCGCGATGGCCTTTACCAGCATTCCCTTCGTGGTGCGCACGGTGCAGCCGGTGATCGAGGATCTCGGCTCCGATGTCGAGGAAGCCGGCCGCTCGCTCGGCGCCAATGATCTGCAGATTCTCTGGCGCGTAATCTTCCCGGCGATCTTTCCGGCGTTCCTCGCCGGCTGCTCGCTGTCCTTCGCACGCAGCCTCGGCGAATTCGGCGCGGTGATTTTCATCGCCGGCAACCAGCCGATGAAGACCGAGATCGTTGCCCTGCTGACCTATATTCGGCTCGAGGAATACAACTACCAGGCTGCCGCCGCGATTGCCGTGGTAATGCTGGCGATGGCTTTCGCCATGCTGATTGTCACCAACGCGGTACAGGCCTGGAACCTGCGTTATCTCGGCCGGGGAGACGTGTAATGCCGAGCCCGACATCAGAACGCGCCCATACCGAATGGATGGTGACGCCCGTCGGTGCCGGCCCGGTAACGCGCCGCGTGGTACTTGGCATCGTCGCGATCCTCACATTGCTGTTCCTGATCGCACCGCTGGCGTTGATCTTCAGTTCAGCGCTGTCGCAAGGCATCGGCACGTTCTTCAACAGCCTCACCGAGCCCGGCACGCAGCATGCCATTCTGTTGACAGTGACCACCGCGCTGATCGCTGTGCCGATCAACATCGTGTTCGGCCTAGCTGCGGCGTGGACAGTGACCAAGTTCGTCTTCCCAGGCCGCACGCTCCTCATTTCGCTGATCGAACTGCCCTATTCTATCTCGCCGATCGTCGCCGGCGTCGCCTATATCTTCGTCTATGGCTCGCAGGGCCTGTTCGGCCCGCTGATCGAAGCCATAGGCATCAAGGTGATGTTCGCACTGCCGGCGATCGTGCTCGCCAGCATGTTCGTGACCGCGCCGTTCGTGGCGCGTGAGTTGATCCCGCTCATGCAGGTGCAGGGCACGGATGAGGAAGAGGCCGCCGTCACACTCGGCGCTTCCGGCTTTGCGACCTTCATGCGGGTCACACTACCGAATGTACGCTGGGCCGTGCTCTATGGCGCGATCCTGTGCAACGCGCGCGTGATGGGCGAATTTGGCGCCGTCTCCGTCGTCTCCGGCAACATCCGCGGCCAGACCACGACCTTGCCGTTGCAGATCGAACTTCTGTATCAGGACTACAATGTCGCCGGCGCCTTCGCCGCGGCGACGGTGCTGACGGCCGTGGCACTGCTCACCATCGTGATCAAGGTGGCGCTGGAGCGGATCTCGCCAGATCACGCGCAGGCCCCGGTCCGGCCGCCCGGCCACTGATCCCTTTAGGGGACTTCTCACCGGGTAGCGTTTGGCGTTAAAAGGTCCCATGGGCGCCGCGGTTTGGCGCCGTTTATGCTTATACTCCCTGAAATTAGAGCAGAATTGCCGCTTCTCGCGAGAAAGACACCATGAAACGCATCGACGCCCACGGACTGCAGATCGCCCCCGTCCTGTTCGACTTCATCGCCAAGGAAGCCGCCCCCGGGACCGGCATCCAGCCGGATGCGTTCTGGGCCGGCGTCGCCGCTCTCATCAAAGACCTGGGCCCGAAGAACCGCGAACTGCTCAAGGTGCGCGATACGCTGCAGGCCAAGATCGATGCCTGGCATCTGGCCAACAAGGGCGCCTTCGACATGAACGCCTATACGGCGTTCCTCAAGGAAATCGGCTACCTCCTCCCGGAGCCCGCAACCAAGCAGGTCGAGACTGCCAATGTCGATATCGAGATCGGCCAGATCTGCGGCCCGCAGCTCGTGGTACCGCTGACCAATGCGCGCTATGCGCTGAATGCCGCAAATGCGCGCTGGGGCAGTCTCTACGATGCCTTCTACGGCACCGATGCAATCCCGCATGATCCGTCTGAAGGTGGCAAAGGCTACAACAAGGCACGCGGCGACAAAGTCATCGCGAAGGCAAAAGCCTTCCTCGATCAGGCCGCGCCGCTCGCTACCGGCAGCCACACCGATGTCACGGCCTACAGCATCATTGCGGGCCAGCTCTCGGCCAAGCTCAAGAGCGGCAACCTCACCGCGCTGAAGAACGAATCCCAGCTCGCTGGCTATCTCGGCGAGCTCGCCACCCCGGCCTCGATCCTGCTGGTCAATAACGGCCTGCATATCGAAGTGAAGATCGATCGAACCAACACCATTGGCAAGGACGACTCCGCTGGTGTTGCCGACATGATCATGGAGTCGGCCGTCTCGACCATTCTCGACATGGAAGACAGCGTCGCCACCGTGGACGCCGACGACAAGGTGCTGGTCTATCGCAACACGCTGGGCCTGATGAACGGCACGCTCTCGGCCGATTTCGAAAAGGGCGGCAAGACGCTGAAGCGCGCACTCAATGAAGACCGTGTCTACAAGACGATCGACGGCAAGAACCTGACCCTGCATGGCCGCAGCCTGATGCTGATGCGCAATGTCGGTCATCACATGTTTACGGATGCAGTGCTCGACAGCGCCGGCGAAGAAATTCCGGAAGGCCTGCTTGATGCCGCCGTTGCCGGCCTGATCGCAATCCACGACCTCAAGAGCAAGGGTCCGATCCGCAACAGCCGCACCGGCTCGATCTATATCGTCAAGCCGAAGATGCACGGCCCCGATGAAGTGGCGCTGACCTGCGAAATCTTTGCGTACGTTGAGAAACTGCTGTCGCTGCCCGAGAACACCATGAAGGTCGGCATCATGGATGAGGAACGCCGCACCACGGTGAACCTCAAGGCCTGTATCCAGAATGCATCCAAGCGCATCATGTTCATCAACACAGGCTTCCTCGACCGCACCGGCGACGAGATCCACACGTCGATGGAAGCGGGTCCGATGATCCGCAAGAACGACATGAAGGCGACGCCGTGGATCAAGGCTTATGAAGAGTGGAACGTGGATGTCGGCCTGATCGATGGCCTGCCGGGCCATGCCCAGATCGGCAAGGGCATGTGGGCCGCGCCCGACAAGATGGCGGACATGCTCACGCAGAAGCTCGGCCATCCGCAGGCCGGCGCCACCACCGCATGGGTGCCCTCGCCCACCGCCGCGACGCTGCACGCGTTGCACTATCATCAGATCGATGTCGCCACGCGCCAGAAGGATCTCGCCAAGGGCGGGCCGCGCGGCAAGCTCACCGACATCCTCACCATTCCGGTGTCGCAGTCGAACTGGGCGCCGGATGATGTGAAGCAGGAGATCGACAACAACTGCCAGGGTATCCTCGGCTATGTCGTACGCTGGATCGACCAGGGCGTCGGCTGTTCCAAGGTGCCGGACATTCATGGCGTCGGCCTAATGGAAGATCGGGCCACGCTGCGCATCTCCGCCCAGCACCTTGCCAACTGGCTGCATCAGGGCGTCATTACCAGGGATCAGGTGATGGAATCGCTGAAGCGCATGGCTGTGGTGGTGGACGAGCAGAACAAGGGCGACGCGCTGTATCAGAACATGGCGCCCTCGTTCGACGGCGTCGCCTTCAAGGCCGCCTGCGACCTGATCTTCGAGGGACGCACACAGCCGAACGGCTATACTGAATACATCCTCACGGCGCGCCGCCGCGAAGCGAAGGCGTTGGCTTGATCGCAAGCGGCACTATCAATAGCAAAAGCCCCGGCAAACCGCCGGGGCTTTTTTGTTAGTCCATCTCGCTAGAAAACCGCGATGTATTTCAGCAGCGAGATCACACCGAGAATGATCACGACGACGCGGCAAATCTGCTTCGCGCGGCCGTCGATCGGCAACAGATTGATCAAGTACAGAATGAGAATAACGACGAGAAAAGTGATCAAGACGCCGACGAGCATGTGCGCATCCCCCCAGACTCAATGGAAATGAATAGCAGCCCCGGCCATCGCCACAGCTGCTCAACACTGATCCAACGTGGGCGAGAGCATTGAGTTCCCGGACCGGAACAAAAGAACCTTACCAAACTAGGCACCCAAGCTGGCTCTCAGGTCACCGACGTTCACGTAGAATCCGGGCCGCCAGTGGAGTGCCGAACCCGCGCGGAGAAGCAGAACCGGTCAATCGCCGGGCCTCGTCCTCTGCCGCGCCGTAAGAACGCTTACGCACCAACTACTTAAAGTAGCCGTACTCAAGCCCGCTTCACGATACGGGTGCAATCGGAAATATTTACCATTTGAAGCCTTACTAAATCAAATATTTGGGGGATTCATGATGTTCAATCGATTGACCGTTTCCGCATTGCTTCAATCTGTCATCGTGGTCATGGCGCTCTGCGTGGTCGCCGTTCTGGCAACGACAGCCTGGGACTCCTACGGGCGGCTACGTTCAGCCAGCCGCATCTCGGTAATTGCGGACGCCTCCGCGAATGCTTTCAAGGCGATGCATAATCTGCGCACCGACCGTGCATCGACGAACCGGAACCTGAACAACGAGACAGTCATTCAGCCGGACGGAGAAAAATATCTCCGCTCCATTCGCGATTCCGAGATGCCAGCGATGCGAGCAGCGGCTGACCTCATTGCCACCATCGAATTCGCCGATCAAAAGACGCTGCACCCGACGCTGGTCCAGCTGGTCAACAAGCTGACCGCTCTGCAAACCGAATCCTGGGATGCGATGAGCAAGCCGAAGGCGTCGCGCCGCGCAGCCCTCGGCAAGGAGTATATGGAGACCACGCAGGCGCTGCTTGAAACACTGGAGAAAGTGTCGGCCCAGCTCGCCGCCGCGGTGAACCACAACGATCCCATGATCGATCAATTACTGTCGATCAAACAGGCGGCCTGGCTGTTGCGCAACACCGCCGGCGAAGGATCCCTCCTCGTCGCGAACGGCCTTGCTGTCGGGCGCGCTACACCTGAGAATAAGCTCGCCTACACTAAGTTTGTTGGCGGCATCGATGCCGCCTGGAATGCGCTGGAATTGTCTGCGTCTGGAATGCAGCTGCCGCCCAACCTGGCTGCAACCATGGCTGCTGCAAAGGTGGCTTATTTCGACCCGCAATATATGGCTCTTCGTGACCGTGTCATGAATGCACTCGTGAGCGGCGAAAAGCCCGAAATCACCGCGAGCGAATGGACTCCAATCACCGTTGATCGCATGGCCAGTGCGGTTACAGTCGCCGAACGAGCGCTGAATGAAGCAAAAAGCCACACCTTGACGCAGTGGACTGCCGCGCAGCACGCGTTGATCCTGCAACTGGCGCTGCTCGCAGCCGCGCTCGGCATAGCATTCGGCAGCATGGTTGCCGTCACCCGCCGCGTCATCACCCCGCTGCACACCATTCGCGATGCGATGCTGAAAGTCGCCGCAGGCGATCTCGTCGTCGATGCCGGCTATTCCGAACGGAAAGACGAAATCGGCGCGCTCGCCGGCGCTCTGGAGACCTTCAAGCAACAGGCCAAGGAGAAAGCACAGATCGAACAGCAGGAGCGCAATCGCAACGCCGACGCGACCCAGCGGCAGCAGGCCATCGAACAGCACATCGGGACCTTCGAGGTCCAGATGCGCGATGCGCTCAACGCGCTCGGCAACGCGTCCGATCAGATGAACACCACATCGGATGGCATGGCGGTCGTATCCAGCCAGACCAATGCCCGCGTGCAGGTCGCAGCAAAAGCTTCGGGCGAAGCCTCCCTGAACGTGCAGAATGTCGCCTCGGCCGCCGAACAGCTGAGCTCGTCGATCAACGATATCAGCCGGCAGGCCGCGCACGCCGCGGGAATCGCCAGTCGCGCCGTCAATCAGGCGCAGGAAACCGACGGCACCGTCCAAGGCCTCGCCAAGACCGCCAACCGGATCGGCGAGGTGGTCGGGTTGATCAACGATATCGCCTCGCAGACCAACCTGCTAGCGCTCAACGCCACTATCGAAGCCGCGCGCGCTGGCGAGGCCGGACGCGGCTTTGCGGTCGTCGCGTCGGAAGTGAAGTCACTGGCCAGCCAGACCGCCAAGGCAACCGACGATATTTCCGAGCAGATCGCAGATATCCAGAAGGTCGCCAATGAGGCCATCGAGGCAATCAAGTCGATCGGCGGCATCATCGGCGAAGTCAATGAAGTAGCAACCGCCATCGCCGCAGCCGTCGAAGAACAGGGAGCCGCGACACAAGAGATCACCCGAAGTACGCAGCAGGCCGCCGATGGCACCCGCAATGTGTCGGACAACATCGCTGGTGTGAGCGCCGATGCGGACGCCGCTGGCGCTGCCGCGCAGGATGTGAAGGTAGCCTCGGAAACGCTAGCCACGCAGACGCGCCAGCTCGGCACTCAGGTGACGGACTTCCTCGGCAAGATCCGGGCTGCCTAGGCAGGCCTCATCAGTCACGTCATCGAGCCCTGACAAGTATCAAAAGCCCCGGCATTGTCGGGGCTTTTTTTTGTTGAAGCAGCGCCGGGCACGACAATCTTCTACCTTAAGTGGCGATATTAGAAAAGAATTTATCAGAACGAGCATGAGCGTGAATATTTACCAATTGCAGCCTTAAATACCAAAATATTTTTTGGGGGATTCATTGTGCTTCATCGATTGACCGTTTCCGCATTGCTCAAGTCCGTGATCGCCATCATGGCGGTCTGTGTCGTCACATTCCTCGTTCTCAGCGCGTGGGAATCATATGGGCGCCTCAACGTCGCGGGGCGCATGTCGACGATCGCCGAGGCATCCGGCCATGTGTTCAAGGCAATGCACAATCTGCGCACCGACCGGTCCACGACGTTCCGCACGTTGAACGCCGATGTCGTGATCCAGCCCGATACCGAGGCCTATCTGCGCCGTATCCGCGGCGCTGAAATGCCGGCAATGAAAGCAGCAGGAGAATTGCTGGTCACCGCCGACTTCCCCGGCAAGGCAACGCTGGTGCCCGAGTTTAACCGGCTGATGCAGGCCTTGATCGCGCTGCAGACAGAATCCTGGGACCAGATGAGCAAGCCGAAGGCCTCGCGCCGCGCCGGCCTTGCCAAGGAATTCCAGGACAATGTCGATTCCGTTCTGGCCATGCTTGAAAAAGTCTCGTCAGCCCTCACCGCCGCCGTAACCCACAACGATCCGGTGATCGATCAATTGCTGTCGATCAAGCAGATGGCCTGGCTGATGCGCAACACATCGGGCGACGCCTCCGTCATTGTGTCGAACGCGCTCGCGGTCAACAAGATCTCGCCGGAGCTGCAGCGAAGCTATGTGAAGCTGACGGGCGGCATCGAAACTGGATGGAATGCGCTGGACATCGCATCGTCGGGAACTGAACTGCCGCAAGGTCTCATCACGGCCCTTGCCGCAGCGAAAGCATCCTATTTCGATCCTCAATACTTGGCACTGCGCGACCGCCTGATTCAGGCTGTCGCAACCGGCGAGAAGCCCGAAATGCCGGCGACGGCCTGGACACCGCTCACCGTCGACAAGATGAGCACAGCCGTGGTCGTAGCCGAACGCGCGCTGGACGAGGCCAAGAACCACAGCCTTGTGCAGTGGTCTGCTGCGCAACGCTCATTGATCCTGCAACTGGTGCTACTGGGGGCCGCCATCATGCTCGTCGTTGGCGCCATAGTCACTATCACGCGCCGTGTCACCACGCCGCTGCTCACCATCCGCGACGCGATGCTGAAAGTGGCGGGCGGCGATCTCACCGTCGATGCCGGCTATGCCGATCGCCAGGATGAAATCGGCGGGCTGGCCGGTGCGCTGGAGACCTTCAAAAAGCAGGCGATGGAAAAAGCCGAGATCGAGGCGCAGGAACGCCATCGCAATGCCAATGCGAGCCAGCGCCAGCAGGCCGTCGAGCAGTATATCGGCATGTTCGAGATCCAGATGCGCGACACGCTGGGCGCCCTTGGCAGCGCCTCTGACCAAATGAATACGACATCTGACGGCATGGCCACTGTGTCCAGCCAGACCAATGCCCGCGTGCAAGATGCTGCGCGCGCCTCCGGCGAAGCCTCAGCGAATGTGCAGAACGTTGCCGCTGCGGCGGAGGAGCTGAGTGCCTCGATCAACGACATCAGCCGCCAAGCATCGCATGCGGCCGGCATCGCCAGCCGCGCCGTCAGCCAGGCACAGCAGACCGACAATACCGTTCAGGGCCTCGCCCAGACAGCGAACCGGATCGGCGAAGTCGTCGGGCTGATCAACGACATCGCCTCGCAGACCAACCTGCTAGCACTCAATGCCACCATCGAAGCTGCGCGCGCCGGCGATGCCGGACGGGGCTTTGCGGTCGTTGCGTCCGAAGTGAAGTCGCTGGCCAGCCAGACGGCCAAGGCGACCGAGGATATTTCCGAACAGATCGCGGATATCCAGAAGGTCGCCAATGAGGCCATCGAAGCCATCAAGTCGATCGGCGGCATTATCGGCGAAGTGAATGAAGTCGCCACCGCGATTGCGGCTGCGGTCGAAGAACAGGGCGCGGCGACGCAGGAAATCACCCGCAGCACCCAGCAGGCGGCCGATGGCACCCGCAACGTGTCGGACAATATCAGCGGAGTCAGTGCCGACGCCGACGCAGCCGGTGCAGCCGCTCAGGATGTGAAGGTGGCATCAGAGACCCTGGCGACGCAGACACGCCAGCTCGGTACTCAGGTAACGGACTTCCTCGGGAAGATCCGCGCGGCTTAAGTGCAATCGATCACGTGGCGCGGATTATTCCCGCGCCACGACCGGCATGCGCTCATATTTCGCCTGCACCGACGGCGACACCGGCGACATGTTCAGCGATGCACCGCGTTTGTCAGCGCCGCGGCCAGTGACCATCAGCCCATCAGCACCGGCGACGATATCGCCTTTGCGCAGTGTTGGATCGTTCTCGAGCTTCACCGGTGCCAAACCGATCTGGTCCTTACCGTTGCAGGTGCACCCGGCCACCAGTTCGGTGCGATACTTGAATGCATTCGGCAGCTCGGAATAGGGCTTGCCGCTCTCGGTCGCCGCCGTGTCGATACTGCTGCCATAAACAACCTTGGTATCGCTCGCCGGACAGAAATTATTGCACGACGCCGCGCGGCTCTGACTGTCGGTCGCTGATATCGGGAAGTAACGCCCATCGCACGTGCGCACGCAAAAAGCCTGACGCCCGCCGCTTGCTGCGCGAGGGCGCTGCTCCTGCACCGGCGGACCTTCATTGACGAAAGGGAGCGAGATATCCGGGCCACGACCACGCGCCATCCCGCCGAACAATGCCGAGAAGAAATCCTGTGCCTGCGCTGGGGCGGCACCGAGCATGACAATCGCCGTAACCGCGCCGAGAGCCATCCGTTGTCCTGGAAATCGGGTCATGGGGCCTCCAACGCGGCATCAAAGCAGAATGATCGACTCTCAGTAGAGCGACGACGCGGAAAGGTTCATCGCCTGACGGCCCGGAGCCTGCTGCACGCCGGCAGGGCGAACCGAGATCGATGTGACGCTGCGCGGCGCCGGAGCCGTGCGCGCCTCATAGTGTGGGGCAACGGACTTCGGCAGCACCACAACCCTGGTCCCAACGCTGACGCGACTGAAAAGGTCCTGCACATCTTCATTGGTCAGGCGGATACAACCCGACGACACGAACTTGCCGATGGTTGACGGATCATTGGTGCCATGGATGCGATAAGCGCTGGAGCCGAGATACATCGCGCGGGCACCGAGCGGGTTGCCGGGGCCGCCAGCCATGAAGCGCGGCAGATAGGGCTGGCGCGCAATCATTTCCTGCGGCGGATGCCAATCCGGCCATTCCGCCTTGCGCGTGACAGTCTGCGTTCCGGACCAGGTGAATCCTTCGCGGCCAACACCGACGCCGTAGCGAATCGCGCGGTTGTTGCCGAGCACATAATAAAGCTGGGTATTGCCGGTATCGATGATCACTGTGCCCGGCGCTTCGCGGGTCATATAGCCGACTTCAGCGCGGCGCAGGCGCTCGGGGAGAGCGGCATCCATATTTTCCCGCACCCGCGGTGCAGCCATCACGTCGTCGTCCGGTGGAAACGCGCTTTGCGCAGCCGGTGCATAGTTCATCACCTGCGCCGATGCGCTGGAGATGAACGGCGGAGCAACGATCAGAGTGGCTGCAACAACGAGCGCGCTTGTGAGACGCAGCGACAGCTTGCGGTTTCCAGATGATGCCTGTGACATGTGACTGCCCCGTTTGGCGACGCGTCATCGTCGTGATGACCGCAACCAACTGCGCCGAAGCCTCACGGTTCCCTCCCTGCGGGCGTTCACCGAATGATTTGTCAACCAAGGAACCATCACGAAATCGCGACGGAACTTTTGCGGTATGCTCGTGTTGTAAAGCCCGATCGTATGTCAGCGATCTGACGCGCGAACGCGGTCTGCGCGACCAAATGGCGGCATGTCGGGACAGCTCATGAGTGAAGTCCGCGCTCTCCCCGAAAAGCCTGCAGGCACGCCGGTGCCCGAGAGCAAGATCGAGCAGCCGCCGGTGTTCCGTCGTGCCGAAGTGGTTGCTTTCACGCTGGTATCGATGCTGGTGATCACCGTGATTACGGTGCTCTATGTCGCCAAGGCATTCTTCCTGCCAATCGTGACAGCCTTCATCATTGGCACCATGTTGTCGCCCGCAGCGAGCTTTCTCGAAAAGCGCCGCATTCCGCGATCCGTCTCGGCAGTCCTGATCGTTATCTTGGTCTGCGCCGGGCTCGCCTTCATCGTGGGGCTTATTTCGTCCCCGCTGATGGAATGGACGACGCGGCTCCCCGAACTAGGTTCGCTGCTCAAGAACAAGCTGCATGTCTTCGACCGACCGCTGGCGCTCTGGCACCAGATACAGAGCATGTTCAGCAGCGCCGAAACGCTTGCGACAACAAAGTTCGAATTGCCCAAGATCGACTGGGTGCAGCCAACCGTCGAATTCCTGTCGCCAACCTTCACCGAATTCCTGCTGTTCTTCGCCACGCTGGTGCTGTTCATCGCAAGCTGGAAAGACCTGCGCCGCGCGCTGGTGATGAACTTCGCCGATCACGAATGGCGGCTGCGGACGCTGCGCATTCTCAATGCGATAGAGACCAGCCTTGGCGAATATCTGTTGATGGTCACTATGATCAATTTCGGAGTCGGCATTGCCACCGGCGTGATCTGCGCGGCCACCGGCATGCCCAACCCGGCCGGCCTCGGCGCGCTGGCAGCCACGCTCAACTTCTTCCCGATCATCGGCCCCGTCGCCATGTTCGTCATCCTGGTCGCGGTAGGTATCATTTCGTCGGAGACGATCGCAGCGGGCATGATCGCGCCGCTGCTGTTCGTCGGCCTCACCTTCATGGAAGGCCACTTCATCACGCCCACGATCATCGGACGCAAATTGCAACTCAACGCGCTGGCGGTGTTCATCGGGTTGGCGTTCTGGACCTGGCTCTGGGGCCCGATGGGCGGCTTCCTGGCGGCGCCGATCCTGATCGTCGGGCTGATCCTGAAAGAGCATTTGATGCCGATCAATTCGCCGCAGTTGCCGCCGGATTAATCCAGCTCTACTGATGGAACCTACGGTCTAACCGGGCGTTTCTGCATTGGATTTTCAGTATCAGGGGAGCTTCGCATGGCGGATATCGATGGCCTGGATGAACTCAAGAAACTGACCGACAAAGCAACCTATAGCCGCCTTCAGAAGGATCTCACCGCCGTGAAAAACGATGTTGCCGCCCTGACCGAACAGATCACCGACGCGCTTAATGCCTTTACCGGCCAAGCTACTAAACAAGCCCGCCGCGGCGTCAAGCAAGCCCGTGCCGACGCCGAAGACATGATGTCCGACATGCGGGAGCGCGGCAGCGCGGCCTATGATGCTGCGCATGACGCAGCCTATTCACTGGAGGAAACGCTGGAAGACAGCATTACCCAGCGGCCACTGGCCGCCGTCGGACTGGCGCTCGGCTTAGGCGTGCTGATCGGGATGGCCTGGCGCCGCTGAGCACATGCGCAGAATTGAGATGTGATGACTGGCGGTGCCCGAGGGTGCCGTCAGTTTTCTTTGTATTTTAGAGTTCGGGTTCGGGGGCTTCCATGCTGAAGAGTATCATCGACGATCTGAAGAACAGCACAGGCAACAGCCTGCGCATGACTTCACTCATGGCGCTGGCTGGTGTTGCTGGCTTTGTGGCACTGTGCTTCCTGTGTGCGGCGGCTTTCATCACGGTGATGCAGCGCTACGGCGTCATTGAGGCCTGCCTCACCATCGCCGGCATCTTTTTGGTCATCGCGGCGATCTTCGCACAGATCTATGCGACCAAGCAGAAGCAGGCCCGCGAACGCGCAGCAGCCGCGGCGCGCGCAGCGGCCAGAGCTGCTGCGAATGCGCCGCTGATCGATCCGATGCTGGTGGCGACCGGCATTCAGATCGCGCGCACGCTCGGCCTCAAGAAGGTTATTCCGCTGCTAGCGCTGGTCGGCGTCGCACTTGGCTATATGGCCAATCGCAGCAGCGCTGATGATGATACGAACGAGACCGGCGACCCCGATGAGGTCGCCGACGATTGATTTAAATTGTCAGCGTGAAGATCAGGTCACACAGCGACCCGGCTGCAGCATCTTTGCCATCTCGCTGAGCACACTCACAGGCGGTTCGCAGCCCACCGCCGCACGCTGCGGTTTGGCATTCATGGGGAGGGGCCGGATATTGACGGCTTCATTCTTGGTTGGAGCCACCACGGGCGCGACGCCCATCCGCAGAAGGACGGACGTATCCGACAGCCCCTGAACGCGGAACGAGAGAGTCTGGCTCTGCTCGTTCTGTGTGGTAATTAGTGATGCCCGGTCGCCCTTGGCAGCCCGGTTAACGCCGGTGGACGCAGCCTTGTCTGAATCGGTCAGCGTGCCCCGCAGATCATTGCCGGAAGCATACTGGATGGCGCCGAACATGGTCGCTCCAGCGACCATTCCCAAGACCAAGCTGGATACCTTTGACATGTGAGCCTCGCCTGCCCTGCACCGCGTCGCTGCGTGGCGCTCACAATAGGAACGTGCGTCAAGGCTCTAGGTTCAAGAACGGCGATCACTTAACCGTGTGTTAAATAATTTGACGCCCGCGGGAACGCTTTTCACCCTCGCGCGTCTTCCCGGAAGCCGGTCGTCCCCTGCCCCAATTGACCGGCGACGCGGGGTGGAGCTGTGGTGATGCCAGCTGCACCCCGCATTCTTTTGAGGAATAGGTAAGGCTCTCTCACCCTTCGAAAGAATCGCGGGTAAAGGTATTTCCCTGCCCACGACGCTCGGTTCATAGAGTTGTCTGTTCTTACTTCTTGCTCATCACCATTGGGCATGTACTCGCCGAGAGCGGCGAGAACGCGTCTTCGCCCTTCACCGTGGCGAGGATTCTGAACACGTCATAGCTATCGGTGACCTCGGAAGGCTTCTTGACCTCGGCGAGATACATGTCGTGGACCATCAGATTGTCTGGACGCAGCTTGCCGTTGCGCAGGAAGGCATCGTCAAAGGTACGCCCCTGCAGATCCTTGACCACGGCGACAGGATCCTTGGTATTCGCGGCCTCCACCGACTTGATGTAGTTCAGCGTCGAGGAATAGACACCGGCCTGCATCATGCTCGGCGGCTTGCCCATCTTGGCAGCATAGCGCTTGGAGAATGCACGCGTGCGGTCGTCCATGTTCCAGTAGAAGCCGGACGTCACCAGCAGGCCTTGCGCGCTCTTCAATCCGACGCTGCGGATGTCATTCACGTCGATCAAGAGCGCAATCATCTTCTGATCACCGCCCATCAAGCCGAACTCTTCTGCCTGCTTGATGGCGTTCTGCGTGTCACTGCCGGCATTGGCGATGGCGATGACCTTGGCGCCCGACGACTTGGCCGTCAGAAGCTGCGAGGAGAAATCCGCCGTGTTGATCGGATGCGGCGCACGGCCAAGCGCCTTGCCGCCGCCCTTGACGGCAACTTCCGTTACGTCACGCTCGAGCGCCTGACCAAAGGCATAATCCGCAACAACGAAGAACCATGTGTCGCCACCGCGCTGAAGCATCGCCTTGCCGGCGACATTGGCCAGCGCGTAAGTATTGTAGGTCCACTGAATGAAGTTCGGCGAGCAGAACTTGCCGCTGAGATCCGCCGAGCCGCCGGCCGATGTGATGAACATCTTGTTGCGGTCCTTGGCGAAGGTCTGCACGGCGATGCAAACAGACGACACCGGCACGTCGAGAATGACGTCGACGCCTTCCTGATCATACCACTGGCGCGCAATATTGCCGCCGACATCGGGCTTGTTGAGATGGTCGGCCTGGATCAGCTCTATCGCCTTGCCAAGCACCTTGCCGCCGCATTCCTCGATCGCGAGCTGCGCTGCCGCTACCGAGCCCTGCCCGCCATTGTCAGCGAACAGACCCGTCATGTCGGACAGCACCCCAAACTTCAGTGGAGTATCCGCAGCGGCACGAACGATCGCCGGAGAAAAAACTGCAGCGCTGACGCCAGTTGCACCGAGGCCAGCCAGGAATGTACGTCGCTTCATCAATAGTCCTCCCGTTTTTGGTTTGGTATGAAAGTATCGTCGTCCTATTGTGACGAAGATCATGGTGAGCCGGATGACGCTCCTTTGGCCGGCAGCTCGAATTCAAGCAGCGCAGAGCTGAATGATTTCCCGTGCGTATCCAGCGCGAGCGATCGCACAACACCGCCACCGAGCGCGCCCGTCAGCACGAAGTTTAGCGCGCCGAGCGCCGGCAATTCATAGCGCGTGACGGTGCCGGTGATGGTGTCGCCGAAATGCTGCGCGACGTGATCTGCCGTCACGTGCTCGGCAAGAAAGCCGAAGTCACCGACATCGAAAGCGATGACGGAAATGTTGGACGTATCGCCCTTGTCGCCGCTGCGTGAATGCGCGATCTCACGGAGTTTCATGGTCAGGCCTCCATGAATGTGACTGATGACGTCACGACAGTTTCGGGCAGCAAAGCCGAGGCGACGCCGACGATTTCGCGCGCCGATTTCCAGGCCCCGCCGCCACCGGCAGGCCCGTTGGTGTAAAGCGTCTCGACCTCATTGCCGATCTTCACGGCCTCTGCGAGAGAGTCTGTGCGCCCCGCGACGCGGATGCGGACTTCATAGGGATCGCGGCCTTCGGCCAGGGCGTCACCATGCAGCGCATTGACGCCGATCAGGTCGAACCGGCTCTCCGTCATTTTCACGCCGGTGAGCGTGAGGCGTTCGCGCACAATCTCAAGCGCCAGACGCCCGCGCGCCACGGCATTGGCACCAGCATAGGAGATTTCGCCTTCGCCGATATAGCTGTCGAGATAGCCGACTGACGTCTTCAGCAGGCCAGTCTTCGGCGTGCCACTCCCGCCGGTGACATGGATGCGGTCCGGACCAACCTCCTCGACACGCACCTGCGAGAAATCGGCAACCACATCCGGCTGGTAATAGCGGGTCGGATCATGAATTTCGTAGAGCAGTTGTTCGATCACCGTCGCTCGCGTGATCTGGCCGCCCGAGCCCGCGACCTTGGTGACGACGAGACCGCCATCCTCGCGCACCTCGCCGATCGGGAAACCAAGCCGCGCGAGGCCCTGCACATCCTTCACGCCGGGATCGGCGAAATAGCCGCCGGTGATCTGGCCAGCACATTCCAGGAGATGGCCGACCATGGTGCCTTTGCCAAGCAGATCCCAGTCATCCATCGCCCAGCCGAATTCATGCACCAGCGGCCCGAGAAACAGCGCCGGATCGGCCGCACGGCCGGTGATGACGACATCGGCGCCACCGGCGAGCGCTTCGGCGATAGGCGCTGCGCCGGTATAGGCATTGGCCGAGATCACGCGGTTGCCCAGCGCTTTCACGGAGCCACCTTCGTCCAGCGCGACATCGGACGCGCGCGCCTGTTCCAGCACATCGTCGCCCGTTACTGCCGCAACCTTAAGACCGGGCAGACCGAGCGCCCTGGCGATGTCACGCGTCGCCTGCGCCGCCGCGACGGGATTCGCCGCGCCCATATTGGTGATGATCTTGACGCCGTTCTTTCGGCAGATGGACAGCACCGCCTTCATGCGGTCGGCAAGCAACGGGTCGAAACCGCCTTGCGGATCTTTCAGGCGGTCCTGCTGGGCCAGCGCGATGGTGCGTTCGGCAAGGCACTCGAAGACGAGATAGTCGAGGTTGCCGCTTTCGGCGAGTTCGATCGCCGGTTCGATCCGGTCCCCCGAATAGCCGGCACCGGATCCGATCCTGATGGTACGCACGAGCAGTCTCCCTGGATCAGACTTGCCTGCAGTCACATCGCGAAAACCGCGACCGCTGCATGTCTATCTCCCGATCTCTTTTGACGGACATGTCACGGGCCTGAGCAAGCGATCACGCGCATGTCGCTTTCGGGCATTGAAGCCAGAAGCTTCCCTCTATTCAATTGAATTAATTCTATCCCATTGATAGAAATTCTCTATGGATGTGAATCTCCGGCAGATCCGGTCTTTCGTCGTCGTCGCCCAAGCCGGCAGCTTCACCCGCGCCGCGGAGTTGCTGCATCTGGCGCAGCCGACGCTGACGGTTCAGATCAGGCGCCTCGAAGAAACCCTCGAGGTGAAACTGTTCGATCGCAACACCCGCTCCGTCGAACTGACGCGGGTCGGCCGCGAACTGCTGCCGGTGTTTCAGCGCATGATCCGCGATCTCGATGCCGTCGTCGTGGATACTCGCGATATCGCGGCCAAGCGCCGCGGCATCGTCCGGATCGCGGCGCTTCCCTCGGTCGCCGCGGGTGCCCTGCCCGAGGCCATCAAGTCGTTTCGCGAGTTACAGCCCGGCACATCTTTCGTCCTGAAGGACGTGATCGCCAACCGCGTCCTTGACCTCGTCCGCTCAGAAGAGGTCGATCTCGGCATCATGGGCGGCAGCGTCACCGGCCACGACGTGGAAGTGCTGCTCGAAGTGCGCGACCGCATGCATGTGGTGTTTCCGGCGAAGCACCCTATCGGCGGCATCCGCAAGGTCACCATCGACGATCTGATGAAATATCCGCTGGTGCTGATGGATCCCGCGACCAGCGTCCGCGCGGTCGTCGACAGCGCCTTCCTGACCGCGGGACACATCGCGCAGCCGACCTGCGAAGCGACCTATATGATGACGGCTATCGCCATGGTCCGCGCCGGCCTGGGCATCACCATCCTGCCAGGCTCCGCACGCGAGATCGGCGCTGAGCCGGACCTGCGCTCGCGGCAGATCGACGTCGCGGATTTCTCGCGCGCGATCACCATCATCAAGAAAGCCGGCCGCACGCTGCCGCCGATCAGTGAAGCCTTTGGTGATCACCTCGCCAAGTCAATCGGCGCGCAGCCGTTATTCGCGCGCCGCTGATACCCGCGATTACTTCATCGCGTCATAGACTGCGAAGCTGTAGGCACCTTCCGGCTTCTTGGTAATCACGGGATCCGAACCGCCAGACATCAGCGTCGCAACCGTGCGATCATAGTCCTTGACGTCGAGCTTGCCATTGGCATCGCCGAGCAACTTGCTGACCTCGGTCATCATGCGCTTCTGGTCTTTGGCAGTCTTGGCGCCCGTGGAGTCGCCAGCCAGAATGATCTTCACGGCTTCGTCGGGATTGGTCTTGGCATAGTCCCAGCCCTTCATCGACGCCTTCACGAACTTCGCCATCTTGGCAACGAAGGCTGGATCCTTGAGATTCTTGTCGAGCACCCAGAGACCGTCCTCCAGCGTGGCGACGCCCTCGTCCTCATATTTGAACACGGTAAGCTGGCTCGGCTTGTAGCCGCCATCGATCACCTGCCAGTATTCATTATAGGCCATCGTCGATACACAATCGGCCTGCTTCTGCAGCAGCGGATCAACATTGAAGCCCTGCTTGATGATCTTGACGCCGGCCGGCGAACCATCGGTCTTGTAGCCCAGCTTCGACATCCAGGAGAGGAACGGATATTCGTTGCCGCCATACCAGACGCCGGTGACCTTGCCCTTCAGATCGGTCGGCTTCTTGATGCCGGTCTCGGCGCGGCAGGTGAGTTCGAGCCCGGACTTCTTGAAGGTCTGCGAAATATTCACCAGCGGCACGCCCTTCTCGCGCGAGGCCAGCGCCGACGGCATCCAGTCCACCACCACATCGGCACCGCCGCCCGCGATCACTTGCGGTGGGGCGACATCGGGACCGCCCGGCTTGATCGTCACGTCGAGCCCGGCGTCCTTGTAGAAGCCCTTCTCCTTGGCGACGAAGTAGCCGGCGAACTGGGCCTGTGCGACCCATTTGAGCTGGATGGTGACCTTGTCCGCCGCTTGCGCGGAGCCGAGCGAGAGAGCCATCGCTGCGCCGAATGCCATGATCTTCTTCATGCTCAACTCCAGAATTGGCGAACCTGCCGAACTAGGTCCGCATCGATGGATGCCAAAACGTCGTCACGCGCTCGGCGAGCGCAACAAGTCCATAAAATGCCATTCCCGCGATCGCGGCCAGCGCGATCTCCGCCCACACCATATCGAGCGCCATGCGCCCGGCTTCGGTGGAAATTCGAAAGCCGATGCCTTGCGTCGGCGTGCCGAAGAATTCCGCGACAATGGCACCGATCAGGGCCAGTGTGGCATTGATCTTCAGTGCATTGAAGATGAAAGGTAGAGCAGCGGGAAGATACAACTTGATGAGAGTCTGGGCATAGCTCGCGCCGTAGGAGCGCATCAGATCACGCTCGATATCGCCGGCAGCTTGCAGACCGGCCAACGCATTCACCAGCATCGGGAAGAATGTCACCAGCGCCACGACCGCGGCCTTCGACGGCCAGTCGAAGCCGAACCACATCACCATAATGGGTGCCACGCCGACCAGCGGCAGTGCCGAGAAGAAGTTACCCAAGGGTAGCAGCCCGCGGCCGAGAAATTCAAAGCGATGCGCGAGGATCGCCACCAGAAGCCCGGCGCCGCAGCCGATGGCATAGCCGATCAGCACACCACGGATGAAGGTCTGCACGAAATCCGCGCCCAATATCGGCAGCGACGCCATGAATTTCGTAGCGGCAGCGCTCGGCGACGGCAGCAGCACCGGCGGCACGCCCGCCCCGCGCACCACAACTTCCCAAAGATAGAACACGGCCGCACCGAACAGCAGCGGAATGGCGAGATCGATGACCTTGCGAAAGGCGCTGTTGCGCGGCTTCAACCCGGCCAGCGCGACGACACAGATCCACGACGCCAGCCAGACGCCGATCACCACCATCCAGAAGCCTGACGCGGCATCGCCAGCAATCAAGGGATCGCGCAACAGCGTCAACGTCATGTCCGCCGTGATACCTGCCCCGACAAGGCCGATCACAATGGCAGGCAGGCCACGGAAGCCGGCAGCGAAAGCGAAGACCAGCACGATCACGCCGGTGAGCAGGAAGGTCAGTGGGCGCGCCATCAGCGCGGCGACAGGCACACCCGAGAGCGGCAATGGCAGCATCAGTGTGATCAGCACGCACACCGCCGACATGATGAAGCCCAGGCGGATCTGGCGACGATTCATGCACGCGCCCCCATCCGCTGCGCCACCTTGCGTTCGGCGTAGCTGACGATGGCGATCAAACCAGAAGCCAAAACGGCTGCGGCAACCAGCGCCGACCAGATCTGGATGGTCTGGCCGTAGTACGAGCCGGCCAGCAAGCGCGCGCCGATGCCGGCCTCGGCACCGGTCGGCAGTTCAGCGACGATGGCGCCGATCAGCGAGATGGTGATGGCGACCTTGAGGCTGGCAAAGAGATACGGCACGGCCGATGGCCAGCGCAGTTTCGACAGCACCTGTCTAGATGTCGCCGACCATGTGCGCATCAGGTCCATCTGCATCGGATCGGGCGAGGTAAAGCCTTTCACCATGCCGATGGTGATGGGAAAGAAGCTCAGATAGGCCGAGATGATCGATTTCGGCAGCAGGCCCTGTAGGCCGACGGCACCGAGCACCACAATGAAGATCGGCGCCAGCGCCAATATGGGCACCATCTGCGAGCAGATGATCCACGGCATCAGGCTACGCTCCAGCACGCGGCTGTGCACGATGGCGAGCGCCAGCACGATGCCGAGCAGCGCGCCCAGCGCGAAGCCGAGCAGCGTCGCCGACAGCGTCACCATGGAATGATAGACGAGGCTACGCGGCGCCGTCGGCGCATAGCCGAACACGCCGTCGATGAAAGCACCGACCACCTGATGCGGCGCCGGCAGCAGCGGCCGTTCCGCGCTCATGGTGCCTTCCAGCAATTCCATCGTCGTATAAGGCGCTTCCTCGCGCTCGAAGCCGCCGCGCACAAGCGACAGGTTCATCAGCACGGCGCCGATGTACCAGACGACGATCAGCACCGCGACAATGGTCACCACCGGCGCGCTACCCTTGACCAGCGGATGCGTGCGCCATGCCGCACGCGCGACCGGCATCGTATCCACCGTGCTACTCGTCATAGGAATGTCCGGCGCGCAGCCCGGTGCGCACGCGCTGCGCGATCGCCATGAATTCCGGCGTCTCGCGAATTTCCAGCGTGCGGTCGCGCCGGAAATTGCAGTCGATTATATCAGTGATACGGCCCGGCCGCGGCGACATCACCACGATCTTGGTGGAAAGAAACACCGCTTCGGGAATCGAATGCGTCACGAACAACACGGTCTTGCGGGTCTTGGCCCAGAGCTGCAGGAGCTGTTCGTTGAGATGATCGCGCACGATCTCATCCAGTGCTCCGAACGGCTCGTCCATCAGCAGCAATTCGGGATCGAACGACAGCGCCCGTGCGATGGAAACCCGCTGCTGCATGCCGCCGGAGAGCTGCCAGGGAAATTTCCGCGCGAAGCCGGTGAGATTGACGAGGTCGAGGTAGCGCGCGGCGCGCTGCTTTTGTTCGGTCGGCGAAAAGCCCATCAGCTCCAGCGGCAGCTTGAGATTGGCCTCGATGCTGCGCCAGGGAAACAGCGCCGGCGCCTGAAATACATAACCGTAATTGCGCCCGAGCCGCGCCTGCTCCGCGCTCATGCCATTGACAGTGACGCTCCCAGAGCTTGGCTGCTGCAGATCCGCGATCACACGCAGCAGCGTGGTCTTGCCGCAGCCGGAGGGACCGATGAAGGAGACGAACTCCCCGCCACTGATTTGCAGATCGACATTGGATAGCGCTTCGACCTTGCCGTCGGCCGTATCGAAAGTGAGCGACACCTTGCTGACATCGACCGCAACGGGGCGTGTCACTGTGGATTGATAGATATGAGGTTCAGCGTCGGCAGTTGAGTTCATGCGCACCGGTTCGACCAGAAGGGTCACGCAGCCCCGCCAGCCCGTCAAAGCCTATGAGCCCTGCGGGACGTGGCAATTTGCCGCTTATCGAGGGATGATATCGGCATTGATCGCTGCATCAACACAATACTGTCAGCCCCCTCCTTCTGCCCGCTGATAGTTTGCGCAAGCGAAGAGGACTTATTGAGCAGGTATCATCCGGCGCGCTCTGGATGGCTTCTGGCCAAACGAAAGCGGCCGAGCACATGGCCTAGCCGCTTCGATGTCAATCAATGACGCCCGAAGTTAGGGCACCTTGAAATCAGGATGCCTTGGCTGTCTTGTTCTTTGAGTTGCGCTGGAAGAACAGCGCCTGGCTGGCGACGGCCGAGACCATCGCGGGCTGGAACGGCTTCGAGATCAGGAAGGCCGGCTCCGGACGTTCGCCAGTCAGGAAACGCTCCGGATAGGCGGTGATGAAGACTACCGGCACTTCGAAGATACGCAGCAACTCGTTCACCGCATCGAGACCCGAGCTGCCATCGGCGAGCTGGATATCGGCGAGGATCAGGCCGGGCTTCTTGTTCTTTGCGAGCGCAACCGCATCTGCATGAGTGCGTGCAACGCCGATGACGTTATGACCGAGATTCTTCACGAGGCTTTCGAGATCCATCGCGATGAAGGTCTCGTCCTCGATGATGAGAACGTCGGTGGCGATTTCGGCGGCCATTTCTCGGCCGGCCGTATCGGCCAGTGTACGCACTTCCGCCACATCAGCATCGAGTACGAAGGCGACTTCCTCTTCCGAGAAGCCTTCGAGCGACAGCAACAGGAAGGCCTGTCGTGGCAGCGGGGTGATGTTGGAAATGCGCTTCTCGGACGCGGCCTGCAGCGGCGCGACGTCCGGATTGTCGTTCAAGGCGACAGAGTTCCAAATCTGGGTGAACAGGCGAAACAAGCCGGCACGGGCTCCGTGTTGCTCGTCGAGCAACGACTGGTCCTGCAGCAACGCTTCCAGCATGGCGCCTACATAGGCATCGCCTGAGGCCTGGTTACCTGTGAGGGCGCGGGCATAGCGCCGCAACAGCGGCAAGTGTTCAGCTACGAGCTGTGATCGGGACATCCCCACTCCATCCTGTCTGGTCAAAGACGACTCTACGTCAAAGTCGAAGGGGTATTCGGATACAATCCGGCTCCCTCGTTGTGCTTGTTTACGCCCCAGCCAGACAAAAGTTCCATCGGGTCGGAACTTTCGGCCACGCTCCGCATTAGATCGCCGACAGACGCCGCAAAGGCTTCAAAAATCAAGAAAATTTCTCAAATTCCAGGGACATGTCTTCTGGGGAATGTGGAACGGGTCATGAAAGATGTGAAGCCAAAGGGCGGATTAAACGCCGAAATCCAGTCACGGATCGGGCATCAGTTGCGCGCTATGTACGACGATGTCGTGCGACAGGGCGTGCCGGACCGATTTGCGGAGCTGATCCGCAAGCTGGACGGGGCTGAGGCTCAAGCCCAGATCGCTGGCGATCCCGGCAAAAATGAAGGAGGGGAATAATGCCTCTCACAGACTCACTCCGCGACGACATTCTGGCGTCGGTGCCTAGCCTGCGCGCCTTCGCGATCTCGCTCTCCGGCAACGGTGACCGGGCCGATGACCTCGTTCAGGAAACGCTGTTGCGCGCTCTCGCCAATATCGACTCCTTCCAGGTCGGCTCGAATCTCCCTGCGTGGTTGTTCACCATTCTGCGCAACCTGTTCCGGTCGGACTATCGCAAGCGGCGACGGGAAGTTGAGGATGCGGACGGTAGCTATGCCAAGACTCTGAAGACCCAGCCGGCACAAAACGCCCATCTGGAATTTGAGGAGTTTCGCGCGGCGCTTGAGAAGCTTCCGCAGGATCAGCGCGAAGCGCTTATTCTCGTCGGCGCATCGGGCTTCTCCTATGAGGACGCGGCCACGATCTGCGGCTGCGCCGTCGGCACCATCAAGAGCCGCGTCAACCGCGCGCGTTCGAAGCTCAGCGCTCTTCTCTACGTGGATGGCGCGGAAGACTTCGGCCCGGACGATACCGTCCGCGCAGTGATCGGCGGATCGGGCGGTTAGTTCGATCCGCAATTGAGGCAAGACAAGCGGTCACTTCGGTGGCCGCTTTTTTTGTGCGAGTTGGTATGAGTGTATCAGCAGCGCACCGACTTCTTCCGCAATCGGGGCGAAGGAACCGCCACCATCTTTCCGCCACACAGAAAGTGCCCCTCGCGCTCACATCGCCGGGGATTTTTGTTGATGCACATGCCATTAACGCCTCGCGACTGCTGTACGAGGACCAACCCGGGATGCCTGCCTTTCGACCACGAACAATCTCGCTTGCCGCCGCACTGAGCATCGCCTGCGCCGGCCATGCCCTCGCGCAGAAGCGATACGATCCCGGCGCATCCGACACCGAGATCAAGATCGGCAACATCATGCCCTATAGCGGGCCGGCTTCGGCCTATGGCATCGCGGGCATCATCGAGGCCGCTTATTTCCGGATGATCAACGATCAGGGCGGCATCAACGGCCGCAAGATCAATTTCATCAGCTATGACGATGCCTACAATCCGGCCAAGGCCGTCGAGCAGGCCCGCAAGCTGGTGGAATCGGACGAGGTGCTCGTGGTGTTTAACCCACTCGGCACACCGTCCAATGCGGCGATCCAAAAATATCTCAACATCAAGAAAGTGCCGCAACTGTTCGTCGCCGCCGGCGCAACCTATTTCGGCAATCACAAGGCTTTCCCGTGGACGATGGCGTGGCAGCCGCCCTATGAGAGCGAGGGCCGCATCTATGCGAAATATCTGCTGAACGAAAAGCCCGACGCGAAGATCGCGGTGCTCTATCAGAACGACGACCTCGGCAAGGACGTGCTGAAGGGCCTGAAAGATGGTCTCGGCGACAAAGCTGGGGGCATGTTGATCGCCGCCGAAAGCTATGAGGTCACCGAGCCGACCATCGATAGCCACATCATCAATCTGAAAGCCTCTGGCGCCGATACCTTCATCAGCGTCACGACACCGAAGTCGGCGGTCCAGAGTATCCGCAAGGTCTCCGAACTCGGCTGGAAGCCGCTCTACATCCAGGGCTATGCCAGCGCATCGATCAGCTCCGTGCTGAAGCCGGCCGGACAGGACATCGCCCAAGGCATCCTGTCGGCCTATTACGCCAAGGACGGCTCCGACCCGCAATGGGACAATGACCCCGGCATGCAACGTTTCTACGCCTTCCTCGCAAAATACGCGCCGGACGCCCGCCGCAACGACATCTCCGTGGTCTATGGCTACGGCGCAGCTCAGACCATGGTTCAGGTGCTGAAGCAGGCAGGCGACGATCTCACCCGCGCCAATGTGATGAAGCAGGCCGCCATCCTGAAGGACTTCGCGCCGGACACGATGCTGCCGGGTGTCAAGCTCAACACGTCCGCGACTGATTTCTACCCGATCGAACAGTTGCAGATGATGCGCTTCAAGGGCGACAAATGGGAGTTATTTGGCCCTGTGATCTCGGGCGAGATCAGCCGCTGAATTATACCGGGGGACGGCATATCCGTTGCCCAATAAAGCAGCCCTTCGCGGTGTCATCGCGAGGGGCTTTTTGTTGCCGCATACACGCGAACGGTGTTCAATCCGGCCGGAGCCGCAAAGGCCCGCAAAACAACACGAATAAAAATCAGGGAGTTCTGAAATGCCTTCGATCCGTTCGCGCGCACTGACTTTGTCGGTTGCCGCGGCCCTCAGCGTCGCAGCCAGCGGCAGCGCGCTGGCCCAGAAGAAATACGACACCGGCGCCACTGACACCGAAATCACGATCGGCAACATTATGCCGTATAGCGGCCCTGCCTCGTCCTACGGACTGATCGGCAAGACTGAAACCGCCTATTTCAAAATGGTCAACGACCAGGGCGGCATCAACGGCCGCAAGATCAATTTCATAAGCTACGATGACGCCTATTCGCCGCCGAAGGCGGTCGAGCAGGCCCGCAAGCTGGTCGAGAGCGACGAGGCACTGTTCATCTTCAATTCGCTCGGCACGCCGTCGAATACCGCGTTCCAGAAATACATGAATGCCAAGAAGGTGCCGCAACTCTTTGTCGCCACCGGCGCCAGCAAGTGGAACGATCCGAAGCACTTCCCGTGGACGATGGGCTGGCAGCCGAGCTACGCGGTCGAGGCACAAATCTACGCAAAATATCTGATGAAGGAGAAGCCGGACGCCAAGGTCGCGGTGATCTATCAGAACGACGATTTCGGCAAGGACTACCAGAAGGCGTTCAAGGAAGCGCTGGGTGCCAAGGCTGCCACGATGCTGGTCACGGAAGAGAGCTATGAGATCTCCGAGCCGACCATCGATTCCCACATCGTGAAGGTGAAGTCGCTCAATCCCGATGTTGTCGTCCATTTCGTAACGCCGAAATTCGCGGCCCAAGGCATCAAGAAGATCGGTGAACTCGGCTGGAAGCCGCTGCAGCTCGTGACCAATGTCAGCGTCTCTGTTGGAGCAGTGATGCAGCCGGCAGGCTTTGCCAATGCAGAGGGCGTCCTGTCCGCCGACTACCGCAAGGACGGCGCGGATTCGCAATGGAAAGATGATGCGGGCATGAAGAAATGGTCGGCCTTCATCGACAAATACATGCCGGGCGCCGATCGCACCGACAACAGCCTCGTCTACGGTTATGGCGCCGCGCAGACGCTGGTGAAGGTGCTGGAGATGTGCGGTGACAACCTGACCCGCGAGAATGTCATGAAGCAGGCGGCAAGCCTGAAGGACTTCGCGCCAGACACGCTGCTGCCGGGCATCACCATCTCCACCTCGGCCACCGACTATGCTCCGATCGCACAGTTGCGGATGATGCGCTTCAAGGGCGACAAGTGGGAGCTGTTCGGCGAGGTGATCAATGCTGACACGACTGCGCCGGACTAGTACCGCAGCACTTTGCACTGCACCACTAAAACAACGGAGCCCCTGCGATTTGGTCGCAGGGGCTTATTCTTGTGACCGGCGCATCAGGGGTATTCAATGCGAACAGGAGTCGCAGAACTCCAACAAAGACCTGGGAAGAAATGATCACGGAGATCCATGATGCTCGCACGATCCATGCGCCTTGCAGCACTGCCTGCTGCTATGGCGCTTCTGGCCGCCAGTGTGTCCAGCGCGCTCGCGCAGAAGAAATACGACACCGGCGCCACCGATACTGAAATCAAGATCGGCAACATCATCCCTTATAGCGGCCCCGCATCTGCCTATGGAACGATCGGCAAGACCGAGACCGCCTATTTCAACATGATCAACGCACAGGGTGGCATCAACGGACGCAAGATCAACTTCATCAGTTACGATGACGCCTATTCGCCACCGAAAGCCGTGGAGCAGGTGCGAAGGCTGGTCGAATCGGACGAGGTGCTGGTGGTGTTCAATCCACTGGGTACGCCCTCGAATACCGCGATCCAGAAATATCTGAACGGCAAGAAAGTGCCGCAGCTCTTCGTTGCCACCGGCGCCACCAAATGGAACGATCCGAAGAACTTCCCCTGGACGATCGGCTGGCAGCCCTCCTATCAGAGCGAAGCGCAGATCTATGCGAAGTATCTTCTGAAGGAGAAGCCGAACGCGAAAATCGGCGTGCTTTACCAGAACGACGATTTCGGCAAGGACTATCTGAAGGGCTTCAAGGACGGCCTCGGCGACAAGGCAGCATCGATGATCGCCATCGAGGACAGCTACGAGATCGCCGAACCGACCATTGACACCCATGTGGTGAAGCTGAAAGCTGCGAACCCCGACGTGCTGATGATCTTCACCACGCCAAAATTCGCGGCACAGACTATCAAGAAGACCGCCGAGCTTGGCTGGAAGCCGCTACAGATTCTCGCCAATGTCAGCGTCTCCGTGGGAGCGGTGATGCAGCCCGCCGGCTTCGACAATGCGCAAGGCGTGCTGTCGGCCTCCTACACCAAGGACGGCACCGACTCGCAGTGGAAGGACGATCCCGGCATGAAGAAGTGGAACGCGTTCCTCGACAAATACATGCCGGACGCCAACAAGGCGGATTCGAGCACGGTCTATGGCTATGGTGCCGCGCAGACGCTGGTCAAGGTGCTGCAGATGTGCGGCGACGACCTGACCCGGGCGAATGTCATGAAGCAGACCGCCAGCCTGAAGGACTTTACTCCCGACACGCTGCTGCCGGGCATCACCATCAATACCTCGCCCACCGATTTCGCGCCGATCTCGCAATTGCAGATGCAGCGTTTCAAGGGCGACAAGTGGGAGCGCTTCGGCGAGATCTTCAGCGCCGACGCCGTCACGCAATAACTCTGCAGCGCCTGCAGCTCTGCTGCATCAGCGAACACGAATTATACCGCCCTCGCGACCACGTCGCGGGGGCTTTTTCTTGCTGGCGATCCCGCGCGGGTGTTGAATGTCGTCAGGAGCCACAGAGCTCCACGTCAAGAAACATGACACATCACAATTGATCAGGGAGATCAGAAATGCCCGCAATTCATCTGCGCCTGGCCGCACTTCCGGCTGCTTCTTTGGCTGGCTTGGCTTTGCTCGCCGCATCTGCCACCGGCGCGCTCGCCCAGAAAAAATACGACACCGGCGCCTCGGATACCGAAATCAAGATCGGCAACATCATGCCCTATAGCGGACCCGCCTCCGCCTATGGCGTGATCGGAAAAACCGAGGAAGCCTACTTCAAAAAGATCAATGCTGCTGGCGGCATCAACGGCCGTAAGATCAACTTCATCAGTTATGACGATGCCTATTCGCCGCCAAAAACCGTCGAGCAAGCGCGCAAGCTAGTGGAATCGGACGAAGTTCTGCTGGTGTTCAACTCGCTCGGCACACCGCCGAACTCGGCGATCCAGAAATACATGAACAGCAAGAAGGTGCCGCAACTGTTCGTGGCCACCGGCGCCACCAAGTGGAACGACCCGAAGGACTTCCCCTGGACCATGGGCTGGCAGCCCAACTACCAGAGCGAGACGCAGATCTATGCGAAATATCTTCTGAAGGAAAAGCCCGGCGCGAAGATTGCCGTCCTTTACCAGAACGATGACTACGGCAAGGACTATCTCAAAGGTCTGAAGGACGGCCTTGGCGCAAAGGCCGCCTCGATGATCGTAGTGGAGGAGAGCTACGAGACCTCCGAGCCGACCATAGACAATCACATCGTCAAGCTGAAGTCGTTGAACGCCGACGTATTCGTCAACATCACGACGCCGAAATTTGCGGCGCAGGCTATCAAGAAGGCCGCCGAGATTGGCTGGAAGCCGATGCACTTCCTCAATAACGTGTCCAACTCGATCGGCAGCGTGATGAAGCCGGCCGGCTTCGAAAACTCGCAGGACATTATTTCCGCTGCATATCTGAAGGACGTCGCGGACACCCAGTGGAACAACGACCCCGGCATGAAGGAATTTCTCGCCTTCCTCGACAAGGATTTTCCGGAAGGCAACAAGCTCGATGGATTGATCGTCACCGGTTACGGCGTCGCCCAGACGCTGGTCGAGGTTCTCAAGAAGTGCGGTGACAACCTGACCCGCGAAAACGTCATGAAGCAGGCGGCCAGCCTAAAGGACTTCCGAACCGAGGTGCTGCTGCCCGGCATCAAGATCAACACATCTTCGACCGACTTTGCGCCGATCAGCCAGCTTCAGCTGATGCGTTTCAAAGGCGATAAATGGGAGCTGTTCGGCGAGGTCATTAGCGCTGATGTGGGCGGCTGATCGCTCTCATTCCACATAACGGAAAATATGTGAGGCCCGCGTCAAAAACAGCGCGGGCCTTGTTGCGTTTTTGGCCGCTTTCCATTTGAGCCATTGTGCAATCGCGGTATGACTATCTCGCAGGCGCAAAAGAGCCTGCAGAACAAGAAAATCTCGCCTTGCAAGCAAGGGAAGGAACTCAAATGTCTGCCACGTCCGCGCGGCTGTTGTCGCTCTCGGCCGCCGCCATGTTGCTCGCCGTCTCCTCGACCCACGTCCTCGCCCAGAAGAAATATGACACCGGCGCCAGCGACACCGAAATCAAGCTCGGCAATATCGTGCCCTATAGCGGCCCCGCTTCGGCCTATGGTGCGGTGGGCAAGGCGCAGGCAGGCTATTTCAAGATGATCAACGATCAGGGCGGCATCAACGGCCGTAAGATCAACTACATCAGCTATGACGATGCCTATTCGCCGCCGAAGGCTGTTGAGCAGACCCGCAAACTGATCGAGTCCGACGAAGTGCTCTTGATGTTCTCGGCGCTCGGCACGCCGTCCAATACGGCGATCCAGAAATATCTCAACGCCAAGAAGGTGCCGCAGCTGTTCCTCGCCACCGGCGCAACCAAATGGGCCGACCCGAAGAACTTCCCCTGGACCATGGGCTGGCTGCCCAGCTACCAGAGCGAAGGCCGCATCTACGCCAAGTACCTGCTTAAGGAAAAGGCCGGCGCGAAGATCGGCGTGCTCTTTCAGAATGACGACTTCGGTAAGGATTATCTCAAGGGCGTCAAGGACGGCCTTGGCGACAAGGCCTCGTCCATCGTCATCGAGGAGAGCTATGAGCTCACCGAGCCGACCGTGGATTCCCACATCGTCAAGATGAAGTCGGTCAATCCCGACGTTGTCATCATCTTCGCGACGCCGAAGTTTGCCGCACAGACCATCAAGAAGATCGCGGAACTGGGCTGGAAGCCGACCATGATTGTTCCGGGCGTCAGCGTATCGATCGGTCAGGTGCTGCGTCCCGCAGGCTTCGAGAACGCGCAGGGCTTGCTCTCCGCGCACTACTCCAAGGACGCCACCGACCCGCAGTGGAAGGACGATCCAGGCATCAAGGCCTATCGCGAATTCCTCGCCAAATACGTCCCGGACGGCAACCCGTCCGACTCGTCGCTGATGTCCGGCTATAATATCGCCGAGACCATGGCGATCCTGCTCAAGCAGTGCGGCGACGATCTCACCCGCGCCAATGTGATGAAGCAGGCGGCGAACCTGAAGAACGTCCAGCAGTCGACGCTGCTGCCAGGCGTGCTGGTCAACACCTCACCCACCGATTTCTCGCCCATCGAGCAGATGCAGCTGATGCGTTTCGAAGGAGAGAACTGGAAACTGTTCGGCGACGTGCTGACCGGTGAACTCGGCGAAAGCGGCAAGGGCGGCTAGGCTGTTTCTTCCTCTCCCCCGGGCGGAGCGAAGCTGCGCGCCGTGGGAGAGGGTGCAGCAGGCGACCTCCGGTCGCCGTCCTTAAAGGACCGTAGCCGATGCACAGCATCGGCTACGGCGAAGCGAAGACGGGAGAGGGATCTTTCTTTCTCGCCTGCCGCACCACCCCCTTTCCGTCTCGAACCGCTCCGCGGTTCGATCAACCCTCTCCCACCATTCGCGGCTGCGCCGCGTCCGGGGGCGAGGGGAAGCGCTTGCCGTCCCTGCCGTAGAGCGGCATAACCCCGGCATGACCGATAAACGCCCCCTGCTCCGCGCAATTTTCGATGCCGCAGTTGCCGCGGCCCATCCCGATGTCATCCTCAGCGCCCATCTGCCGGCGCCGCCGAAAGGCCGCATCATCTGCCTCGCCGCCGGCAAGGGCGCCGCCGCCATGGCCGCTGCCGCAGAGGCGCATTATCTCGACACGCTAAAGCTCGATCCCGCGCGCCTCACCGGCATCGCCACCACGCGCCATGGCCATGGCGTGCCGACACGGCGCATCCGTGTGGTGGAGGCCGGCCATCCCGTGCCCGATGAAGCGGGCCTCAAGGGTGCCGACGACAGCCTCAAGCTCGCGGCGGAAGCCACTGCCGACGACCTGCTGCTGGTGCTGATTTCCGGCGGCGGCTCCGCCAACTGGACCGCGCCAGTGGCGGGCATCACCTTCCAGCAGAAGCAGAAGCTCAACCGCGCGCTACTTCGCTCCGGTGCGGTGATCGGCGAGATCAACACCGTGCGCAAACATCTGTCGCGTATCAAGGGCGGCCGCCTTGCCCGCGCTGGGCAGAAGGCCGAGATCGTATCGCTGGCGATTTCCGACGTGCCGCATGACGATCCCGCCGTGATCGCATCGGGACCGACGGTGCCGGATACAACAACGCTGGCCGATGCCCGTGCCATCATCGCGAAATTCAATCTCGCCATCGATGACGCCGTACGGGCGGCGCTCAGCGATGAGGCCAATGAAAGCGTGAAGCCGGATGACGCGGCATTCGCGCGCGCACGGTTCGAGCTGATCGCACGACCGCGCGAGTCACTCGATGCCGCAATCAAGGTGGCCAGTGATGCCGGCTATGAGATTGTCGATCTCGGCGCCGATCTCGAAGGCGAAGCGCGCGAGGTTGCCGCCGAGCATGCGAAGCTGGCGCTTAAGGCCAAGGCCGACGGCAAGAAGCTCGCGATCCTCTCCGGCGGCGAACTCACTGTGACCGTCACGGGCAACGGCCGCGGCGGCCCGAACCAGGAATACGCGCTGGCGCTCGCGGATGCTTTCAAGGATACAACCGGCATCGTCGCGCTCGCCGGTGACACCGACGGCGCCGATGGCGGCGCCGGCAGCGCCAGCGATCCCGCCGGTGCGATCGTCGATGCGCGTACGTTCGAGGCCATGCGTGCGCAGAAGCTGGACGCGAAGGCGACGCTCGCGAATAACGACGCAACGACGTTCTTCACCGCGACAGGCGATCTGCTGCAGACCGGGCCGACGCTGACCAATGCGAATGATGTCAGAGTGATTTTGGTGGACTAAGCGTTGCCCTCGCCCCGCATTTGCGGGGAGGGGGTGGCGCGACAAGCGGAGCTTGTTGCGCCGGGTGAGGGGCGAGGTATGTCGCCTCGTCGCTCCCGGATTCACGGGTCGAAGAATTTCCGAACCGGAACTCCGCATGTGCGGAGAGGACAGCGAAGGCCCCTCACCCGGCGCTGCGCGCCGACCTCTCCCCGCAAAGAGCGGGGCGAGGTTAAGGAAGACGCCCGCTCAAAACTCCCTAGCAATCTTCGCCATCATGCCCAGCAGCGCTTTGTGCTCGGCCGGCCCCAGCACCTCGATCAGCCGCGCTTCATGCCGCGTCGCCACCAGCTTCTTGGCACGGGCCAGCGTGGCATGCCCCTTGTCGGTGAGCATCAGCACATGGGAGCGGCGGTCGCTCGGCGAGCGCATCCGCGTCAGCAAGTCACGACTCTCCAGAGCGTCGAGCAGCGAAACGAAATTCGGACGGAGAATGCCGAGCGTATTGGCGATTTCGGTCTGGTTGCGGCCCGGGTTCTTGTCCAGCAGCAGCAGCACCGAGAACTGCGCCGGCGTCAGCTGCAGCGGCGCCATGCAGCGCAGGAAGTCTTCAAACACCTTCAACTGCGCACGTTTCAGCGAATAGCCTAGCAGTTCGGACAGTTCGCCGAGCTGCAGCGCACCGGCCTCCTCGTCGAACCCGACGGGCGCAACCTGCTTGGCTTGATCCTGAGACGTCATCTTTGAAACAGTCATCGCTCGCTTTCCGCGATACCCGGCGGCTTGAATGAAACACCCGGTCGACGTGCGACAGGCCTTGAGATTATGTTCAATAATCGTTATGAAGTATATCAAATAGACGGCGGGTTTCAACCGCCATTGTTGATCGTCCCGCGCCTGTGGTATCCGGCGCGCCAGACAGTGTGGGGGAGCGCGCGGCTTTGAATACGACGATTTTGCTGTTCCTTTTGCAGGACGGCATCACCAATGGCGCGATCTATGCGCTGCTCGGGCTGGCCCTAGTGCTGGTCTTTGCGGTCACACGCATCATCCTGATCCCCCAAGGCGAATTCATCACCTTCGGCGCGCTGACCTATGCCAGCCTCTCGGCCGGCCAGATGCCGGGCACCATCAAGCTCGCCGTCGCCATGGGCGTCGTGGCCTTTGCCTTCGATCTCTTCACCTTCCGCAAGGCGCTCCATGCCAAGCGCGTACTGCGCTCGATTGCGGTCAACATCGTGTTCCCGCTGGCGATCTGGGGCGTGATGTGGGCGCTGAGTGGACGGCCGGGGAATATCGCCCTCAACATCGCGCTGTCGCTGCTGATCGTCGCCGCCATCGGCCTTTATCTCTATCGCATCGCGTTCCAGCCGATCGCCCACACATCGGTTCTGGTACTGCTGATCGCCTCGGTGGGCTGCCACCTCGCGCTGCAGGGTTTTGGCCTCGTCTTCTTCGGCGCCGAAGGCCAGCGCGGCCCTGCGATCTCGTCTGACGCCATCACCATCGGCGCGCTGCGCTTCACCGGCCAGAGCATCGCCGTCTATGGCATCACCATCGCTCTGATCGTCGGGTTGTGGCTGTTCTTCGGCTACACGCTTTATGGCAAAGCACTGCGCGCCACGGCGGTAAACCGCCTCGGTGCTCGCCTCGCCGGCATCCGCACCTCACTGTCGGGTCAGATCGCATTCCTGCTGGCCTCGGTCATCGGCGCCATTTCCGGCATCCTGATCGTGCCGATCACCACGCTTTATTACGACACCGGCTTCCTAATCGGCCTGAAGGGCTTCGTCGCCGCGATCATCGGCGGCCTCGTCAGCTATCCGCTGACGGCTGCCGCCGCGATCCTGGTCGGCTGCGTTGAGGCGTTCTCGTCGTTCTATGCGAGCAACTACAAAGAGGTCATCGTCTTCACGCTGATCCTTCCGGTTCTGGTGCTGCGCTCGCTCGCCGCACCTGAAGTCGAAGAAGAGAAGGATTAAGCGCCATGCAACAGCGTCTCCTTCCCATTCTCGTTTTCGCGCTCGCGATGGCTGCGATCCCGTTCGTGCCGGGCGTGCCGCCATTCTGGATCGTGCTGCTCGACAATATCGGCCTAGCCGCGCTCGTCGCCATGGGCCTCGTGCTGCTCACCGGCGTCGGCGGCCTGACGTCATTCGGCCAGGCGGCGTTCTGCGGTTTCGGCGCCTATACAACGGCCTATCTCACCACCGCCTATGGCATGTCGCCGTGGCTGACGCTGCCGATGTCGCTGATCGTCTCAGGCCTCGCCGCGGTACTGCTCGGCATCATCACCATGCGTCTGTCGGGCCACTATCTGCCACTCGGCACCATCGCCTGGGGCATCAGCCTGTTCTATCTGTTCAGCAAGCTGGAATTCCTCGGCCGTAACGACGGCATTTCGGGCATCCCGCCACTGTCGATCGGCACTTGGAAGATGCTGGATCCCGGCTCGATCTATTTCCCGATCTGGATCGCGGTCATCATCTGCGCGCTGCTGTCCATGAACCTTCTGGACTCGCGGACCGGCCGCGCCATCCGCGCGCTACGCCGCGGCCATATTGCTGCCGAAGCCTTCGGCGTGCAGACGGCGCGCGCGAAGCTCCTGGTCTTCATCTACGCAGCAGTTCTCGCCGGCCTGTCCGGCTGGCTCTATGCGCATTTCCAGCGCGCTGCGAATCCGACGCCGTTCGGACCGCATCTCGGTATCGAATATCTGTTCATCGCGGTGGTCGGCGGCGCCGGCTATGTCTGGGGCGGTGTGCTCGGTGCGGCCGTGGTCGTGATCCTCAAGGAAGTGCTTCAAAGCTATCTGCCGCTGATCTTCGGCGGCGGCGGCCAGCTCGAAACCATAGTGTTCGGCATCCTGCTCGTCGCGCTGCTCCAGCTCGCGCCGACCGGCATGTGGCCGTGGCTGACCGCGTGGCTGCCGTCTGGCGACAGCCGCAAGCGCCCCACGCCAGCCGATGCACTGCCCGCCCGCAACGACCACCGTCCGGACACCGGCGTATTGCTGCAGGTCGACAAGGCACGCAAGCAGTTTGGCGGCGTCGTCGCCGTCAACGACGTGTCGTTCAATGTGCAGGCGCGCGAGATCGTCGCTTTGATCGGCCCCAATGGCGCCGGCAAGAGCACGACCTTCAACCTTATCACCGGCGTACTGGCCGCGACCGCCGGCAAGGTCGCGGTACTCGGCAAGAGTGTGTCCGGCGCGCCGCCGCAGGAGATCGTCAAGCTCGGCATTGCCCGCACCTTCCAGCATGTGAAGCTGGTGCCCGACATGACCGTGCTGGAAAACGTCGCCCTCGGTGCGCATCTGCGCGGACGTTCGGGCGCCATCGCCAGCATGCTGAGGCTTGACCGCGCCGACGAAGCGAAGCTGCTCGCGGAAGCTGCCAAGCAGATCGAACGCGTCGGCCTCGGTGACCAGATGAACCAACTCGCAGGATCCCTGTCACTCGGCCAGCAGCGCATCGTCGAGATCGCCCGGGCGCTGTGCGTCGATCCGATGCTGCTGCTGCTGGATGAGCCTGCCGCCGGCCTGCGCCACATGGAAAAGCAACGGCTCGCGACGCTGCTGCGCCAGCTCCGCGACGGCGGCATGTCGGTGTTGTTGGTCGAACACGATATGGGCTTCGTCATGAATCTCGCCAATCGCATCGTAGTGCTCGATTTCGGCACCAAGATCGCCGAGGGCACGCCTGCCGACATCAAGACCAATCCCGACGTCATCAAGGCCTATCTGGGAGCGGTCGCATGAGCGCATTGCTGCAAGTCACCGATGCGCATGTCGCCTATGGCAAGGTCGAGGCCGTGCGTGCGGTCAATCTCGAGGTTCGCGCCGACGAGATCGTCACGATCATTGGCGCCAACGGCGCCGGCAAGACCACGCTGCTCAATGCGGTGATGGGTATCCTTCCGCTGAAGGGTGGCGTGACATTCGCCGGACAGGACGTCTCTAAGATCGACATCGAGGACCGCGTCGCTGCCGGCCTCAGCCTCGTGCCCGAACATCGCGAATTGTTCGCCACGATGAATGTGGAAGACAATCTGCTGCTCGGCGCCTTCCGCATCGACAAGGCCACCGCCGCCCGCTCGTTCGAGCACGTCTACAATTTGTTTCCGCGCCTGAAGGAGCGCCGCAAGCAGCTCGCCGGCACACTCTCGGGCGGCGAACAGCAGATGCTGGCCATGGGCCGTGCTCTGATGGGCGCGCCAAAGCTCTTGATGCTCGACGAACCAAGCCTCGGCCTCGCCCCTATCATCGTCGCCGACATTTTCCGCATCGTCAGCGAGCTGAAGGCTGCCGGCGTCTCAGTGCTGCTGGTCGAGCAGAATGCGCAGGCGGCACTGAAGATCGCCGACCGTGCCTATGTGATGGAGCTCGGCGAGTTCATCCTGGATGGCGCCGCCAGCGATATCGCCAGCAACCAGCGCGTGGTGGCGAGCTATCTTGGCTTTCAGCACGAAGGCGCGAGCGCAATCTGATCTCGATCATATGAAAAAGCCGGCTGTCTCGCGACAACCGGCTTTTTCGTTTCTTGAGTTCAGCGCTTACTTCGCCGGAACGTACTTCCCGTCCTTGACCGTCAGCAGGATCCGCGAACGGTCATCGACGCCGTTGCGGTCCTTTTCGGTGTAGTTGTAGACGCCCTGGGTGGCCGCGATTTCCTTCTCGCTCATCAGCGCCTGGCGGATGGCCTCGCGGAATTCCGGGGTGCCGGGCTTAGCGGTCTTCAACGCCACGGGCACGACGCGCTTCAGCACTTCGAACACGTCATAGGCGTGACCGGCGAACTGGCTGCGGCTGTTGGCGCCGTATTTGGCTTCATAGGCTGCGTTGAGTTCAAGGCCGGGCTTCTTGGTCAGCGCCGAGTCCGGCTGGCCTTCCGGATACATCACGGGACCCGCAGCCATCAGCACGTTTTCGGCAGATTTTCCGGCGATGCGGATGAAGTCTGATGAGGCGGCGCCATGGGTCTGATAGATCAGGCCCTTGTAGCCGCGGTCACGCAGTTCGGACTGCGGCATGCCGGCACCGGTGCCGGCGGCGCCGATCAGGATGGCATCGGGATTAGCTGCAATCAGCTTCAGCGCCTGGCCGGTGATCGACGTATCCGGACGCGCGAAGCGCTCATCATCGACGATGGACATACCCATCGCTGATGTCTGCGCCTTGAGGTCGTTGAACCACAGGTCGCCATAGCTGTCCGAATAGCCGACATAGCCGATGGTCTTCACGCCGTGGACCTTCATGTGGTCGTACATGACCTTGCCGACGATCTCGACTGGCTGCGGCATGTCCACCGACCACTTCACACGCGCTGACGTAAACGGCATCGGCGACAGGCTGAAATGCGGCACACCGGCTTCGTTGGCGACCGCCGACATGGCGACCGAGGACGGCACGATCGACGAGCCGACCATGATGTCGGCCTTGGATTCCGACACGAACCGGCGCGCGTTGGTGGTGGCGATGGACGGATCGCCGCCGTCGTCGAGCACAATCAGCTTCAACGGCACGCCGCCGATGTCCTTGGGCACGAATTCCAGCGCGTTGCGCTCGGGCACGCCCAGCGCGGCCGCGGGGCCCGTGGTGGAAATGCTGATGCCGACGGTGATGTCGGCAGTCTGGGTTTCGGCCGGGGTGGCAATCGCCAGCGAGACGGCAACAGCCGCGATCGCCAGATGAAGCTTAGACATGTCTTATCTTTCTCGTGTGGAAGCGGAGAGCGCCGAAAGCGGCAGCGATACCGGCAGACGTGGCGCTGGTTGTGGCCGCGCGAAGGCTCGCGCACAGCAAAAAGCCGACCCTCTGGCGAGGGCCGGCCTTGTTATCGAAAAATGCCGGCGAAGCAAAGACGCTTCGCGCCACTGCCCTCCGTCAGATCTGCATTACTGGGCGAGAACGTATTTGCCGTCTTTCACCGTCAGCAAGATGCGCGAACGCTCATCCAGACCATACCGATCCTTTTCCGTGAAGTTGTAGACGCCCTGGGTGGCGGCAATCTCACGCTCGGTGAGCAGCGCCTGCCGGATCGCCTCGCGGAACTCCGGAGTGCCAGGCTTGGCGGTCTTCAGCGCCGTCGGGATCACTCGCTTCAGCACCTCGAAGGCGTCATAGGAGTGGCCGGCGAACTGGCTGCGGCTGTTCGGGCCGTATTTGGCCTCATAGGCGGTGTTGAGCGTCATGCCGGGCTTCTTGGTCAGGGCCGTATCGGCCTGGCCTTCCGGATACATCACCGGGCCGGAGGCCATCAGCACGCCTTCGGCGGCCTTGCCGGCGATACGGATGAAGTCCATCGAGGCGGCGCCGTGGGTCTGGTAGATCAGGCCCTTGTAGCCCTTGTCGCGCAATTCGGTCTGCGGCAGCGCGGCGGCGGTGCCGGAGGCGCCGACCAGGATCGCGTCAGGATTGGCAGCAAGCAGTTTCAGTACCTGACCGGTGACCGACGTATCCGGACGGGCAAAACGCTCTTCCGCCGCGATGTTGATGCCCATCGGCACCGCCTGGGTCTTGAGATCGTTGAACCACAGATCGCCGTAGCTATCGGAATAGCCGATATAGCCGATGGTCTTGATGCCCTTGGACTTCATGTGGTCGTACATCACCTTGCCGACGATTGGCACGGGCTGGGGCATGGCCACCGACCACTTGGCGCGTTCCGGCGTGATCGGCAGCGGCGACAGGGCGAAATGCGGGATGCCAGCTTCGTTGGCCACGTTGGACACCGCAATGCTGGTTGGCGTCACCGCCGAACCCATGATGATGTCGGCCTTGGATTCGGTCATGAAACGGCGGGCATTGGTGGTCGCGGTGGTCGGATCGCCGCCATCGTCGAGCACGATGATCTTGAGCGGCACGCCGCCGATTTCCTTCGGCACGAATTCCAGCGCGTTGCGTTCGGGAATGCCCAGCGCCGCCGCGGGGCCCGTGGTTGACGTGGTGATGCCGATAGTGATGTCGGAGGTTTGGGCAAAAGCCGGTGCAGCGAGTGCCAGCGATGCGGCAACAGCCGCGATCGCCAAGTGATGCTTGGTCATGGGTCTCTCCCTCAGAGTCATTTTTTATGGCTTCAGCTAAATCAAAGTTCGGCTGGCTTATCAGCCCCTTCTTTAGGTCAGTGCGCCCGTACCGGTAAAGGGCTGGCGCACTGATGCTTTGCCGCAGGCTTAACGTGGCGCCATGCGCAGCGAGGCGTCGAGCCGGACCACCTCGCCGTTGAGATACGGATTGTCGATCATGTGCAGTGCGAGAGACGCGAATTCGTCGGCATGGCCGAGCCGGCGTGGGAACGGGATCGCTGCGGCGAGACTGTCCTGCGCCTCCTGCGGCAGGCCCGCCAAAAGCGGCGTCATGAACAGGCCCGGCGCGATGGTCAGCACGCGGATGCCGAACTGGGCCATCTCGCGGGCGATGGGCAGTGTCATGCCGACGATGCCACCCTTGGAGGCCGAATAGGCGGACTGGCCGATCTGGCCGTCATAGGCCGCCACCGAGGCCGTCGAGATCACCACGCCGCGCTCGCCGGTCTCCAGCGGCTCCAGCTTGGACATCGGGTCCGTTGCCAAGCGGATCATGTTGAACGAGCCAATCAGGTTGACGCGAATGACCTTGTCGAAATCGCCGAGCGCCATCGGACCATCGCGGCCGATCACGCGCTTGGCGACGCCGATGCCAGCGCAGTTCACCAGCACACGCGCCGGGCCGTGCGCATTGGCGGCGGCGGCGACCGCGGCTTCAGCGGAGGCGGCGTCGGACACGTCGCAGGAAATGGCAACACCGCCGATTTCCTTGGCGACGGCTTCGGCGAGGGCGATGTTGAGATCGAGCAGCGCGACTTTCGCGCCCTGCGCGGCGAGCCTGCGGGCGGTCGCAGCGCCGAGACCGGAAGCGCCACCCGTGACGATAGCGGCCTGGTTCTTCAATTGCATGATGTCCTCCCCTGTTCGATTTCTCTGCCGTTCATTGGCGGCTTTCAACTAGATCGCGATCACTTTCGCAACTTCCGGATTCCCATAAATATCGTCGATCAACCTGGCGCGATGCTCCAGCACGGCGCGCTGATTGACCGAGCCCTTGTCCGTGACCTCACCACGATCGATGGACAGCGGAGTGTCGAGCAGCACCGCCTTGGCAATCCGCGTGGACGAGCCGGTAGCACCGGCCATGAAACGTGCGAGGCGCTCACGGAACGCGTCGCGGATGATCGGATCATTGGCTGCCGCGGCAAGATCGCCAGCCGGCAAGTCAGGATTGATGACACGGCAGCCATCGAGATCGAGGATTACGAGAGCCGCGAGTTCATCGCGGTTGATGCCAGCGATGACGACATCGCGGACCAGTGGCGCGCAGGTGCCGACGAAGCGCGCGCGAAGCGGGCCGACGCTGACCCAGGTGCCGCTGCCGAGTTTGAAGTCCTCGGAGATGCGACCGTCGAAATCAAAGCCGGCAGAGAGATCATCGGGATCGACGGCCTTCAGCGCATCGCCGAAGATGTAATAGCCTTCCTCGTCGAACGCCTTCGCGGTCAGTTCCGGTTCGCGCCAATAGCCCGGCGTGATGTTCGGCCCTTTGGCGCGCACTTCCATCTTGCCGTTGTTCGGCACCAGCTTGGCATCGTTGCCTGGCACCGGGAGACCGACATGACCGGAGCGGCTGGTCGCGGGATTGACGCACATGAAGAAAGGCGAGGTTTCGGTCGCGCCGAGACCCGTCAGCATCGGCACGCGCACACCAGTGGTCTGAACCGACAGCTCATCGAGACTGTCCCAGACATAGGCGGACAGCGCAGCGCCCGAGAAAAACATCGCATGCAGGCGGGTGAAGAATTTTTCGCGCAACTCTGCGTCTTCGCGCAGATAGGGCAGCAGCGATTCATAGCCCTTAGGGACGTTGAAATAGACCGTCGGCGAGATCTCGCGGAGATTACGAATTGTCTGTTCGATACCCGCGGGCGTCGGCTTGCCGTCGTCGAGATACATCGAACCGCCATTGAACAGCGTCAGCCCGATATTATGATTACCGCCAAAGGTGTGATTCCATGGCAGCCAGTCGATGATCACCGGCGGCTCGTCCTTCAGGAAGGCCAGTGTATCGCGCAGCATGATCTGGTTGGCGCACATCATGCGCTGTGTATTGATCACGGCCTTCGGATTGCCGGTGGAGCCGGAGGTCAGCAAAAACTTCGCAATGGTATCCGGACCGATGGCTGCGTTCGCTGCGTCGAGATTGGCGGCCTCCGGCATCACGAGCAGATCGGAGAGTTTGGTCACGGGCCGGTCCGGCAGGGAGCCGGTACTTACGACGACTTCAGTGCCTTCGGGCACATTGAAGTGAATAGCGTTCGTGAATGCATTGGCGTCATCGACGAAGACCAGCCCCGGCGTCAGCAGCTTCATGAGATAGCCGAGCTTGCCGTAGTCCTTCGACACCAGCGAATAGGCCGGCGACACTGGAGCGTAGGGAATGCCGGCATAGAGCGCGCCGAAAGCGATCAGTGCGTGATCGACGGAATTGCCCGAGAGAATGACAATGGGCTTGTCGGCCGACAGCCCACGCGCCAGCAGCGCCGAGGCGATATGGCGCGCTGCATCCAGCATCTGCGCATAAGTGACTTCGCGCCAGCCGCCGCCTTCGGCGCGCTCGGCCATGAAGACGCGATCTGGTGCTTCCCTGGCCCAATGATGCAGATAATCGGTGACGCGTTCCGGATAGTCGCCGATCGCATTGGTCGGGCGCAGATAGATGGTGCCGTCGTCGTGGCGCTCGATGGTGACCGCGGGATCGCCATAGGAAATCGGCCGGAGCGGATGCGCGGTTATCGCTCGCTTTGTCTGATCGATTTTATCGGCGCTTGCAGACATTGTTTCCGCCCTGTGTATTCGTCCCGATTGTTGCTTTTATTTTTGTTCGTTGCCGTCTTGCCGGATCAGCCGGGCTTCACCTTGCCAGCCTTGCGCTCCAGAAAATCCCTGATGCGATTTTTCGCCTCCTGATCGCTCTGCGCCACCGAGGCCATCAGCGCTTCCAGCATCAGGCCTGTCTGCGGACTGGCTTCGGCGATCAGCGGCAAGGCCTGCAGCACGGCAAAATTTGTCAACGGCGCGTTCTGCGCGACACGCTCGGCAAGCTCTATGGCCTTGGGCAAGGCGCCGCCGGCTTCCGTCAGATACTGCGCGAAGCCGAGCGACATGCCCTCCTCCGCCTTGTAGACGCGGCCGGTGAGCATCATATCGGCCATCCGGTGCACACCGATCAGGCGCGGCAGCCGCATCGAGCCGCCGCCACCGACGAAGATGCCGCGGCTGCCTTCCGGCAGCGCGTAATAGGCCGAGGGATCGGCAACGCGAATATGCGCGGAGCAAGCCAGTTCAAGCCCGCCGCCGATCACTGCGCCCTGTAGTGCGGCGATCACTGGGACGCGGCAATGCTGGATGATATCGAACACCCGGTGCCACATCCGCGAATGCATCAAGCCGGCTGTCGCGTCGCGCTCGGTGAGTTCGGACAGATCGAGACCCGCGGAAAAATGCCCGCCGATGCCGTGGACGACGACGGCACCGATTTCCTCGGGCAGCGACGCGAAGCAACGCTCGATGTCCAGGATCAGTCCATCGTTCAGCGCGTTGCGCTTGGCAGGACGGTTCAGGCCCACGATCAGCACGCGGCCTTGGGTTTCGATCTGGAGCATGGCAGCGGTAGCGGCGACGGCTTGGTTCATGAGCGCGATTAGGTCCTGGCTAGAATAATTATATCTTATAACGAATAGCGCATGAGTCAATCTTGCGGTGCAATAGGCTGATCTCGTCCTGCATAAAGTCAGGTATTCCGGTGCGACAGCGATCCGGTCTCGCCTGATAGACCGGATCGCCTCTCTTACCAGGGCTAGCGGATCGCCACCGGGTTGATCATGCTCTGCACACCGCCCTTGAAGCGGGGCTGACCAAGCACGAACAGGAACTCGTAGCCTTTGTCCTTGGCCAGTTCGGATGTGTCCATGTTTTCGAGGATGTAAGTCCCGTTCATCGCCAGAAGTATCTGGTGGATTTCAAATACATTGCCGGTTTCGAACGGCAGCACCTCGACGCCCCAGGTATCGGCGCCGACCGCGACGACACCCTTGCTGGTTAGATACTTAGCGCCCTCGGCGCCAAGGCCGGGCTCGCCGGCATTGTAGCGTTTATCGTCCTTGCCGAGCAGGCTGAGCCATCCCGTGTGGAACAGCACGACGTCGCCTTGCCTGATCTCAACGCCCTGCGCCTTGGCGACCTCCTCGATTTCCTTGACATTGAAAGCAGTGCCTTCCTTGACCACGTCGGTCTTGTAGTAGGCCGCCATGTCCAGCAGCACGCCACGGGTGACGAGCGGCGGCACCTTGTCGATGCCGAGCTTCTTAAGGCCTGTGGGGTCACCGAAGTCTGCAATTTTGTTGCCGTTATAGTAGACGTGATTGACGCCGAGATGGCCGAGCCCGTCCATCTGGCTGCCGACGCCGACCCAGCCGTTGAGCATGTCGTCGTTGTAGGTCGCGTGATTGGGACCGAGCCCGGGATTGCCGGCCTGACCGGGCTGTACCACGGTGATCTTGAAACCGCGGGGCGGATAGGCCGGCGTGTCCGCGCCCACCGGAATGCCGAGTGCGTAGGTCTTGCCGGTCTTCACCAGCTGCGCGGCCGACTTCACCAGATCGGGCTTCATGTAGTTCGCGGCGCCGATCTCATCGTTCGGCCCCCATTTCGATTTGGTCCAGTCCTGCGCCAGCGCAGGCACAGCCATCAGTAGCGAAATCGCAGATCCAAGCACCCAAGCTCTCAGCATCGTCGCCTCCCTGTGTAACGCCGGCTTTTTGCCGGTCGATGGAGATTTAACACCAGAAATTGCGGAGAAAGTAAGCTGCCACCTCCGCCATTGCGAGCGAAGCGAAACAAATCCAGAAAGCCAAGAACTGGATTGCCGCGTCGCTTCGCTCCTCGCAATGACAGCGGAGAGGATGGAGCCCTACAGCACCTGATGCACCGCGAGTTCGACGCGATCGGGATGCCGTGCGCCGACGCCGATGAACAGGTTCTGCATCAGCCACCGATAGCTGGGATGCCCTGTCTCGAATTTCGGCACCGAGCGGAAGTAGATCAGCGCGGGATCGACCGCCTCGCCCCGAGCGATGCGGTCGAGTGCTTCTTTCGGCCCGACGCGGACACCGATATTCTCAATATAGACCACGGCGCCGTCATCGAGTTCGAACGTATATTTCGCTTCCAGCTCGGTGAAGCCATCCGGACGGATAATCTGAAAATCGGCGCCGCCCGAATGGATCGTACCCTTGATGCCCTCGCCCTGCACAGTGCCGCCAAGGACCGGAATGACGCGACGGATGCCATATCCGAGATCACCGGCCACGATCGGCGTGCCAACCTTGATCGACAGGCTGAAGACATATTTCGTCGCGAGCTGCGGTGTGGTCACAACATCACCCGATCATCCGCATCGGCAGCCAAGTGGCAATCAGCGGGAACAGGATCAGCAGCACGAGACGGATCAGGTCGGTAACCACGAATGGCAGCACGCCTTTGAATATCGTCGACATGCTGACGTCCTTGATCACACTCTTGATGACGAACACGTTCATGCCGACCGGCGGATGAATCAGGCCGAGCTCGACGGTCATGACGATGACGATGCCGAACCAGATCGGATCGAAACCAAGCGCCATGATCACCGGAAACACGATCGGCACGGTGAGGATCACCATGGCCATGGCATCCATCAGGCAGCCCAGCACCAGATACATCAGGAGGATCAGCGCCAGCACGCCGTAGGGGCCGATGCCGAGGCCGGTGAGGAACTCGGTGACGTGCTGCGGGGTCTGGGTAATGGTGAGAAAATAGCCAAAGCACAGCGCACCGATGAGCACGGTGAACACGGCGGCCGCGGTCCGCGTCGCTTGCAGTAGTGACTGCAGGATGCCGTCCTTGTTCAGCTTGCCGCGCAGCACGCCGATGATGAAGGCGCCGACCGCGCCGACCGCACCGGCTTCGGTCGGGATGAAGAAGCCGCCATAAAGGCCGCCAATCACGAAGACGAACAGCAACAATGGCGACCAGACATCGCGGATCGCCGCGGCGCGCTCGCGCCACGAGGCTTTCGGGCCAGCCGGCAAGAAGCCCGGCTTGACCACGCCGATGATCGCAATGGTTATCATGTGCATGACGATAGCGAGCAGGCCCGGCACGATGCCGGCGATGAACAGCTTGCCTATGTCTTGCTGGGTAATAATGCCGTAAACTGCCAATACCGTGGACGGCGGCAGCATCGCGCCGAGCGTGCCGCCCACGGCGATGACGCCTGTGGCGAAGCTCTGCGGATAATTGAAACGGCGCATTTCCGGATAGGCAACGGCGGAGAATGTCGCAGCCGTCGCCACCGACGAGCCGGAGATCGCAGCGAAGCCGCCGCAGGCGGCGATAGTCGCGATGCCCAGCCCACCTTTCCAGTGGCCAACAAAGGTGTTGGCCGCGCGAAACAGTTCACGGCTGATACCCGACACCGAGACGAAGGCGCCCATCAGGAGGAACATCGGGATCACGCCAAAGGAATAGTCCGTCACTGTCCGCATGGTAGTCTGGCCGACCAGTTTCAGCGCTGGCGCAAAACCAGTGAGATAGCCGAAGCCCGTGATGCCTACGAGCCCCATTGCCATACCCACCGGCACGCGCAACAGCATCAACACGAACAGGCTGACAAAGCCGATGACGGCAACCGCTTCGTTACTGAGATCCATGCGATTTACTCTGCCGTCTTGATTTCGGGTTCATGCATCTCTTCCGGATGGAAGATCAGCCTGTAAGTGCGGATCGCGATCAACAGCACCGCCGAAACGTCGCCGATCCATGACAGCAGGAAGAACGGCCAGACCGGTAGTTGCAGATCCATGGTGACGATGTGGCTCGAATAGGTGTCCACAACCTTGTCGAACAGCGTGTAGGTCTGCACGGTCACGACGAACAGCAGCACCAAGGTTGCGAACACGTCGATCCAGCGCTGATACTTTGGCGTGGCATTGGCCCAGACCAGATCGACGGTGATGTGCGAGCCGCGATAGGACGTCGCGGCGATGCCCCAGAAGATCAGCACGCCAAGCATGAACTGGCCGATATTGTAATAATCGGGGATCGTGACCGCAAAGAATTTTCGCATAAACACCGCGATGAAAGTGTTCAGCGCGACGATACCGACGAAGAACGCGGCAATCCACTCGATGGAATCGATAAAGCGATCCATCACGTTCTTGCGGGGCGGCTCCGGCGGAATGCCGAGGGCGCTGGATTGGGAGATTTCGGACGTGGCGGTCATCGTCGATGTCACAATGCTCAAGAGGAGAAGCCAGCCTCCGCCCTCTCGATCGTCATGCCCGGGCAGCGCGAAGCGAACTTCACTAGATGACCCGGGCATTCATCTTCTGGGTGGCGAAGGAAAGTGGATGGCCGGGTCAAGCCCGGCCATGACGTGGTGAGAGGTCCGTGCGATCAACGGACTCGGCGGAAAGCTACAGCCCCGCGTCGTGCTTCTTCAGCATCGCCTTGAGGTCGGCGTCGATGGCATCGGCATCGCCGCCGGCCTTCTTCACGGCCGCAGCCCAGGCGGCGTTGAGCGGTTGAACGCCCTTCTTCCACTCGGCGAGCTGCTCGGGCGTCAGCTTGTAGACTTCGTGATCCGGCAGCGCCTTCATCTTGGTGCGGCCATTGGCTTCGAAGTCGACCCAGGGATCGGTGACCTTGGAGGCCCATTCCGGTGTGCAGTGATCGTCGATGATCTTCTTCTGCGCTGCGGACATGGAATTATACTTGGCGAGGTTGATGTTGTAGGTGAACACCGTCGAATAGAGCGGCACGTCGATGTGATACTTCACCACCTTGTCGATACCGAACAGGAAGATCGAGCCCCACGGGAACGCGATCTCGTCAGCAACGCCGCGCTCGATCGCATCGCGCGATTCCGGCGCCGAGGCCTGCACATTGGTTCCGCCGAACAGCTTGACCATTTCGCCGATGGTGCTCTGCGCCGGGCGGACCTTCACGCCGTTGAGGTCTGACGGCACTACGATCTTCTTCTTGCCGTGGATCGATCCGGGATCGTGGATGAAAGCGAAGCACAGCTTCGTGTCCTTCATCTCGGTCTTGGCGTATTTCTGATACCACTCGTTGAGCGCGAGGGTACCCTTCTTGCCGTCCGAGAACACGAAGGGCAGCTGGCCTGCGGCCACGATGGGGAAGCGGCCGGGCTGATAGCCGGGATTCACATAGGTGATATCGGCGATACCATCGCGCGCCATGTCGTAATGATCGAACGCCTTGCCGAGCTGTTCCGAAGGGAATACCGACATCTTGATGCTGCCGCCCGAGGCCTTCTCGATATCGGCGGCCCAGGCCTGCGTGGCCGGCACCAGCGGATGCGCCGGCGGCACCCACAGGGATACTTTCATATTGACGGTTTTGTCTTGCGCCTGGGCCGGGCTCATTGCCGTCGTCAGACAGCCAGCCGCCAGCAATGCAAAGATTGCCCTTTTCATCGACGTCTCTCCCTCTACGCCCGTTTGGACGTGTTCTCTCGAACCTGTTCTATCGAACTTGTTCACCGGACCTTGAATGGCCCTTTGCGAATATTGTTATATGTTATAATCATCCTTGCAAGCGGTGCGATTGCACGCGTTGCGGAGCCAGTGTCGCGACCCCGCTTGACTTGTCAACTCAGTCGGACGACAGAGCCTATATCAACCGCGGGAGCAAGCGTTGCGAACAAAAGTTGCCATCATTGGAGCTGGTCCGGCTGGAATGTTGCTAGGGCAACTATTGCATGCCTATGGGATCGATAACGTCATTCTGGAGCGCAAGGATCGCGACTATGTCCTCGCCCGCATCCGCGCCGGCGTGCTCGAACAGGGCACCGTTGGCCTGCTGGAAAAGCTGGGGATTACCGAGCGCCTGCATCACGAAGGCCTGATCCATGACGGGATCGAACTTCTGTTCGGCGGAATTCGCCACCGCCTCGACCTGAAGAAGGCATCCGGCGGTAAGGTCGTTACCGTCTACGGCCAGACGGAAGTCACCCGCGACCTGATGGACGCCCGCGACAAGGCAGGGCTGACCACGGTCTATGACGCCGACAATGTCTCGCTGCATGATTTCGACGGCACAAGCCCCCGCGTGCGCTACGTCAAGGACGGCGTAAGCCACGAGATCGCCTGCGATTTCATTGCCGGCTGTGATGGGTTCCACGGCGTCTCGCGCCAGAGCGTTCCGGCCTCCGCCGTACAGACCTTCGAGCGCGTCTATCCGTTCGGCTGGCTCGGCCTGCTCTCGGATACGCCGCCAGTGTCGCATGAGCTGATCTACACCAATCACCAACGCGGCTTCGCGCTGTGCTCGATGCGCTCGATGACGCGCAGCCGATATTACGTCCAGTGCTCCCTCGACGAAAAAGTCGAGAACTGGACAGACGACATGTTCTGGGACGAGTTGCGCCGTCGCCTCGACACGGAGGCCGCCGAAAGCCTCATCACCGGCCCATCGCTGGAGAAGAGCATCGCGCCGCTGCGTAGTTTTGTCGCGGAACCGATGCGCTTCGGAAGGCTCTTTTTGGCCGGCGACGCCGCCCACATCGTGCCGCCGACCGGCGCCAAGGGGCTCAACCTCGCGGCCTCCGACGTCCATTACCTGTCGATGGCGTTGCGCGAATTCTATGACGAGAAATCCTCGAGCGGTCTCGACTTCTATTCGGCCATCGCGCTGAAGCGCGTGTGGAAAGCCGTGCGCTTTTCGTGGTGGATGACATCGATGATGCATCGCTTTCCCGACAATGACGGTTTCGGCACCAAGCTGCAGCAGGCCGAGCTGGATTATGTCGTACATTCGGATGTCGCGACAGCGTCGCTGGCGGAAAATTATGTGGGACTGCCGTATTAGGATCGTAGACGCCGCGTTGTTTTAAACGGCCGGATAAAGCCGTTTCAAACTTTGTTGGCCTGTCCTTTGCGCGTGCTTTCGTTTCTATGGCGCAGACAATCTAGATGGATGTGCCATGACCGACACCGCGATCCCCCACGGCTTCGCGCCACACTATCGCAAGAGCCCCCTCACCACGCCGTGGGAACCGATCTATTCAAAGGTGACGGAGACCAATGTCATCCTCGGCCTCCGCATTGCTGAAGCGCATACCAATTCGCGCCGCATGGCGCATGGCGGGCTGATCACGGCGCTGGCCGACAATGCGATGGGCCTGAGTTGTGGCCATGTGCTCGGAGGCGGCACACGGCTGCTCACCGTCAATCTCTCCGCCGATTTTCTCGGCTCCGCGCAGATCGGGCAATGGCTGCAGATCGACACCGAGGTCATCAAGACCGGCAAGCGTCTCTGCTTTGCGCAGGCACTAATCACGGCAGACGGCGAGCCTTGCGCCCGAGCGAATGGCACGTTCAGCGTGGCCCCGCCAAAAACGTAGCGAAGCTATCGCTTGCTGAAATCCCACTGGCAGGTTTCGGCGGCGAGGTCGATGAAGACGCGCACTTTAGCCGATAGCAACCGCGACGTCGGATAGACGATGTGGATCGGCACCACCGGCGGCTCGAACTTCGTCAGCACGCGCTTCAGCCGTCCCGCCGCCAGCCCCTCCGCAGCCTGATAGGCCAGCACGCGAGTCAGGCCGCCACCGTGCTCGGCGTGCCAGATGGCGGCATCGGCGACGTCGGTGGTGAAGCGCGGCGCATGCGTGATGCGAACATCCCGGCCATCACGCATGAAGCGCCATTCCGGCGCTGACGCGATCGAACCGAATTGGATCGTGTCGTGCTTTGCGATATCCTCCGGTGTCTTCGGCTGGCCGCGCTGCGCCAGATAATCCGGCGACGCCACCACGATGCGCGACATGGTACCGAGGTTGCGCGCCACGAGGCTGGAATCGGCAAGATCGCCGATCCGCACCGCGACGTCGATGCCGTCCTCGACCAGGCCGACCATGCGATCGGTCAGCCGCAATTCACCTGACACATCCGGGTAGCGCTGCAGATAGGCCGAGATCAGCGGCGTAACATGCAGCCGCCCGAATCCGACCGGCGCCGAGACGACCAGACGCCCGCTCGGCCGCGCCCGTTCGGCCTGTGCGGAGCCTTCGGCCTCCTCGATATCCGCGAGAATCTGGCGCGCTCGTTGCAGATAGCGCGCGCCGACATCCGTCAGCATCACCGAGCGCGTGGTCCGCTGCAGCAGGCGGGCGCCAAGGCGCTCCTCCAGCGCCGCCACCATGCGGGTGACCGCCGACGCGGAGAGTCCGAGCTTGCGGGCCGCGGGCGCGAACCCCTGCAGGTCCGCCACGGCGACGAAGACGGTCATGGCTTCGATGCGATCCATCGAACCATTTCATATCCAGCAATAATGAAGTGTCAATTCCGATGATTGTTCTTGTGCGAGGAAATAGCCAACTTGGGGCGGCGGGAACGCATCCCGTCCCAAGCTCCAATCAGGGAGTAAGTCATGTCAGACATCCACACCTATTCCAGCGACATTGCCTTCACGCCGACCGTCAAGGCGATCCAGACGCGCAAGGGGTCGCGTTCCGGCTACGCGCATGTCGAGGAAAACGGCGGCTGGCGCACCGAGATCGACGACAATCTCGCAGCGTTTCTCGCCGAGGCGAACAGCTTCTTTCTGGCTACCGCAAGCGCTGACGGCCAGCCTTACATGCAACATCGCGGCGGGCCGAAGGGCTTCGTGAAGATCCTCGACAAGCAGACGCTGGCCTTTGCGGACTATAGCGGCAATCGGCAATACATCACCCAGGGCAATCTCGCCGAGAATCCCAAGGCCAACATCTTCATCATGGATTATGCACATCGCCGACGCGTCAAGCTCTGGGGCACCGCGCGGGTGGTCGAGGACGATCCGGCGCTGCTGGCGTCGCTAATGCCGCAAGGTTATCGTGCCAAGCCGGAACAGGTGATCCTGTTCACGATCGCCGCCTGGGACACCAATTGCCCGCAGCATATCCCGCAGAAGTTCGATGCCGCCGATGTTGCAGCAGTACTGGCAGCGCGCGATGCGCGGATTGCAGAGTTGGAAGCAGAACTGGCGACGCTGAAGGGGGCAGCGTCGCCGCATTGAAGGCGACACAGCCTCAGGCAGCGACGCTGCACTGCCAGACGTGTTCGGGATAATACTCTGCCATCATCCGATCCACGTAGGTGACGAGGTTGCCATAGCGGTGCAACTGACGCTGCAGGGGCGACGGAAACAACGGCGACAGGATCCCGGCCAGAACGCCGAATGCGGTCGCATCGACACCGGCCGGGCGGTTGCTCATCAAGTGAGACTTCCCGGCCAGCAGCACCGACAGAGCCATCAGCGAACGATCCGCGAGTTGCAGCGCCTCATCGGCAGGATGCCGGCCGAGGCCATTCGCCAGATGGTTCTGAATGACGGATTTGCGCGCGGATGCACGAATCTCGTCGCGTTGCGCTTCGGGAATGCCGTCGAAGAAATGCGACGGTCCCTTGGCGAAATTATCGGCATCGACCCAGCGAACGCCGACCAGCGACCAGTAGAGGTGATGCTCGATCATCCGCTCGATCGCCCAGGCCTGAGCGCGCTGGGCGAGATCGAGACCCCTATCGAAATCGACGTCATATTTGCGTTCGATATAGGCGCGGATAAAGGTGGAGTCGGCAATGCACTCAGCGCCGTCATCGATATAGGGCATCTGCCCTTTCGGCGAATCCTGCTGCCGTGCCGGTTGCTTCTCATAGGGCAAGCCGGCCATCTTGAGCTGGACTTCCGTCTTAGTAACGAAAGGGCTGATTTCCGGCAGGCCAAAGCCTGCACCTGCGCCGTGAAGGACGATCATGTGGTTTCTCCAAGTGATAAGGACAAGAGACTAGGCAGTCGCTGCTGCCACCGTGGTGTCAGCAGCCGTCACGCCGGGTCGCGCCGGCGACCCAGACACGCGTCTGGACCGCCGCGGTGGAAACCATGCGCCAGCCGAGCCCGATCAGGGCCCAGCGGAGGTCGCCCGACAGGACGAGAATGGCGCGTTCCAGCAGCCATGCCCGGATGCGCCAGAGCCGGTCATCATGCGAAAATGCCTCAAGGCTATCGAAAGCGGTCATTGCAGAATCCTTCGTTCGTTTGAACCTGGGTCCTGTATGACTGCCCCCTGCTGCCAACATGCTGTCAGCATCGACAGCGGACCAACACGGACAGAGAGACGACGATGAGACGCGCAGACCGCCTGTTTCAGATCATTCAGGTACTCCGGCGCACGCGGAAGCCGCTGACGGCGGACGCCATTGCCGCCGAACTGGAAACGTCCAAGCGCACGATCTATCGCGACATCGCGACACTGATGGCGCAACGCGTCCCGATCCGCGGCGAAGCCGGCATGGGCTATATCCTCGAACGCGGCTTCGACATGCCGCCGCTGATGCTGACACCCGACGAGATCGAAGCCGCCGTGCTCGGCGCGCAATGGGTGATGGGGCACGCCGATCCGGCATTGGCCAAGGCCGCACAGGATCTCATTGCGAAGATCGCGGACACCGTGCCCGAGCGCTTGCGCCCCTTCGTGCTGGAACCCGCGAGCCGCGCGCGGCCGCATTTCCGCGGCACCGCCGACAGCATGGATATGGTGCAGATGCGCGCGCATATTCATGCGGGCAAGAAGGTCCGGCTGCTTTACCGGGACGAAGCCGGTCGCGATAGCGAGCGCATCGTCTGGCCGATCGCGGTGGGTTATCTGGAAGCGGTGCGGCTGCTGGCGGCGTGGTGCGAGCTCCGCCAGGATTTCCGCAGTTTTCGAACCGATCGCGCAATCGAGGCCCATTTTCTCGATGAGAAGTATCCGGAGCGGCGTGAAGCATTGCGCAGCAAATGGCGCAAGACGCTGAGCTGGGAGCGGCCGCAGGATACCTGAAACAGCCGAGCCTGCATCGCGGCTGGCAAAACAGGTCCGATCGGGATAAACCGCGACATGACAAGCGATACCACCACGATCAGCGACGCCAGCCCGTGCCAGGCCTGCGGTGCGTGTTGTTCGTATTCGAGCAACTGGCCGCGCTTCACCATCGAGGACGATGCCGATCTCGATCTGATCCCGGCCAAATATGTCAATGATCGTGAATCGGGAATGCGCTGCGACGGAGACCGCTGCAGCGCATTGACCGGAAAGGTTGGAGAGGCCACAGCCTGCGGGATTTATGCTGTGAGGCCTGACGTGTGCCGGACCTGCATGCCTGGCGATCCCGAATGCGCCATGGCGCGGCGCCGGCACGGGCTGCCAATTCTGGCAGCCGCAGAGTAGTTGATGTCAGCTACGCCGTGACGGCGTGAGCGAGTTCCTCGTCGTCGAGATCATCATCCATCGGCGCCAGCGTCGAGAGCGGCTTGGTCGACAGCGTGATGGCCTTGCGGTTGTGATAGGCCGACACCGAAGGACGCGCCACGGCGGTGTCGTGTGACAGCGCGTAGAGCGTGGAACCAACGCGGCCACCGAATTCGATCAGCTCACGCTCGCTGCAGCTCGATGCGATCGAGATTGCCAAAGCGTGGAGATGACTGCGGCGATAGCAGAACAGAGCCAGCATCGCGCGGACATCGGATGAAACGCTGGCCACGAGATGGGGCAGGCCATTTTCATTTGCACGATACATTGCACCGAGCAGATCTTCCTCGACGGGGCAAAAATCGTTCTCAAAAGCTTGACGGCTGGACCGCATGGGGTTTCTCCTCGTTAATGAGGATGCGGTTGAATTTCCTAACGCAGGGTTAACCAACAGCCTTAATGGCCGCGTGCGACTCTTGAGTAACAGTTTGAAATGTGGCAGCCGTGCCCTGCTACCGCCACATTGGAACTCGATGCGTTCAAACGCGCATCAGCTGTTGGCGACGATGAAGATGGCCAGGAAGAAGTCGGTCAGGTGATGCAGCGCCTGATCGATGCCGATCAGCCACCAGAACCAGCGATGGCCCTGCGTCACACCGAAATGCGATACGCAGATGCCCTTGAGCCGATCGATGGTGATGTGGATCGCGAAGTCGACCAGTCCCAGGAACCAGAGCTTGGGTTGTACAACGGCAATGAACAGCGTTGTCAGCACGCCATGGATCGCGCAATGCGCCAGCAGCGGCAGCGCCCATCCGGTCCGTTGATCCTTGCCTATCGCCATCCAGGCGTTTTGCAGCAGGAAATCAGCGATCACGTGCTTGACGGTGAGGACGAGCATCCACCCGACGAGCCCGCCCAGAGCAATCGACGACGACATTGCAGGAAACAACAAGCTGACGTCCCTCTCACCGGTCACGACAGGCTGGCCCGCTTAGCCGGCCCGATCACTCGCCCTATTTATGACACTCCGAAACCGGGAATGCACGCCGCGGAACCGAAAACCCACCGCTTCCTGCAGAGCCGGCCTGGACGGGAAAACACTGCGCACGCTCCACTTTCTCGCTAGTTCAGGACGGCATGCGCCCGGAGTTCGCCGATCGCCTTGCGTAATTGGTCACCCTTCGGGTCGCGCGGCACCGCACGGGCACGCGTGATCGCGTCCGCCAGATCGGTGATAACCAGCGTCCCATCGAAAGCCGGCTTGGCCAGCCCATCGATGATCTGATGCCAGGCGGCCATGCCCTGCCGATAGCCCGTGCCGTAACCTTCGATCATGGTTGCCGTCTGCACGATGGCCATTGCCGCGTCCGGCTGCTTGGTCAGTGCGCGATCAATCATGTGCAGCCAGCGTTCGACCCAGACGCGCTCGGTTTCATAACGCGTCGACAACAGGCGCCAACGTCGCAGCCAGGATTCGAACTCAAGGCGCTTGATGCCCCAGATGCTCGCCTTGCTGAAACGGATCGGCACCGTGCGATGCGCACAATAGATGCGCTCGAGCGCCCACATCAGGGGATCGCCAACGATCTCTGGCAATGCCGACACCAACTCGTCGAGGCGAAAACGCCGCCTGTCGACGACGGCCGGCCGGCCGGGCATCACGGGCTCCTGCAGCTTGAGCTGCGCGATGCGGATCGGATCGTGATAGCTCATGCGCATCGTGAGCAGCCGCGCAATCTCGCTAAACAGTTCGTCGCTGACGTTGCGCCGTCCGACAAAGCGACGCAGCCGGTCGCTGTAGAGCTGCGCGTAGACTGCGCTCTGATAGTTGATCAACAGGGCCACGCCATCTTCCGCCACAGGACGCACCGCAGCCGGCAGCCCCACCGGCAAAACCGGCGCTGCAGGTTCGCTCCTGTTCGCCAGCTCGGCGAGCGTGGAGCGGATGACGTTGATGAAACCTGCCACGGGACGTCCTGATGCTTATGCGTGCTGCGGCGCCATGGGCAATGCGGGCGCGTCCTGCTTCATCAGACGCGCTTCCAGCTTGTCGATATTCTCGAACAATCGCGCGCTGGCGAGACGCAGGAAGAAGAAACCGAATTCCGGATTCTGCACGTAGAGCTCTTCGACCTGGCTGTAGCTGACGCTGAGCACCATGCCGGGCTCGATACATTCCAGCGTCTGGGTGCGTTCGTTCAAGGGCGACAGCATGCCGAGTTCACCGACAATGGCGCCGACCGGCAATTCGATCCCGGATTCGACGAGACGATAACGACCACTGACGATGTAGAACATGTCTTCGGCCTTCTCGTCCTTGTAAAACAACACCTCACCGGCCTTACAGGGACGCTTGGTCATGAACGGCTTCAGCCATTCCATCGACAGGTCCGAGTTCACCGACTTTTTCACATCCTGGACCAATTGCAGCATCTGGCGCAGGCGGTAGATGTTGAGTGGCAGCAGTACCGCATGCAATGCCATGGTCGGATAGTTGTGGGTCGGGATCGAGATCGCGATTAGCAGGACATTGGCCATGATGCCAAACACCCGCAGCGGAATCATCGTCCGCATCGTGGCGGTCGCGACCACGAAGATCGTGGCGGCGGCGCTGCCAAAGTGATGGAGATAGGACATATCCATGGGAGCAAACCGGGTTTCCAGGAACGGCCGCACCGTCCTCCGCGACTATGAAGCGCGAATGACCGGGCCTTTGCAGCCGCAATATAGCCCATCTGGTTAAAATAGCCCGTGTTGCGACCCGCAAAAATCACGGAGTCGTGCGCAGATTGACGCGATCCGCCGGTGCGGGCACCGTCGCTCGCATCCCAAAGGAGAACAACATGTCGGAAACGACGGAAACCGCATCTGACCAGTCCTCGCCCCCCATTCTGACCATCGACGGCCCCCGCGCCACCATCCGCCTGAACCGCCCCCAGAAGCTGAACCGGCTGTCCCAGCTCGACCTGGACACCTTGGTACAGCTGTTCGATCGCGTAGAGGCCGATCGCGCCGTCCGGGTGCTGGTGCTCACCGGCACCGGCCGCGCTTTCAGCGCCGGCTTCGATCTCAATGCGATCTCCGAACGGGCTGCCAGCGCGCCCAAGCCCGTGGCCGAAGGTTCGTCCGGATCGGCCTTTGAGGCCGTGGCCAACCGGCTGGAGGACCTGGCGCTCCCGACGATCTGCCGGCTCAATGGCGGCGTCTATGGCGGCTCCACCGACCTGGCACTGGCCTGCGACTTCCGAATCGGCGTCGACACCTGCGAGATGTTCATGCCGGCCGCCCGGCTCGGGCTGCATTATTACAAGGGCGGTATCAAACGCTATGTGAGCCGGCTCGGGGTCGACAACGCCAAGCGATTGTTTCTCACCGCGCAGAAGCTGGAAGCCAGCGAACTGCTGTGGATCGGCTACCTCACCGCCATGGTGCCGACCGAGGCGCTGGACGAGGAAGTCGACAAGCTCGCCATGATTCTGGCCTGCAACGCCCCGATCGCCATGCGCGGCATGAAGCAGGCGATCAACGAATTCGCCCGCGGTGAACTGGACGAGGCTGCCGCCGATCAGCGCGCGCGGGACAGCATGCAGGGCGATGAGATCAAGGAAGGCACGAAGGCGTTCGCGGAGAAACGGGCACCGCGGTTTTAAACGCTAAGCCTGTGGCACTTTTCTTCCCCTCTCCCCTTGCGGGAGAGGGTGCCTGAGCGAAGCGAAGGCGGGAGAGGGGGAGCCGCAATCTCCGCTGCCCCTCTCCCGTCTCGAACCCGCTTCGCGTGTTCGATCCACCCTCTCCCACGGCGCGCAGCTTCGCCGCGCTGGGGGAGAAGGGAAAGAAAGATCACTCCACAAACATCGCCACGTCGTCCAACTGCGCACGGTTCGTTCGGTAGCTGTTGACCTTGTGCTCGCGATCCGGATAGCCGAACGAGATGCCGCAAACGACGCGGCGGTCGTCGCTCATGCCGAAATGCCGGCGCACCACGGCGGAATGAAATGCCAGCGCCGCCTGCGGCACCGTCGCGAGGCCCAATGCCTGGGCGGCGAGCATGAAGTTGTTCACGTAACCGCCGCAGTCCACGGCGCCATAGACGCCGAGCGCCTCGTCCGACGTGATGATCGCCACATGCGGCGCGCCGAAGAAATTGAAGTTCTGCAGCGCCTGCTCGGCATAGGCCGTCTTGTCGCCGCGCGCGATGCCCAGCGTATTGTAGAGCTGGAAGCCGCTTTCGCGACGGCGGTCCAGATAGACCCCGCGATATTCGCGCGGAAACGGGAAGTCGCCCGAATTCGGCGTACCCGCGGCCGCGACGGGATAGAGCACATCGCGAAACTTCTTGGTGGCTTCACCCGACGTGATCGTCACCTGCCATGGCTGGCTGTTGCACCATGACGCGGTCTTCTGCGCGGCAGCGAGAATGCGCTCGATGATCTCGCGCGGCACCTGCTCGGTCTTGTAGGCGCGGCAGGAGTAGCGGCCGGCGAGAAGGGTTTCGAGAGTGGAGATGGCGTCAGTCATGGAAACATCCTGGCTCGGTCCCTCATGGTGAGGAGGCGCCAATTGGCGCCGTCTCGAACCATGAGCTGGCTTGGCTCTTGAGTTTGTTGCCATCCTTCGAGACGCGTGCCAAGTGGCACGCTCCTCAGGATGAGGGCAGAGATATCACCGTCCCTTGGTCGGGACCTTGTTGAACGGCACGTCCTTGTCGACGCGGATGTCGCCCGGCAGACCGAGCACGCGCTCGGCGATGATATTGCGCAGGATCTCGTCGGTGCCGCCGGCGATACGCATCGATGGCGAGCCCAAGATCGTCGCCTGAAATTCGCCGGCTGCTTCCGCATCGGCGCCGACCAGCGCGCCGGAAGCGCCCTGCAGATCGGCGGCGAACATCGCGATGTCCTGCATCATCATGCCGGAGACCAGCTTGCCGATGGAATTTTCCGGACCCGGTCGCTCGCCCTTCGACAGCGCCGAGATCGAGCGATAGCTGGTGTATTTCAGACCGGAATTCTTCACCGCCCAGCTCGCGAGTTTCGAGCGCACATTGGGATCGTCAATGGCGAGGCCGTCTTCCAGCATCAGGTTGCTGCAGAACTCGAACAATTCCGGGAAACCCGTGGCGACGCGGGAGCCGATCGACATGCGCTCGTTCATCAGCGTGGTCAGCGACACGTTCCAGCCGTCACCGACGGCGCCGAGCCGCTGCGCATCCGGAATCCGCACATCGGTGAAGAACACCTCGTTGAATTCCTGCATGCCATTGGCCTGCTTGATCGGCTTCACCTCGACACCTTCGCTCTTCATGTCCAGGAAGAACATGGTGAGACCCTTGTGCTTGGGCACATTCGGGTCGGTGCGAGTGATCAGGATGCCATAATCAGAGTAATGCGCGCCGGAGGTCCAGATCTTCTGGCCGTTGACGATCCAGTCGTCACCATCCTTCTCCGCGCGGGTACGAAGGCCAGCGACGTCGGAACCACCGGCGGGTTCAGAGAACAGCTGACACCAGACCTTCTCGCCGGAGGCCAGCGGCGGCAGATATTTGCGCTTCTGGTCTTCGGAGGCATAGGCCATCACGGTGGGGCCGCACATGCCCTGCCCAATGGCGAAGGGCCGCGCGAGCTTGTCATAGACGCCCTCTTCCTGCTGCCAGATCACGCGCTCGATCGGCGTCGAGCCGCGACCGCCATATTCCTTCGGCCAGTGCAGACAGGCCCAGCCGGCATCTGCCTTCTTCTTCTGCCAGGCCTTGGCGACATCGAGCATCGCGTCGCGCTTCTCAGAGGCGCGCTTGGCCGACGGTTTGGTCAACTCGGCTTCCAGTTCTTTCGGCGCGTTGGCATCGATCCACTTGCGCGCGATAGCGCGGAATTCGGCTTCCTGCGGCGTGTCATCGAAGTTCATGGCAGTAGTCCTTAATGAGAAAAGAAAGCGTAGGATGGGTAGAGCCCTTGCGAAACCCATCGATGGGCTTACGCGGACATTGATGGGTTTCGCTGCGCTCTACCCATCCTACAGGCTGACTTATCGTCCCTTGGTCGGGATCTTGTTGAATGGTACGTCCTTGTCGACGCGAATGTCGCCGGGGAGACCCAGCACGCGTTCCGCGATGATGTTGCGCAGGATCTCGTCGGTGCCGCCTTCGACGCGCGTGGCGGGCGAGCGCAGCAGCATCGCCTGGAACTTGCCGGCGACCTCCGCGTCCTCCGGCCCGTTCAGCACGCCGGCCGCGCCCTGCAGATCGAGCGCATAGGTCGCGACATCCTGCAGCATGGCGCCGGCAACGAGCTTACCGATGGAGTTTTCCGGACCCGGACGTTCACCGCGCGACAGCGCCGAGATCGAACGGAATGCCGTATAACGCAGGCCCGAGGCACGCACCGCCCAGTTGGCAAGCTTGGAGCGCACGGCGGGGTCGTCGATGGCCGGACCGTCATCCAGCATCAGGCTGCTGCAGAACTCGAACAATTCCGGGAAGCCGGTGGCGACATTGGCGCCGATCGCCATACGCTCGTTCATCAGCGTGGTGAGCGAGACGTTCCAGCCGTCACCCACAGCGCCGAGGCGCTGCGCATCGGGTATCCGTACGTCGGTGAAATACACCTCGTTGAACTCGGCCTGACCGTTGGCCTGCTTGATCGGCTTCACCTCCACGCCCGGGCTCTTCATGTCCAGGAAGAACATGGTGAGGCCCTTGTGCTTCGGCACGGTGGGATCGGTACGGGTGATCAGGATGCCGTAATCCGAGTAGTGCGCGCCGGAGGTCCAGATCTTCTGGCCGTTGATGACCCAGTCGTCACCGTCCTTTTCCGCGCGGGTGCGGAGACCCGCGACGTCGGATCCGCCGGCGGGTTCAGAGAACAACTGGCACCAGATCTTCTCGCCGGACGCCAGCGGCGGCAGATACTGCCGCTTATGCTCCTCGGCGGCGTAGGCCATCATGGTCGGGCCGCACATGCCGTGACCGATAATGAAGAGCGCGCCGAGCTTGCCGAACACGCCCTCTTCCTGCTGCCAGATCACCCGCTCGATGGGCGATGCGCCGCGACCGCCATAGTCCTTCGGCCAGTGCGGTACGGCCCAGCCGGCATCGGCCTTCTTCTTCTGCCAGGCTTTCGCGACTTCCAGAATATTCGCACTCTTGAGCTGAATGCGGCCAAGCGCAGCCTTCTTCAGTTCGTCTTCATATTGCTTGGGCGCATGGGCCGCGATCCAGGCTTTCGCCTCGGCGCGAAACGCGGCCTCCTGCGGGGTGTCATCAAAATTCATCGCGATTGGTCCTTACGCCGCGTTCTTCTGGCGCATGCGCTCGATCAACTGGTCTTCCCAATAGGACAGCGAGCCGAGCCCAACCGCCACCGCGTTGGAGCGGCGGTAGTAGAGGTGGCAGTCGAACTCCCAGGTGAAGCCCATGCCGCCATGAACCTGGATGTTGTTCTTGGAGCAGTGCTGGAATGCCTGCGTCGCGCTGATGCGTGCTGCAGCGGCGGCTTCCGGCAGTTCGGAAGCGTTGGTCGAAAGCGCCCATGCTCCGTAATAGCAATTCGAACGCGCCAGCGTCGCCGAGACATACATGTCGGCGAGCATGTGCTTGACCGCTTGGAACGAACCGATCTGGCGACCGAAGGCGATACGATCCAGCGCGTAGTCGCGGCCCATTTCCAGCGCACGGTCGGAACCGCCGACCTGTTCGAAGCCGATCAGCACGGCGGCACGATCGAGCACCTGCGAGAGAATGCTCCAGCCTTCATTGGCAACGCCGAGCAGTTCGGCCTTGACGTTCTTGAAGGTAATCTCGGCCTGGTTGCGCGACGGATCTATGGAGGTCAGCGCCTTGGCCTCGACACCTTCGCTGGTGAGATCCACGAGATACAGTGCAATGTCGCTGTCGCGGCCGGTCGAACCGGTACGTGCGGCGACGATGGCGAAATCGGCGATGGCACCATCGGCCACCGGCCTCTTGGTGCCGTTCAGTACGCCGTTGGCCGCGGTGAGCTTGATCGCTTTTGGCGACGGATTACCAGAGCCTTCGAACAGGGCCAGCGTACCGATGGCATTGCCCTGCGCAATCGCCGGCAGCCACTTCTGCTTCTGCGCATCGGAGCCGGCCAGAAGCAGCGCTTCGGCGGCAAGATACACGGTGGACGAGAACGGCACCGGCGCCAGCGCGCGGCCCATTTCCTCGGCGATCACGCAGAGTTCGAGATGACCGGCACCCGAGCCGCCAAAGGCTTCCGGGATGGCGACGCCGAGGAAGCCCATGTCAGCCAAGCCCTTCCAGAGCTCGCGATCATAGGGCGCCTTGCCGTCGATCACGGCGCGCACAGCCTTCGGCGGGCACTTCTCGGTGAGAAAACGCCGGGCCTCATCGCGGAGCTGCTTCTGGTCGTCGGAGAAATCGAAGTTCATGGCGGTGTACTCTGTTCTGATCGATGAAAGTCTAGTTGAGGATGATGACGTCTTCGCCGGGGTGCTCGGCGTAAAGCTGGGCGACCAGTGCCGCGCGGCGTTCGAGGCCGGCGCGCTGGTTGATGTAGCCCTTGTCAGTGAGTTCGTTGCCGTCGATGGACGCCGGCTCGACCATGAACATCGCGCGCGCAATGCGCCTGCTGCTGGCGCCTTCGCACGACGCATTATGTGCCTGCAGCCCCTTCTTCAGACAGGCAAGAACCGCAGGATGTTTCACCACATCGGCAAATGTCGCCTCGGGCTCGCCGATCATGATGCGGCAGGCCGGCAGGTTGGGCCAGGCGAGCACGCCGATATAGGGGCGATCCTGTCCCGTGATCAGCGCGTCCTGCACCACCGGCGTCGCCGCAGCGATCACATCGGTGCGCAGTGAGCCGACATGCACGAAGGTGCCGGTCGTCAGCTTGAAGTCCTCCACCACGCGGCCGGAGAAGATCAGGCCCTGCACGGGGTCATTGTCGTCGACGAAAATGCCCGCGTCGCCGATCTTGTAGAAGCCTTCCTCGTCGAAGGCCGCTTTGGTGAGGTCCGGCTGGCGATAGTAGCCCGGCATCACGTTGACGCCGCGTAAGCGCAATTCGTATTTCGAATCCACCGGCACCATCTTGAGTTCGACGCCGGGGAACGGCAGGCCGATCAGGCCGACGCGCTCGGTGTCCCAATAAGTGCCGGTGGAGGTCGGCGAGGTCTCGGTGCAGCCCCAACCGGTATAGAACACGATGCGCTCGCCGGTGGCGCGCACGGCCAGCGCCTGCATACGATCATAGAGATCGTCAGGGAGACGCGCGCCGCCATAGGCCATCAAATTCAGGTTCTTGAAGAACGAGCGCGCCAGCGCATCGTCTTTCTCCATCGCGCTGGCGATGGCAGCATAGCCGGCGGGAACATTGGCGTAATAGGTCGGCGAGATTTCGCGCAGATTGCGCAATGTCTCGTCGATCATGCCCGGCATTGGACGGCCATCGTCGATATAGAGCGTGCCGCCATCGATCAGCAGCGGGTTGAACAAAGCGTTGCCGCCCATGGTGTGATTCCACGGCATCCAGTCGAGATAGACCGGCGGCTGCGCGTTCGGATCGCGCGGGCGCGTCTGCATCATCATCGCGGCATTCGCCGTCATCATCCGCTGCGTGTTGATGACCGCCTTGGGCATGCCGGTGGAGCCCGAGGTGAACAGCAGCTTGCCGACCGTATCGGGCATGATCTGGGCGAGCGATGCGTCGACCGTGGGCGTAACCATGGTCGCGACCATGTCGGCATAGGCGGTGCTGGCGATCCCCGCCGGCGGGCGCGCCACATGGATGATCTTGATGTCGGTGAGATCGAGCGCATCCAACGCCTTCTGGAAGGTCGGCCCGTCCTGCACCATGACCGCGACAGGCTTGATCAGGTCGAACAGATATTTGAGCTTGGCGTGATCCTGGCTCATCAGCGAATAGGCCGGCGACACCGGCGCTGCCGGATGCCGCGCCTGCATCGCCGCCATGGTCATTAGTGCATACTCGATGGAATTGCCCGAAAGGATCGCAACCGGTCCATCGGCCGCGAGCTTCATGTCGAGTAGCGCCTGGGTCAGCGCATCGGCGGTCCGCTTCGCCTCGCCATAGCTGAGCCGACGCCATTGCCGGTCATCGCCGGCGCGCTGGGCCAGCCAGGTGTGATCGGGACGCTCCTTGGCCCACTTCGCCAGAGACGCCGGCAGATGCGTCTCATAGGGCATCAACGGTATCAGCGACTTCATGACGATGACGCCGTCCGGCCGGCGCTCGACATCGATGTCGCGCTCCATCCAGTGGATCTTGCGGAAGGCGGGCTTTGTCAGCACCGCGGCAGCCTGGGCGTTCATGTGGTTTCTCCCAAAACCGTTCTTGTCGAACCATGGTCTCGTTTGTCGGACCTTGTATTCGGTGCGTGAGATCACGCTTCAACGTGTGACGTAAACCGGCTTTCGTTTCTCGATGAATGCGCGAATGCCTTCCTCGAAATCTTCCGAGCGGCTGCACAGCACCTGATTGCGATCTTCCATGGCGATGACGGCCTCGATCGAGCCGGCATCGACGGACATGTTGATGCATTCCTTCGACAGCCGCAGCCCTACCGGCGACGCGGTCATCATCGCATCGACATAGGGCGCAGCGGCGGCTTCGAGTTGACCGTCGTCGACAACTTCCGACACCAACCCAACAGCCAGCGCGCGATCGGCATGGATGAAGCGGCCGGTGAGGATCAGTTCAGAGGCGACGGAGACACCGACGAGACGCGGCAGGAAATAACTGGAGCCGATATCGCAGCCGCCGAGACCGAGCTTGATGAAGGCGCAGTTCATGCGCGCCGACTTGGCGGCGATGCGGATATCTGCGGCGAGCGCCAGCGCGAAACCGCCGCCAGCGGCTGCACCCTGCACTAGGGCCACGATCGGCTGCGGGCAGCGGCGCATCAGCATCACGATATCCGCGATACGGCGCTGAGAATCGAGCGACTCGGTGACGGTGCGCGGCGCATTCTGCCCGGAGCGCGCGGCCATTGCGCGTTTGAGATCGAGCCCGGCGCAGAAATTGGCGCCGGCGCCCTTGAGGACGACCACGCGCGTCTTGCGATTGCGCTGCAGGCTTTGGAAGTAGTCGTTCAGTGCGTCGATCAGCACGGGATGGAGCGCGTTGAGACTGTCCGGACGATTAAGCGTCACCCGGTCCACGCCATCGTCGTGTTCGATCAGCAGTGGATTAGACACACGCGCTCTCCCGTTTCACTCGTTGGCGCCTTGCCGACGCTCATTGCCGCGCCCTCTCCCCTTGCGGGAGAGGGCAGCGCAGGAGTTAGAAACAAACTCACTTGGGAGAGGGGTGCCACAACGAGCCCTCTCCCGCCTTCGCTTGCTCAGGCACCCTCTCCCGCGGCGCGCGGCTACGCCGCGCTGGGGGAGAGGGGAAGAAGACAAGTACTACCGCGGAGCCATACGGATGGCGCCGTCGAGGCGAATGGTTTCGCCGTTCAACATCGGGTTCTCGACGATGTGGACCGCGAGGTTGCCGTATTCCGAGGCGTCGCCGAGGCGAGCCGGATGCGGCACCTGCGCGCCCAGGCTAGCGCGGGCTTCCTCGTTGAGGCCCATCAGCAGCGGCGTCAGGAACAGGCCCGGCGCGATGGTATTGACGCGGATCTTGCTGGAGGCGAGATCGCGGGCAGCCGGCAGCGTGAGGCCGACAACGCCCCCCTTCGAGGCGGAGTAGGCGATCTGACCGATCTGGCCTTCATAGGCGGCGACGCTGGCGGTGTTGATGATGACGCCGCGTTCCTCGCCGATCGGTTCGGCGGTGGCAAGCTGCTCGGCGAACAGACGCAGGCAGTTGAAGGTGCCGATCAAGTTCACCATGATGACATTGGTGAACTTCTCGAGCGGATAAACGCCCTGCTTGCCGACGATGCGCTGCGAACCGCCGATACCGGCGCAGTTCATCAGCACGCGCGCGGTACCATGCGCAGCCGCTGCCTTGGCGAGCGCCGCCTTCACGTCACTCTCGCTGGTGACATCGCCGACGGTAGCAACGCCCGTCACTTCGGCAGCGACCTTCTCGGCATTGTCCTGCGCGCGGTCGAACACGGCGACCTTGGCGCCCTTGGCAGCCATCGCGCGCGCAGTCGCGGCGCCGAGACCCGAGCCACCGCCGGTGATGAATACGGCTACGTCTTTCAACTGCATCGATAATGCCTTTCCTTGGGCGTTTCTGATCGTTTCTTGAATTTTGGGTCGCGACGAAAAAGAAAAAGAAGAAGAAGTGGTCCTTGGGCGTTTTCTTGGTTGTTGTTCTTGGAACTGGTCCTTGGGCGTTTCTTATTTTTGGTTTTTGAATTTAGTTCCTTGGGCGTTTCCCGACGTTTTTGAATTTTCTTGGCAGTTTTCCTTGGGCCGTTTCTTCTGAGCTCGTGATGTCAGGCCTTGGCGGCCTTCTTGTTTGTGAGGATTCCGCCGAGCAGCATCGCTTCCATATGGGCGACGTAGTCGCGGCAGACTTCATCGGTCACCGGGCCGACGCCAATGGCGCGCGACATGGCATGACGGCTGAAGAACAGGTTGTCGCAGGCACCGATCAGGCTGGTGTAGAACAGCACCGGATCGACCGCGCGGAATTCGCCGGATTCGAGTCCCTCGGCCAGCAGGCGGCGATGGAAGCCGAGCAGCGGCCCTACGAAGAACTTCGATACTTCGTCGGCTGCCTCGTTGCTGCTCTCATGCAGCAAGTAGTGGATCAGGCGGTTCATATAGGGAAACTGGTAATAGGCCTTGATGATGCCGGCGATGTGCAGCCGCAGTTTTGCGGTGGCCGAGATCGGCTGCGCCAGCAGATATTCCAGATTGGTCATCTCGGTGGCGGCATCGCGCGCGAGCAGCGCCAGCAGCAGGCCGTCCTTATTGCCGAAATGATATTTCACCAGCGCCGCATTGACCCCGGACTGCTGCGCAATCTCGCTCAGCGACACCTCGATGGAGTTGCTGGCAATCATCAGCTCGCTCGCCGCGAGCAACAGCTTGTCGGCCGTCGGATTACGGGCAGCGGCGGTTTTCACAGAGGTGCTGGGGTTCAAAGTCGGTGCCATTCGGAGCGCAGATAATACGAACAATCGGCCGCACTCAAGAGTTAATTGACCGATTGACTAAACTCTCCGCGGACACTTAAATCCCGCGCATTCAACGCCGCGAAAAACGCCGCCAAACAAGGCAAAAAGGGGAGATCACGCATGGCCGAGGCCTATATCGTCGCCGCCGCACGGACCGCAGGTGGCCGCAAGGGCGGACGACTCGCCGGCTGGCATCCCGCCGATCTCGCAGCCTCAGTCTTGAACACCCTGGTTGAACGCACCGGCGCCGATCCCGCGTCGGTTGAAGACGTCATCATGGGCTGCGTCGGCCAGGGCGGCGAGCAGGCCGTCAACGTCGCGCGCAACGCGGTGCTGGCCTCGAAGCTTCCGGAAAGCGTGCCGGGCACCTCCATCGACCGCCAGTGCGGTTCATCGCAGCAGGCGCTGCATTTCGCCGCCCAGGCCGTGATGGCTGGCTCTATGGATATCGTGATCGCCGCCGGCGTCGAGAGCATGACCCGCGTGCCAATGGGCTCGCCAAGCATTCTCGCGTCCAAGGCCGGCATGGGCCACTACAAGAGCCCCGGCATGGAAGCGCGCTATCCCAACATCCAGTTCAGCCAGTTCACCGGCGCCGAGATGGTCGCCGAGAAATACGGACTGTCGAAGGATGACCTCGACACATACGCTTTCCAGAGCCATCAGCGCGCTATTGCCGCGACCGAGGCCGGCCGGTTCAAGGACGAAATCATCCCGCTGCAGATCACCCGCGCCGATGGCACCACGGACACCCATCATATCGACGAGGGCATCCGCTTCGACGCCACACTCGACGGCATCAGGGGTGTCAAGCTGATCGCCGAGAACGGCAAGCTCACCGCAGCATCCGCCAGCCAGATCTGCGATGGTGCGTCGGGCGTGATGGTTGTCAACGAGAAGGGCCTCAAGCAACTCGGCATCAAGCCGCTGGCGCGCATCCACCACATGACCATGATGGGCGGCGATCCCGTGATCATGCTGGAAGCGCCCCTGCCCGCCACCAAGCGCGCGCTCGAAAAGGCCGGGATGAAGATCGACGACATCGACCTGTTCGAAGTCAACGAAGCCTTCGCCTCGATCCCGACCGCTTGGCTGAAAGCCACCGGCGCCGATCCGAAGCGCCTCAACGTCAATGGCGGCGCCATCGCGCTCGGCCATCCGCTCGGCGGCTCCGGCACCAAGCTGATGACCACGCTGGTCCATGCACTTCAGCAGACGGGCAAGCGCTACGGGCTGCAGACCATGTGCGAAGGCGGCGGCATGGCCAATGTGACGATCGTGGAGAGGTTGTAATTTTCTTCCCTTCTCCCCTAACGCTGCGTAGCAGCGCGACGTGGGAGAGGGTGGATCGAACACGCGAAGCGGGTTCGAGACGGGAGAGGGCCCGCGTCTAGCCATACCCCTCTCCCGCTTTCGCTTCGCTCAGGCACCCTCTCCCACAAGGGGAGAGGGGACTTAAGAAAACTAAACCACACCACGAGCGGAAAAATCCGCCGGTCTTCGAGGAAACACCAAGGAATTCTCCATGACGCATCCGTCGATTCACGCGAAGACCAATCCCGACAAGATTGCCTACCGCATGGCCGGCTCCGGTCAGGCGCTCACCTATCGCGAACTCGACGAACGCTCCAACCGCGGCGCGCAGTTGTTTCGCTCGCTGGGACTCAAGGCCGGCGATCATGTTGCGCTACTGATGGAGAACCGGCTCGACTTCATGGAGATCTGCTGGGCCGCACAGCGCGCCGGGCTCTATTACACGGCGATCAGCCGCTACCTCACGCAGGACGAGATCGCCTATATCGTGAAAGACTGCGGCGCACGGGTTGTCATCACCTCCGAGAAATGCGCCGATGTGGTTGCACCGCTGATCACCAACACGGCGGAGCCGATGTTCTATATCGTCGACGGTTCGCGCACCGGTTTCCGCGACTGGAATAGTGCCCTCGCCGCTCAGCCCGCTACGCCGATTGCCGACGAGGTTGCCGGCTACGACATGCTGTATTCGTCGGGCACGACGGGCCGCCCCAAGGGCATCAAGCGCGCCTCGGAGAACAATCCGATCGACGTGCCGAATCCGTTCCTGAAGCTGCTCTGCGCGAACATGTGCGGCATGACATCGGACTCGATCTATCTGTCACCGGCGCCGCTGTATCACGCGGCTCCGTTACGTTTTAACATGATGGCCATCACGCTCGGCGGCACGTCGGTGATCATGGAGCATTTCGACGCCGAGGAATTCCTCAAGCTTGTCGAAAAGCACAAGATCACCCAGTCGCAGCTGGTGCCGACCATGTTCGTGCGCATGCTGAAGCTGCCTGATGAAGTCCGTTTGAAATACGACGTCTCTTCATTGAACGGCGCGATCCATGCCGCAGCCCCCTGCCCCGTCGACGTCAAGGCGCGCATGATCGACTGGTGGGGACCGATCCTGATCGAATATTACGCCGGTTCCGAAGGCAACGGCGTCACCGTGTCGAATTCGCAGCAATGGCTCTCGCATCGCGGGACTGTCGGCAAGGCCGTGGTCGGCAGCGTCAAGATCGTCAATGAAGAAGACCAGGAAGCGCCGACCGGCGAAATCGGCACGGTGTATTTCGCCGATACGCCGCAGTTCAGCTATCACAACGATCCCGAGAAGACGAAGCGCGCCTATAACGCGCGCGGCTGGTCTACCCTCGGCGATGTCGGCTATCTCGATGACGAAGGCTTCCTATACCTCACCGACCGCAAGTCCTACATGATCATTTCCGGCGGTGTGAACATCTACCCGCAGGAGACCGAGGACATTCTCATCACCCATCCGGACATCGCCGATGTTGCGGTGTTCGGCGTGCCGAACGAGGAGATGGGCGAAGAGGTCAAGGCCGTGGTGCAGCCGCACGACATGAGCCGCGCCGGCAAGGCGCTGGAGGCCGAATTGATCTTGTACTGCCGCAAGCATCTGTCCCCGATCAAATGCCCCAAGAGCATCGACTTCGAGGCCGAACTGCCACGCACGCCGACCGGCAAACTGGTGAAGCGCCATTTGCGGGACAAGTACTGGCCGAAGAGCGAAAAGGCGTCGGCCTAGACCTCGCCCTTGCGGCATCGCAGTCGCCGCGGTAATCCGCCGCGATGTCGCAAGTTCATCCATCATGACCGCCGGCCTGCTGATCTCCGCAGCCCGATCCGGTGCGGGCAAGACGACCGTCACGCTCGGCCTGCTCGCCGCGCTGGCGCGGCGCGGTATGGTGCTGCGCGCGGCCAAGGCCGGGCCCGATTATATCGACCCTGCCTTTCACGCGGTCGCCACCGGCGCTCCCTGCATCAATCTCGATAGCTGGACCATGCCGCCCTCGCTGCTGCAGGCGCTGATGGCTGGCACCACCGAAGCCGCCGATCTGCTGGTGGTCGAAGGCGTCATGGGCCTGTTCGACGGTGTGCCCAGCGTCGCCGACCGAGACGGCAGCAGCGCCAGCATCGCCGCGCGGTTCAAGTTGCCGGTGCTGCTGGTGCTCGACGTGACCGCGCAATCGCAATCCGCCGCCGCTATGGTGCGCGGCTTTGCCAGTCATCGTCCCGACGTCCGCGTCGCCGGTGTGATCCTGAACCGCGTCGGCAGCGATCGCCACCGCCGCCTTATCACGGACGCCATCGCGCCGCTCGGCATCCCCGTCGTCGGCGCCATTCCGCGGGATGCCGCACTGGCGCTGCCAGAGCGTCATCTCGGCCTCATCCAGGCTGGCGAACACGGCGACCTTGCCACGCGGATGGACGTACTCGCCGACATGGCGGAGAAGCACCTCGATCTCGATGCCATCATCGCGCTGGCCGCCCCCATCGAGCGGGAGCCCACGCTCAATGCCACGCCAGCATTGCCACCGCCTGGTCAGCGCATTGCGCTTGCCGTCGATGCCGCATTCACTTTCATCTATCCGCACCTGATCGATGGCTGGCGCAACGCAGGCGCGGAGATCCTGCGCTTCTCCCCGCTAGCCAATGAAGCTCCCCCGGACGATTGCGATAGCTGCTGGCTGCCAGGCGGTTATCCCGAACTTCACGTGGCGACGCTTGCCTCGGCGCAAAAATTCCGCGACGGGCTGGTGCGCTTCGCACAGACACGTTCGGTCCATGGCGAGTGCGGCGGCTATATGGTGCTCGGTGAAGGCCTGGAGGATGCCGACGGCAACCGGCATGCGATGACGGGGCTGCTCAGCCACACGACGAGTTTCCACAAGCGGCACTTGCATCTCGGCTATCGCGAGGCGCGATTGCTATCCGACAGTCCGATCGGACCAAAGGGATCGCTCATCCGCGGCCATGAATTTCACTATGCGTCACTGATTGATCCGGGCAGCGACGACCCGCTGGTCGATCTCCGCAACGCGCAGGCCGAACCCATGGCAGAGCGCGGCGGACGGCGCGGCCATGTCACCGGCACGTTTTTCCACGCGATTGCGCGGGTCGATGGCTAACGGGAACTAACGCCCCCAGCGATCCTGCCAGATCTTCTCGCCGATCAGGCAGTTGACGCGGGGCTCCTTCGTCGTGTTGGCGACAGGAATCGCGCGCGGCTCGGGCATCAATCCTGCGACTTCCAACACCAGTTTGGTGCGGATCGCTTCCTTGAACTTGTCGCGCTCCTTGATCGGCACCACGAAGGAACCCGCGCCGCCGATCACGCAGTCCTCGTAATAGAGGTCGAGGTTTTCGATATCCATGGTCGAGTAGGACAGTTCCTTGGCCATGATCGGCAGGCCGTTGATGACGATACCTTTCGCGACTGCCTCATCGCGCGCGACCGTCACCGGTCCTCCATTGTTGTTCGGCCCATCGCCCGAAATATCGATGACCCGGCGCAGACCGTGCAGCGCATTTTCATCGAACAGCGGCATGGCGTAGTAGATGGCGCCCGAGATCGACGTCCGCGACGCCCGGCGAATCGGTGTCTTCATGATTTCGGATGCCACCGCGTCGGCGGATTCAGGACCATCGATGACACGCCAGGGAATGATCAGCTTCTGGTCTGACGATGCCGCCCACTCGAAATAAGTGACCGCGATCTTGCCTGTCGGGCCACTCTTGAGCGCGGTAAGAAATTCCTTGGAGACGATGGCCTGGGCATAGCCTTCGCGCTGGATCGCCAACTCATCCATATCCATCGAATAGGAAACGTCGACCGCCAGCACCAGTTCGACATCGACTACGGGGTCCTGCTTGCTCTGGGCAAACTGCGCTTTCGGGCCTGTCGCAGCCATGCTCGCGACGTCGCCGCCGGCCATCGCTCCCGCGACGAGTACCGCTCCAATCGAGACACACCAGCGCATAGCGGCCCTCCCGTTGAGAATCGAATGGTGACATGCAAATGACGAGCCGCAAAGCAGGAACCTGCAGGCATGTTCACAATCCGGTCATGGCGGCTCTGCTGCTGCGGCAGAGTTAACGGGCGCCTGCCCCCGGATTTGAACGGTTTGCACGTTCGCGCGACAAAGCTAGCGCAGGATGTCGCCAACACCACATCCACCATTGCCGACCGGAATGGGCCGAGATGAGTGCCGCCTTGAACGCGCCGATGAACGGTGGCCGCCAGCCCGCAGCGCGGCACCCAATCGTGTGGGCCCTACTGCTCGCTTGCATCGGCGCAGCGATCGCTTTGTTCGTTTCGGCACCTGCCGAACAGCGCAAGACAGGGGCCGCCGAACACGATGAACCTATTCAGCCGTTCGGCGCCAACGCAGCCAACGAATGCCGCCGTCTTTTGCGGAACGCCACCGAATACCTCCCCGAGCAACAAGAGAAGCTGCGTTACCGGATGCGCCAGGCCGCCTGCAGCGAAGCATTCGCTGCAGCTCCGGACGATGTCCGCAACAAGGTGGCCTTCGCTCAATCGCTGCCGCATGAACGGCGCGCCGAGGCGGTCGCACTGTTGCGCGAGGCCGCAGCCCGGAACGATAGCGAGGCAAATTACGCAATCTATGAGTCGCACAATTCATGGGACTATCATCTTGATCGCCCGCAACTGATTGCGCGCGACGAGGCACAGCACGCGCTGATCAAGGCAGCCGAACTGGACAACCCGTCAGCGGTAAACAGGCTCGCCATACTCTATGGCCGTGGCGGCATCGTAAAGCGGGACCCCTCGGCCGAACGATACTGGACCGAGCGCGCGCTTCGGTTGCCGCTGCCGGAGAACGTCACCCGTGCGGACCAGCAGATCAGGCTTGCCCGGCTTCTCGCGCGATCCCCGCAGCCGGACGAGCAGACCCTCGGCCGGGATTTACTCGAACGTCTCGCCCAAGGCGGCTCGTTTGGCGCCAAGGCGGCGCTGGCTGAAGCCACGCGTCCCAACGATCCCGTGCGCGCCCGCAAACTATTTGAAGAGGCTGCGCGCGATCATCTGGGAGGCGATACCGAGCTGGCGCAGATGCTGCTCGATAGCGAGGGCGGCCCGGCCGATCCGAAGCGCGCATTATCGATCTTGCAAAGCCAGCGCCATCAGGCGAGCGCGAGTGGCCTGCTCGGCCAGCTTTATCTCGATGGAAAGCTGGTGCCACGCGACGTGTCAAAGGGGATCGACTTACTGATCACTGCTGGGGTTTGGGATTACGAATCCAGACTGAAGGCCCTGCGGTTGCTGGCCAGCCATCCACAGGTTCAGATCTCTTCGCTCAACATCGTTCTGTATGAGGCAATTCAGGCTGCGGAACTTGGCGAGCCTGACGCACTTGCCGCATTGGTCGATCTCAAACTATCGCAGAACCCGCAGTTTCGCGACGTCCCCGGAGCCTGTAAACTGAAACCAATGGCCGTGCAGCGCGGCGATCAGGATGCCGTGCAACGCCTCAAGGATTGTCCGGCCGAGTGATCATCGTCGCGTCGCCGCCACAGAGCGCGATCGTCCGGATGAGTGTGCATGCCCGAGAGTGTCACCGCCCCGCAGACTAAGTCCAAGCCGAAGGTCGAGCGGCCGAAATTGTACAAGGTTATCCTCGTCAATGATGACTTCACGCCGCGGGAGTTCGTCGTGCGGGTGCTGAAGGCGGAATTTCGCATGTCCGAGGATCAAGCCGCCAAGGTAATGATGACGGCGCATCAACGCGGCGTCTGCGTCGTCGCCGTGTTCACCCGTGACGTCGCCGAGACCAAGGCGACCCGCGCGACAGATGCCGGCCGCGCCAAGGGCTATCCGCTTCTGTTCACGACCGAGCCGGAAGAATAGGACGTGGCGCTTCTGCTTTGGCCACCAAGACGATAAAAATTTAACGATCGGCTCAATCCGAGGTTGGGCGGCATGTGGCAAGCTCGCCAGATGTCGATTGCACTCCGCAAGCAATATGTATCCCGGCCGGAATTGTCGTTCGGGCCTTTGCGCTTCATCGAATGCCTGCCTTGGCTCGTGCTGGCAGCGGGAATGCGCGTGATCGCGTTCAGCGGTGGCGTTATCGCCTTGCCGGCCATCTTCGTCGCCACGGTTGCCGTTCTTCTCGCGTTTCTGGTGACCGCACGGCGGTCGATCGAGCTTGCCGACGGCGAGACCCATCTCGGAGCGATGACGTTCGAGGATGAATTCCGACTATCGCTGCGCATTCTGGCGCGTATCGGCGCGCTGATGCTTGTAGCAAGCATGATCTCTGTATCGCTCGGGATCTCGCCGCTGGACCTGAACTTCATGGGCGGCATCGATGGCATGGCGTTCGATCAGCCGACGGCGGCCGGAAAGATCTGGAATGCCTCCATCGCCACGCTGATCTTGCTGATGATCGTCGGCGTCGAACGCCATGACAACAGGGTTCGTTTCTTCGCGGCTTGCCGTGAATTCGCCAGGCGAAGCGCGTGGCTCGGCGTGGGCCTTCTGGTCCTGACCGCCGCCTATTTCGGCCTCGGTTTTGTCCAGGGTCTCGTTCGCAACGCGATTGCGATCTACGGGCAGGCGCCAACGACGAACACCTTCATCCGAAACCTGATCTTCTTCGTCTTTATCTTCAGCTTCGCGATGCTGCGGCTTTGGGTGACCCTGATGATCCTGACCGCGGCCCTCAAGCAATCCCATCTGCGCGGCGACTGATCTCAGCCAGCGACCGCGGTTTCATCGCCCAATCCATAGACCTGCTCGGCCTTGGCGAAGCCAGCGATGGGAAATTCACCGAGATCGGCCCAGTCGGCGTCTGTCGCACCAGCAAAAGCGGTCGACGCGACCACTGTACGATGCAGCCTGCCCGCGATCTTCTCCAGACGTGCGGCGAGGTTCACCGCCGGGCCGATACAGGTGAAATCGAGCCGGTTGCCGCCGCCGATATTGCCGTAAAGTACCTTGCCGACATGCAGTGCCAGACCGAAGCGAAAGCGCTCTTCGGCACCTGCCGCATCCGACCAGCGCAGCGCTTCAACGGCAGCGCTGGCTTCACGCGCAGCCTCCAGCGCATGACCGCAAACCATGGAACGATCCGTATCATCCTCAGCAATGGGAAACACGGCCAGCAGGCCATCGCCCATGAATTTGAGCACTTCGCCGCCATGCTTGAGGATCGCAGGCACCTGACAATCGAAGTAAAGGTTGAGAATCTCGACGACGCTTTCCGGCGGCAATCGATCCGACAGCGCCGTAAAGCCGCGCAGATCCGACAACCAGATCGCTGCGCGCATGGTCTCGGTGTGGCCGCGCCTGATCTGACCACCGAGAATACGTCCGCCAGCGCGATTGCCCACATAGGTATCGAGCAGTGTCACCGTCACTCGTCGTATGCCGATGACCTCGATCAACCGCGCCAATGTCGGCAGCACGGCTTTCAAGGCAGCAAGCTGCTCATCCGTAAAACCGCCAGGCTGCTTCGTGGTCCAGCTTGATGCGTGGAGCATGTTGTCGACGAAGGTGAGCGGGATCGCGATGTAATCGGTGACACCTTCGGCGCGCATATCGTCGAAAAAAGGAAAGGGTGTGGTTGATGGCTCATGAAGTCGGCTGCGGACCTCGACACCTTCACGGAAGACCAGCGCAAGCGGACTGCTGAGGAATTCAGGCGCCTCCTGAATGTCGAAATCAACCGAGCTGAGGACCACCCCGGTCTCCGGACGCCAGATGAAATTACGACCGAAGATTTCCGGGTGCAGGGTGCGGATGAAGATGCCCACGCGGTACAACGGCAGCCCCGCAGCGACAAGCCGTTCGCAACATTCCGCCATCATGCGCGATGGCGTCGGCGCGGATCGCGCACCGTCGCTGAGCCAGTCGATGATCTCTCTGAGCTTGTCGGGCAACACGGCTGGCACTTTCAAACTCGCGCGAACGCGGGCTTCGGTCAGTCACTTACTCTAGCCGACCTGTCCGCGATGCCGAATGAAATGATCGGCGAGCACACAAGCGGCCATGGCTTCCGCCACCGGCACGGCGCGGATGCCGACGCAGGGATCATGACGACCCTTGGTCAGGATGTCCGTATCGGCGCCATTGCGATCGACGGTTTTGCGCGGCGACAGGATCGACGAGGTCGGCTTCACCGCAAAGCGCGCCACCACCGGCTGGCCGGTCGAGATGCCGCCGAGGATGCCGCCAGCATGGTTTGAGAGAAATGACGGGCCGTGATTGGTCATGCGCATCTCATCGGCATTGTCCTCGCCGGACAATTCCGCCGCGCCAAAACCGTCACCGATCTCGACGCCCTTCACCGCATTGATGCTCATCAGCGCCGCTGCCAGATCGCCATCGAGCTTGGCGTAAATGGGCGCGCCCAAACCTGCGGGCACGCCGTCGGCGACCACTTCGATCACCGCGCCGATCGACGAGCCGGATTTCCGGATGCCGTCGAGATAGCTTTCGAAGAAGGCAGCCTTGTCCTTGTCCGGACAGAAGAATGGATTGCGGGCAACCTCGTCCCAATCCCAGTTGCCGCGGTCGATCTTGTGCGGTCCCATCTGCACCAGCGCCGCGCGCACCGTCATGCCCGGCACGATCTTGCGCGCGATGGCGCCAGCGGCCACGCGCGTCGCCGTCTCGCGGGCCGATGAACGGCCACCGCCGCGATAGTCGCGCAACCCGTATTTGGCTTCATAGGTGAAGTCGGCATGGCCCGGCCGAAACTTGTCCTTGATGTCCGAATAGTCCTTCGAGCGCTGGTCGGTATTCTCGATCAAGAGCGCGATCGGCGTCCCCGTCGTGACCTGCACACCGGTTTCCGGATGCGCCATGACCCCGGACAGGATCTTGACCGCGTCGGCCTCCTGGCGCTGCGTGGTGAAGCGCGACTGGCCGGGACGGCGGCGATCGAGATCGGCCTGGATCTCCGCCACATCCAGCGGGATCAGCGGCGGACAGCCATCGACCACGCAGCCGATCGCCACCCCGTGGCTCTCGCCAAAGGTGGTGACGCGGAACATATGGCCGAAGGTGTTGTGGGACATGGGGCGCTCGCTGCTTGAGCAGATGTCGTAACGCGGGCCGTCCGAGGGGTCAAATCGCCCGGTCAGCCGCAATGCCTAACTAAACTTGTCCATCCCGTCGGCGTTGAACACGTAGACCGCGCCCTGCTGGATCGGCAGCTCACTGACCCCGTCCGGCGTCTCAAAGCCCAGCGCCACCATTAGCGCCCGCGCCGTACCGCCATGGGCAACGGCAACGGTATCGCCCGTCAGGCCCTCAACCCATTCGCGCATCCGGAGTTGCACCTCAGCGTAGCTCTCGCCGCCCGGCGCCGGCAGGCTCCATTTGTCGCGCAAGCGCGCCGCAAAGATCTCGGGATGTGCGGCTTCCTGCTCGGCCAGCGTAAAGCCTTCCCAGTGGCCGAAGCCGATCTCACGCAGACGATCGTCGAGGCCGTAGTCGTCATGCGGCAGATCGAGCTTGCCGCGCACCAGTTCCATGGTGTTGCGCGCGCGGCCGAGCGGACTGGAGACGAATGCGACATCGCCGTTGGTGCGCCCGTCGCGCGCCAGCAGATCTTTAAGGACACCACCGGCATGCGCCGCCTGCTCACGACCGAGATCGTTGAGCGGAATGTCCTTCGAGCCCTGAAAGCGACCGGCGGCATTCCATTCGGTCTGACCGTGGCGAATATAATAGATCGTTGGTTTCGGCATGGACTAAGCGATCAGTCCTTGCCGCCCATCGAGATATCCGGCGCATCCGGCACCTTGGTGCCGAGCACGTGATAGCCAGCATCGACGTGATGCACTTCGCCGGTGACGCCAGAGGACAGGTCAGACAGGAAATACATCGAGCTCTGGCCGACTTCGTCGATCGAGACGTTCTTGCGCAGCGGCGCATTGACCTCGTTGTATTTCAGCAGATAGCGGGAGTCGGCAATCCCTGCGAAGGCCAGCGTCTTGATCGGGCCGGCGGAGATCGCATTGACGCGGATGCCCTTCTCGCCCAGGTCAGCCGCCAGATAGCGCACGCTGGCTTCGAGCGCGGCCTTGGCGACGCCCATCACGTTGTAGTTCGGCATCCACTTCTCGGCGCCGTAATAAGTCAGCGTGATGATCGAACCACCGTCGGTCATTAGTTTCTCGGCGCGCTGCGCAACCGCGGTCAGCGAATAGCAGGAGATGAGCATGCTCTTGCTGAAGTTCTCCGCCGTGGTGTCGACATAGCGGCCCTCGAGCTCGTTCTTGTCGGAAAACGCAATGGCATGGACGACGAAGTCGATCTTGCCCCACTTCGCCTTGAGCTCGTCGAACACCGCATCGATGGTCGCGGCATCCGTGACGTCGCAATGACCAAGCACGAGCGCGCCCAGTTCCGCCGCCAGCGGCTCCACGCGCTTCTTCAGCGCATCGCCCTGATAGGTCAGCGCGATCTCGGCGCCCTGCGCCTGGCACGCCTTGGCGATGCCCCAGGCGATGGAGCGGTTGTTGGCGACGCCCAGAATGACGCCGCGCTTGCCCTTCATCAGGCCTGAAACTTCACTCATATCACATCCTATTTGCTTGGCTGATAACTTGGCAGTCCATGCCGATCTGCCCTTGGGGGTACACCAGCACTTGCGTCCGGTACAGCCCAAAAGCCTGGTTATGTGGCTGTTTACCGTCCGGGCTTAACGCCGGAATAGACGGCCGGCCAAGGTGTTATGCAAGGTGTTACGATAAACGCGGCGCAATTGCGGACCGCCCAAGATACCGTCAGGATTGCAACGGATGGCACGAGCCCCATGAGCGCCTTTCGCGAGAGCGTTGAGAGCATGATTCCGGCGCTGCGCCGTTATGCGCGGGCGCTGGCGCGTGACACCGACATCGCAGACGACCTGGTGCAGGACACGCTGGTGCGCGCGCTGCGCTCAGAGAAGTTGTTCATCGGCGGCGATCTCAGAAGCTGGCTCTATACGATCCTGACCAATCTGAACCGCAACCGCCGCCGGTCGCTGGCACGCAAGCCAGTCTTCACCGAACTGTTCGACAACAATCCGGATGCCAGCGGGACCGAAGCCGAAGGGCGCGACATCTCGCGCGCCCTCGCCGCCCTCGTCGAAGAGCAGCGCTCGGTGCTGCTGCTCGTGATGCTCGAGGGCCTGAGCTACCGCGAAGTCGCCGACATTCAGGGTGTGCCGATCGGCACCGTGATGTCGCGCCTCGCCCGCGCCCGCGCCCATGTCAAAGCCTATCTCGACGGCGAGCGCCCGGCGCTGCGCGCGGTCAAATGATTTAAAGGGAAGATGATAATGACCGGACCGAACATTCCCGTGACCGAAGACGAATTGCACGCCTTCGTCGATAATGAATTGCCGGCCGAGCGCCGCACCGATGTCGAGGCCTGGCTCGCGGCACATCCTGACGATGCCGAGCGCGTCGCATCATGGCGCGCGATGGCCGAGTTGCTGCATGCCCGTTACGATGCAATCGCCGATGAGGCCGTGCCGAAGCGGCTGGAAATCGAGCGATTGGTTCAGCAGCCGCGGCGCTGGATCTACGGCGCCGTCGCGGCCACGCTTGTCGCCTTCATTGCAGGTGGCAGCGCGGGCTGGGTCGCACGCGGCGCAGCGACCTCGCCATCGATATTCCGGAGTTTCACGGTGGACGCGCTCGGTGCGCACCGAACCTATGTGGTCGAAGTCCGTCATCCGGTCGAAGTCGCAGCCAATGAACGTGCACACCTGCAGCAGTGGCTGTCGAAGCGCGTCGGCTACGAGATCAAGGCTCCCGAACTCGATGCGGCCGGATTGAAGCTGGTCGGCGGACGACTGCTGCCCGGCCCCGAAGCGCCTGCGGCCTTCTTCATGTATGAGAGCCCGTCGGGCGAGCGCTACACGCTCTACACATCGCGTGCGGCGAAGGCTGACGCGACCCAGATGCGCTATGCCGCGCAGGACAAGGACGGCGCCATGTTCTGGGCTGACAAGGGCGTCGGCTATGTCGTGTCAGGCCCGACCGACAAGGACCGGCTCAACCAGGTCGCACGCCAGATCTATGACCAGACGGAGAAGGTCGGGGGATAATCGCGGGATGGTTTGAGCGAAGCGATAACCCATCGCTCCGCCTTTGCTCAACCCACCCTACAATCTACTGACTCACCGGCATTCCGCGCTTAACGCGATCTCCGATCCAGTGAAACATCCTCGCGAAAGCCACGAGCCCCGTCAACACTGTCACGACCTGTATCGCCGCGAGCAGGATGATGCGAGGAACGGCCTGCCAGAGCGTAAGCTCGGACATGTCGACGATCCACCCGAATTCGACGAGTACCATCGATACGATACTCGTCGCGATCGACGGAATAAAAGCGAGCAGCAATGCGCTGAAGATAAGCCAGCCGTGTCCTCTGGTGTCCTGGATGGCATCTCGCGCCGTCACGTTTTCCGGCCCAGCGGCCACAGCCGGAAACAGCAGCGCCAGACGCACGAATAGGATGACCAAACCAAAGACCCAGACGAGTATCATGCTGACCGATGCAAGATCGTCCGGACTGGGAAGCAACTCCAGAACTGATCCCAGCATCCATAGAATTCCACCCCATACCAGGTACTTGCGAAATCGCGCCGAGGTAAAATCCAGCCGATAGCGCGAAGGCTTCTCTCCGAGAATGAGTAGTCGATAGATGGCTATTTCGAAGGGAATGAGCAAAAACGCTGCCGTTGTATCGAACGACAACCGGATGAGTTTGCCGGTCGCATCATCGGACGGTACAGCGAACCTGATAACCTCAGAAATCAGGTAAAGCACCGTGGCGAAGAGCACGAAGCCGGGGGCCTCCCGAACAGCGCGGAGCGTATAGCTCCAGATTTCCTGAAAAAGCAATTTGAAGGGGGGCCGCGCCATATATCGTGGTATAATCCGCCATGATGACAGCATCAATGTGTTGTCCATGCGTGGCCCTGTTCGGCCTCCACGTCTCGTCTGAGAAAGGCGTCGATGGCGGGGCAAGCCCGGCCATCGACGAACAAAAAAGCGCCGTTACCCCAAATCACTCCGCGGATGATACGGGTGCCCGTCGCGCCACTTCTCCATCAGGGCTTCCAGCTCGGCATCGTTGCCATCCGGCAGCATGATCCTGGTGGTGAAGTAGAGATCGCCCGCGGCGCCTCCGGCCAGCGGCAGGCCCTTGCCCTTCAGGCGAAACACCCGTCCGCTCGACGTGTTCTTCGGAATTGAAAGCTCCACGGCACCGGTGAGTGTCGGCGCGCGCACCTTGGCCCCCAGCACGGCTTCGTAGAGCGTGATCGGCAGATCGACGCGCAGGTCGTTGCCATCCACCTTGAAGTGAGCGTGGGGAGCGATGGTGACGGTGATCATCAGATCGCCGGGACGATGTCCTGGCGCGCTTTCGCCCTGCCCGCGGAGCCGGATCTGCTGGCCCGACGTGACGCCGGCCGGTATCTTGACGTTCAATTCCTTGCCGGATGGCAGACGTACGCGCTTCTCGGCGCCCTTCACAGATTCTTCCAGCGTCACCGTCATGGCGACGTTCAAATCCAGATCGGGCATCCCACCGGCATAGCCGCCGGTGTCGAATTCAAAGCCCTGCGCACCGGGACGCGCGCCGCGCGGGCTGGCGCCGCCGAACATGCTGTTGAGGATATCCTCGAAACCGCCGCCGGCGGCACCGCCGGGAAAGCCCTGCTGCGCACCGGGACCGCCGCGGAAAGCATGCTCGAAGCCGCGCTGCGACGCGCCGGCGCGGCCGCCGCCAGGGAAGCCCTGGAAGCGCGCTTTACCCTCGGCATCGATCTCGCCGCGGTCGAACTGCTTGCGCTTGTCCTCGTCGCCGATGATCTCGTTGGCCGCATTCAATTCCGAAAACCGGTCGGCGGCTTTCGGATCGTCCTTGTTGCTGTCGGGATGATGCTTCTTGGCGAGCTTGCGATAGGCACTCTTGATCGCCGCAGCGCTGGCGCCCCGCTGCACCCCCAAGACCTCATAGGGGTCGCGCATCCGTCGTCTCTCCTTCAGGTAACTAAAAGGCGGGCAATCGGCCCGCATGTTGGGTTTGCGGGCCAGGGCCCGCCTGCTTCTTCATCTGGTGACTTCGTGTCATTTTTGCAACTCGGCCGCAAGCGGCCCGCCGGTGAAAACTAGCTCCGTTTCCACGGCTTCAGCGTATGCACGTCCCAGCTGCCGCGGTCACCCTTACAGGCCGCACCTTGCATCCAGCTTTCGCTGGTGCCGTTGACATAGCTGGCCAGAAAATCCCTGCAGGTGCGACCTTCCGCGACATAGGCACTGGACAGAGGCGTTACCGATCCGCGCGCGCCGGTCGACGGGTTTTCCCACGGCTGGCTGGAATCCTTGCTGCCCTTGGTGAGCACATCCGAGGCCGCCGTACGCGTCAGGACCAGATCGGCTTCGGTAGGCTCGTAATTGGTGGCCTGGACGGATGCCGGCGAAATCGAACCGGTGACATCGCCGCCCTCCATCCTGGCCAGCGCGGACTCGTTTCGGCCCATACTGCAACCACCGAGGGTGCTGCCGATAAGAATTGCTGTCAAAGCCGCACCGAGCGGGCAGATGGCCGATAGGCCAATGCGTTGCCGTATCCTATATAGGTCTTGCCTATGCAGGGGCAGCAGCGAGCTCTCTACAACAGGCCAACGCAAGCGGAACTCCGGACATGACCGACACGACCTCCCCCATCAAAGACTCAACTCCGTTAACGTCAGGTGATTTTACGGCCGCTGCGGAACCATTTGCGCTGTTTTCCGAGTGGTTTACCGAGGCGAAGGCGTCCGAGCCCAACGATCCGAACGCGATGGCGCTGGCCACCGTCGACGCCGACGGCCTGCCGGACGTCCGCATGGTGCTGATGAAGGGCTATGACACCGACGGCTTCGTGTTCTACAGCCACATCGCCAGCCAGAAGGGTCAGGAGCTCGCCGCCAATCCCAAGGCAGCGCTACTGTTTCACTGGAAGTCGCTGCGCCGGCAGGTCCGCATTCGCGGTCCCGTCACCCGCGTGACCGATGCCGAGGCCGACGAGTATTTCTCGACCCGCCCGAAACAGGCCCAGATCGGCGCTTGGGCGAGCAAGCAGTCGCAGCCGCTGGAAAGCCGCTTTGCCTTCGAACAGGCCATCGCCAAGGAAGGCGCCAAGCACCTGATCGGCGCCGTTCCGCGTCCGCCAGGCTGGAGCGGATGGCGCATCACGCCACAGCGGTTCGAATTCTGGCACGACCGCCCGTATCGCCTGCACGACCGCATCGAATTCCGCCGCGACACCGCGGCACCAGATACGTCCTGGACCAAGGTGAGACTGTATCCGTGAACGCCGACAACGAGACGAGAACCAGACCCGTGAGCCATCCAGGATCGAACGCGCCCAAGCGCACCATGCTGCTCACCGGCGCAAGCCGCGGCATCGGTCATGCCACCGTGATGCGCTTTTCAAGCGCCGGCTGGCGTGTGCTGACCTGTTCGCGGCATCCGTTTCCGGAAGTCTGCCCATGGGATGCCGGCCCCGAAGATCACATCCAGGTCGACCTCGCCGACCATGACGACACCGTCCGCGCCATCGACGACATCAAGGAACGGCTGAACGGCGGCGCGCTGCATGCGCTGGTGAACAATGCCGCCATCTCGCCGAAGGCCGAAGGTGGCGCGCGCATGGGCTCGATCGATACTGACGTCGCGACCTGGAGCCATGTCTTCAACGTCAACTTCTTCGCACCGATCATGATGGCCCGCGGGCTGATCGAGCAGTTGAAGGCTGCGAAGGGCTCAGTGGTGAATGTCACCTCGATCGCCGGCTCGCGCGTGCATCCGTTTGCCGGTGCGGCCTATGCCACATCGAAAGCGGCGCTGGCGTCGCTGACCCGCGAAATGGCGTCGGATTTCGGCCGCCTCGGCATCCGCGTCAACGCCATCGCGCCGGGCGAGATCGACACCTCGATCCTCTCGCCGGGCACGCAGACCATCGTCGATCAGCAGATCCCGCTGCATCGGCTCGGCACGCCCGACGAAGTCGCCAAGATCATCTATGTGCTGTGTACGGAAACGAGTTCATACGTGAACGGCGCCGAGATCCACATCAATGGCGGCCAGCACGTCTGATCAGCGGTAACGGGTGGGGAATAGTCATGCTGAGGACCGCGCCATTCTGGCGCTCCTCGAAAAGCGCGGGATTTTCTAGTCCGCGTAAAATTTCCGCGGCATCGGCGCAGCCGCGCTGATCCCCGCGCTGGAACAATCGTCTTCGGATTCGCCGTCCATCAACCCGGCACCACAATGCCGGCAGGTACGCGCAGACATCGCCTGCGCCCGACCGTTGGCCATGCGCGCCTGTTGATAGGACCTGAGATCGACGACGTTCCGTCCCGATGTTTCTGTTTTGTCAACCATTGCTGTCCTCATCGCTTCTGACAGCGTTATGACAGCAACCATTAGCGCAACCGTTCAGCGGAACGCTCGAATTTTACCGGATAAATTGTGGCGGGAATCGCGCGAAGCCTATGATCATTGGGCTTTTCGAACACGCATCATGAATGCGTTTTGATAGTTGGAAAAAGATTCAGACACCCGCGCCTTTATGACCCGCGAGCGCATGCTCGGGGTTGTCTAAGCGGTGTCCCCTCCTGAAACATGAGGGGTGGCAGCGCGCCTGACGACGCGAAATGGTGGTAATTTTCGCGATCCGCTCCGCCGGAACGCCGGCAAGCTGCAATCGCGCAACGCCATCCGGCGCGCCACCGCGGCGATTTCTGTCCCCGGGACCGTTCTTCCGGGCAAAGGCGCAGAGCTCCGCACTCCGCTGATCCCGACGGTTTCCCGCCGTTCACCAATGCCACGTCCAGCCAGCATGAGTGGCAGACCCCCGTAGTGGGGTCGGACGGTGACCCAAGGCCTCCCGAGTGCGCGGGGTACGTCACCCCACACCCGCAGGCGCCGCATCCCTGTCCCACTTCAAGACGCCTCATGAAGCGCCCCTCGCGAACCGGATGAGCGGAGGATAATCCTTATAGGCATATTGTCAAGAGGTGCAGGAAAAATGTTTGGGCGCTGCTATCCCTCATTTGTCATTCCGGGGCGCGCCCTTGCGCGAACCCGGAATCCATAACCACGATCGAACTTATGGATTCCGGGCCAGCACCCCACCGGCTTCGCCGGCGTGACGCATCCCGGAATGACAAATGAGAGGTTAGTGCCGCCCTACGTGCCCTACAGCCACTTCTTCCACTTGAAGAACATATAAGGCAGCACGGCGGCGAACAGCATCATGATCAGCGCCATGGGGTAACCGACATCCCATTGCAGTTCCGGCATCGCCTTGAAATTCATGCCATAGACCGAGGCGATCAGGGTCGGCGGCATCAGCACGACGGCCATGACCGAGAACAGCTTGATGATGTTGTTCTGTTCGAGATTGACGACACCGAGCATCGCATCGAGCGTGAAGGTGATCTTGTTCGACAAATAGGAGGCGTGATCGGTCAGCGAGACCACGTCGCGCTGCATGGTCTTGAGCTGCGCGCGCATGTCCTTCGACCACTTCACGCCTTCCGCCTCGGCGGTGATGAAGGTGACGACGCGGCCGATCGAGACGAGGCTTTCACGCACTTTCGAGGTCAGGTCGCCCTTGCGGCCAATGGTGATCAGGATTTCCGAATAGCGCTTGGCATGGCCGGTCCGCAGCGACTCATCCGGCTCGAAGATGTCGTGGCTGACCTGATCGACGTCGGCGCCGACGCGCTCGAGAATGTCGGCGCAGCGATCGATCACGGCGTCGAGCAGTTCGAGCAGAATGGTTTCACCATTGGCGCCGGGCGGCGCGTTGCGGCCAAGCTTCAGTTCGACGGACGCGAACGGACGCGGTGTGTCGTAGCGCACCGTCACCAGCCGTTGCCGGGTGAGGATGAAAGTTACCGCCGTGATCCGCGGCGACTCCGTGTCGGAGCCGCACATCAAGCTCGCGGTCATGTAGCGGGCGCCGTTCTCGATATAGAGACGGCTGGAGATTTCGATCTCCTGCATGTCTTCGCGGGTCGGAATTTCCACCCCCGCCAGTTTCTCCACCGCCTTGTCTTCGGCCGGCGACGGCTTCACCATGTCGATCCACACCGCATTGTCCGGCAACGCTTCGAGATCGGTCGGCTCGGATTTTCTCAAGGCGTGGTCGGCAGGGGTGAAGACAGCGAGCATGGCAACTCCGGGACATTGAAAAGGCGGAACACTGCAATACGGACGATCCGGACAGAATCGGCAGGGGCGACCGACCATGACCTATGCGGATGCAGCCGTCATGACAGCCTTTGTGCGGCGCGCCAACCCCACCCGAACCCGGGGAATTTTTCCCGCAAGATCGCGCGTTCCATGGTCTCGATCTGACAAAATTGTCACGCGCGCATCACGGCTTCGCGAGGCGTTGCGGTTCTGCACAGGATTCGGCCGGAGGGTCGAAAATTCTGCGGCAAATATGACACAGGTTGTGCGCTGCATGATGCGCAGCGCATCTAACCGCTGGAATTGCAGCGGATTTCAGCGATAGTAGCTTTAACGGAATCGTGGCGTTCGCAGGCTATTTTGGGTGCGTTTCCTTGCACCAGCCTGTCTGAATTCGGACCTCACGCAATTGGAACAATGACATGTCGCCGCTCAAGATTAAGCTTGGTTTGATTGTCGCCGCCGGCCTGATGCTGTCGGGCTGCATGCAGACCGCCACGCAATTCCAGGCCGCTCCGGAAGCCAGCCTCAAGCCGAATGACAAGGCACAGCTCGCCAAGGCACGTTACGCCAAGGTTGCCGTCGCCGAGCCGTTCCGCCGCGCCATCGTCGACTTCCACCGCAAGGAAGCGCCGGGCTCGATCGTGGTCGATTCCGACAACCACTATCTCTATTTCGTCCAGGACGGCGGCAAGGCGATCCGCTATGGCGTGACCGTCGGCGAAGAAGCGCTGGCCTTCTCGGGCGTCGCGCGCGTCGGCAACATGGCCGAATGGCCGAAGTGGACCCCGACCAAGGACATTCACGCCCGCATCGAAGGCCTGCCGGCCCAGGTGCCCGGCGGCGTCGATAATCCGCTCGGTGCCCGCGCCCTCTATCTCTATCAGGGCAACAAGGACACGCTGTTCCGCATTCACGGCACCAATCAGCCGGAATATATCGGCGCCTCGATCTCGTCGGGCTGCATCCGCATGACCAACGAAGACGTCATCGACCTCTATAGCCGCGTCAAGCCCGGCGCTGTGGTCGTCGTGCTCGAGCCGAAGGCCGGCGACTCGCCGTATAATTCGAAGCTGGCCCTGCAGGGCGGCGGCGGAACGCCATACTGAGCTGAGGTTTTATGAGATTGGAAAAAGCGCCGGTTGATCCGGCGCTTTTTTTGTTGATGGGTGGGATGGTTGGGTGCTCAGCATTCACCTCAAACACCGATGTCATCCCCGCGAAGGCGGGGATCCATACACTCCGAAGAACTTTTGAAGCGCTGTAGATGCGGCAATGCCTTCGCCTCAACCACGCCAACCGTGGTTATGGATCCCCTGAGTTCTCAAACGAAGTGCAACACCAGATTAGGGTGTTGCGATGGACGGAACCTACGCCCAGCTATCGCTGGATGACCGCTACAGGATTGCCCAGCTTTACGCCGAAGGGCGCTCGATCCGGCAAATCGCGGCAGCTCTGGATCGCGCGCCATCGACTGTCTCCCGGGAGCTGAAGCGCAATGCCGGCGTGCAGGTCGGCTACAAACCCGCTTACGCGCAGGGCCAGAC
>NZ_JBFUJU010000013.1:0-200286 GCF_056401215.1 Tardiphaga sp. P4_G1
GTGCAGCAGCGCCTGTGCAGCAGCGCCTGCCGCGGCCCCGGCGGCCGCCGCATCTGCGGCGGGCTCGCCGTTCCCCGCCCCCCGCTGATCCACCAAACATATACGTTGGCGTGATTGTGCCAGCTGCAACCCGTGACTAGATTGAACGTGCGGCGTTTTTCGCCGCGCGAGCAATTCATGTTTTGCAGTCAGGCATCTGAATGACCGTCTCCGAGTTGAGCCCCGCCCTGGCCTCCTCTGCCATGACCGACCCGTTCGGCCGGCGGATCAACTATTTGCGTGTCTCGGTGACCGACCGCTGCGATCTGCGCTGCTTCTACTGCATGTCGGAAGACATGACGTTCCTGCCCAAGGCCGACCTGCTGACACTGGAAGAACTCGATCGGCTCTGCTCCGCATTCATCGCCAAGGGCGTGACCAAGCTGCGGCTCACTGGCGGCGAACCGCTGGTCCGGCGCAACGTCATGGGCCTCGTGCGTTCACTGTCGCGCCACCTCAAGACCGGCGCGCTGAAAGAGCTGACGCTGACCACCAACGGCTCGCTGCTGTCCAAATATGCCGCTGAACTGGCCGATTGCGGCGTGAAGCGCATCAACGTCTCGATGGACACGCTCGATCCCGTAAAATTCCGCACCATCACACGCTGGGGCGATCTCTCCAAGGTGCTGGCCGGCATCGACGCCGCGCAGGCAGCGGGCTTGGCCGTGAAGATCAATACGGTTGCCTTGAAGAACATGAATGAGGACGAGATCCCCTCATTGATCGAATGGGCCCACGGCCGCGATATGGCGCTGACGCTGATCGAAGTGATGCCGATGGGCGATATCGGCGAAGGCCGCATCGACCAGTATGTGCCGCTGTCTATGCTGCGCGCACGCCTGGCCAGTCAGTTCACGATGACCGATCTGACCGACGATACCGGCGGTCCTGCCCGCTATGTTCGCGTTGCTGAAACTGGCGGCAAGATCGGCTTCATCACGCCGATGACCCATAATTTCTGCGAGTCGTGCAATCGCGTGCGCATCACCTGCACCGGAACGATCCATACCTGCTTGGGCCACGAGGATGCCTCCGACCTCCGCAAGCCGCTGCGCGCTTCCGCCGACAACGACCTCCTGAACGCCACGATCGACCGCGCCATCGGCCTGAAGCCAAAGGGGCACGATTTCATCATCGATCGCCGCCACAACCGGCCGAGCGTCAGCCGGCATATGAGCGTGACCGGGGGGTAACCCACCGGCGGTGCTCCGTCCTTCCCCCTCGACCAATGGCCTGCGACAAACCGTCAATTTCCGATTGACGATTGCATGACGCGCTGAAATGGTGCCGCCGAATTCTTTCGCCCAGCGGAAAAAGCTGCGCTTTCTCAGTGAGAAAGACGTGATGAGCGGACAGCGGGGCGACTTTCGGGGGGAACTGTGGACGTACTCAAATTCACACGTGCGATCGATGCACTGAGCGATGTGTTCGGCTTCATCGCCAAGTGGCTCGTGCTGCTTGCCTGCCTCGTCAGCGCCGGCAACGCCACGATCCGTTATCTCTTCAACTATTCGTCGAACGGCTGGCTCGAAATCCAGTGGTACATGTTCGCGGGCATCGTGTTCTTCGGCGCGGCGCAGACACTGCGCCTCAATGAGCATGTGCGCGTCGATCTGCTCTATTCGGCCGTCTCCGATCGCGCGCGGCTGTGGATCGACATCATCGGCCTCTGCATCTTCCTGCTGCCGGCGATGACATACCTCACTTACATGACGTTCCCGTTTTTCCTGAATTCCTGGAATTCGCAGGAGGTCTCCAGCAATGCGGGCGGCCTGATCCTGTGGCCGGTGAAGCTGGTGCTGCCGCTCGGCTTTGGTCTGCTGCTACTGCAGGGTGTGGCCGAACTCGCCAAGCGCATCGCCGCGCTCGCCGGCGTCGTCAAGATCGACACCCATTACGAAGCGCCGCTGCAATAGCGGCGTTCGCTTTTTCAGCCTCTCGCATTTTGACCAATCCGTTCGATAGAACCAGTTCGATAGTCAGGACCACCGATGTTTTCCTACGGCGTGTTCCCCCCGCTGATGTTCGGCACCATGATCTGCTTCATGGTGTTCGGCTTCCCGGTCGCCTTCTCGCTGGCCGCGGTCGGCCTGTTCTTCGGCATTCTCGGCATCTTCACCGGTCACTTCGATCCGTCCTTCCTGCAGGCCCTGCCGTTCCGCTTCTACGGCACGATCTCGAACGACCTGCTGCTGTCGATCCCGTTCTTCACTTTCATGGGCGCAATCCTCGAGCGCTGCGGCCTTGCTGAAGATCTGCTCGAAGGCACCGGCCAGTTGTTCGGCAAGATCCCAGGCGGTCTCGCTTATGCGGTGATCCTGGTCGGCGCCGTGCTCGGCGCCATCACCGGCACCGTTGCGGCTTCGGTCATCGCCATGGGCGTGATCTCGCTGCCGATCATGATGCGCTACGGCTACGACATGAAGCTCGCCACCGGCGTCATCGCCGCATCGGGCACCATCACGCAGCTCATCCCTCCGTCGCTGGTGCTGATCGTACTCGCCGACCAGCTCGGCCGTTCGGTCGGCGACATGTATCTCGGCGCCATCGGCCCTTCGATCATCCAGGTCGTGATCTTCATTCTCTATATCGTCGTATTGTCGATCCTGAAGCCGAGCGCGATGCCGCCGATCCCGGAACATGCGCGCGAGCCCATGAACTGGAAGCTCATCAGCCGTGTGCTGTGGGGCATGATCCCCTCGATCGTGCTGATCTTCCTCGTGCTCGGCACCATTGGCCTCGGCCTCGCGACGCCCACCGAAGCCGGCGCCATGGGCGCGGTCGGCGCGATGGTGCTCGCCGCACTACATCGCCGCCTGACCTGGCCGCTGATCGACCAGGCGATGACATCGACCATGCGCCTGACCTCGATGGTGGTGTTCATCCTGATCGGCTCGACCTGCTTCAGCCTCGTCTTCCAGGGCATGGATGGTGCGCGCTGGATCGAGCATCTGCTCACCGGCCTGCCCGGCGGCGCGATCGGCTTCCTGATCTTCGTGAACATCTTCGTGTTCTTCCTGGCGTTCTTTCTCGACTTCTTCGAGATCGCCTTCATCATCATCCCGTTGCTGGCTCCGGTCGCGGCCAAGCTCGGCATCGATCTCGTCTGGTTCGGCGTGCTGCTCTGCGTGAACATGCAGACGTCATTCATGCATCCGCCGTTCGGCTTCGCGCTGTTCTATCTGCGCGGCATTGCACCGCCCGAAGTGAAGAGCCGCGATATCTATCTCGGCGCCTTGCCATGGGTCGGGATGCAGATCATCCTGGTGATCATCGTGATCTACTGGCCCGGTCTCGTGACTTACTGGATCGACAACACGGCTGTGGATACGTCCAACGTGAAGATCGAGATTCCGCAGATCGAGATGCCGGCGATGCCGGACTTCGGACCAGCAAAATAGCGAATGACGTTACTATCGCGCTTTACGATCAGGGGATAACCGATGCTGCATGAAGGAAGTTGCCATTGCGGCAACATCGCCTTTGAAGTCGAGGGCGATTTCAATTCGGCCATCGACTGCAACTGTTCGATGTGCCGGCGGCGCGGCGGCCTGCTCGCTTTCGTTCCACGCGACAAACTGGTGCTGAAAACCGCAAAAGAAAACCTGTCGACCTATACGTTCAATCACCACGCCATTCAGCATCACTTCTGCAGCACCTGCGGCATTGCCCCGTTCGGCGAAGGAAAAGCGCCCAACGGAATGATGATGGCATCGGTCAATGTGCGCTGCTTGCCTGCGGTCGATCTGAGCGCTCTGGATATCCAGCAGTTCGATGGCAAGGATCGCTAACGCGATCAGCCGACAAACATGATCTCGGCCTCGCCGAGCTTTTCAAATCGCACCACACAGTGATCGCCGGGCCTCAGGAACGGCATGCCGGTCCAGCTGCCTGTCGTGACGATATGCCCTGCTTTCAAGCCTCCGGCATCCCGCCACATATTGGCCAGCGCGATTGCAGCGGCAAGCGGATCGTCGGTCGGATGGCCGCCTTTGCGCTCCAGCACCGTCTCGCCGTTCACAACAAACGTGATGTGCAGGTTCGGCAAATCGAGATGTGACCAGTCGGCCATCTCAGGCCCGAGCACCAGCCCGCCATTGATCCCGCAATCGGCGAGCTGCTCCAACCGCGGCCGGCTCGTCGGCTCCCGAAACCGGCTGGAGACCACCTCGATGGCCGGCAGCACGGCCACGGATTGCGCCACCTCATCGCGCGTGTAGGGCGCGCTGCGCGCCGGCAGATCGCGGGTAAAGCGGAAGGCGACCTCGCCCTCGACGCCAAGATGCGGGACTTCAGCCACAGACATATGCGCCGGGCTCGAACGGATCATCCGGGCTTCGATCAGACCACGTGTCGGTTCGCCCTCGGGCGGCGCACCGGCCTTGAAGGCACCAATGGGCTGTCCGACGAGAGTGGCCACGCGATCCTGAATCTCGTGCGCCTCTCCTACCGAAGACGGCGTTACCGGAAGTCCTTCGATCTGCGTCCCGTTGCGGCGCGCTTCGGCAAGAATGTCGGCGGCTACGGCGATCTCGGGTTCGGTCATGACGGCATCTCTCAAGGATAAAAGCTCTGCGGCGTCCATGAGACTTAGCGGATTTCCGTGCCCGGCAATACCGCGCGGCATGCGTGCGTGCCCCAACAAAAAAGCCTGACCTTCTCGCGAGGCCGCGAGTGCCTGAACGGATCATGAAACTATCGAAGCCATACTCGATATCTCAAATCGCATTTGCTATCCGTTCTCATCTGTCTCATCGTGCCGCCAATATGCGTAATTAAACAAGGCATCCAGTTCAAGAAAGTCATTCAGCCGCAACTGATCTCTGACTAGCTGTGCCTCTTGGCAAAATAGAGCATAAGTCTCCGGACTCACATTCTCCTTGTTCGGCTTCGCAGGAAAAGTGAGAATATCGGCTCTTGATAGACCCGATACAGCGTTCTGATTCATGATCGCGAAGCGTTTGCTATCCAAGGCAAGCAATATCTCCGTTAGCAGATTAACCCCAGCCCGAGGAATTTGTTGGAATTGCTCATACAGCAACTGATACGCAACTGCCGGAGACGGATTTCTTAGTTGAAGAACTGCGACCAGCGCTTTCTTAAATTTCCCAGCATTTTTTGCGACAATGTTTTTGCCACGATGCAAACCACCGGAATGAAAGGTGCTTAAAAGCTGCTCATATTGTCTTGCGAAAGACTGCTGTGTTAGCTTTTGGGTTGAAGCCAGCGCCTTGATTATTCTTAAGGCATCTTGCTGAGTGTTTCGCCGAAGGCGGCGCTGCTCCTCAAACCCCTGCTCAGAGCGATCACGCTTCATGTCCCGAAGAAATCCTTCAAGGATATCGATACCAGCCGCGGGCTCGCGCTCTATCCTCTTAAAGCGCATTTCCGCGAGATTTTGATTTGCGCGATACAATTTATATAAGCGCTTATAGTCCTCGATCATGTCAGGCGTCGCTTCGACAAGCTCTTCCTGAATGATCAAGTCGTCGACATGTGCAGAAAACTCGCGGACAAGAACGCCGCTCGTATCTACGGACAAGGTTGAGGCCTCATAGTTGTCCCTCAAACCACCGGACGTGAAATTTGCAGAACCGACCAGTAGCGCAAATCCGGTCTTACTAGTGATTGCAAAAACCTTAGGATGGAAGGTCCACCTAGAACGACTGACATAAAGTTCGAGATCATACTTCTTATGCAGATTGAACAATCTCTGCAGAATATCTGGATCAGTCAGATAGAAGTCTAAGCTAACGGAAAATCTCGCCTTAAGACCATTTTTCAGGCTCGCGATTAGAGAGCTTTTTATCAGGTTGAAACCCGAAACTTTCGCGAATGCCACGACGCAATCAATTCGATCTGCGCCTTGAAGTAGTTCAGTTAAAGCCTGTTCATGAGAATTCTTTTCGCTATTGAAAACTAATTGAACGCTTTGCTTTTTTCTCACGTTGCACCCCTTCCAATTTTCTTGTTCTGAAAATTAAACAGGTAGCGCTGCCAAGTGGCATAAAGCAGACGCATAATTCGATTTATCGAATAGTCAATGCGGAATGAGAATGCTTTATCACGCCGCGGCGCTAACGAAATATCCTAACGCAAATATCAAAAAGCCCGACCTTCTCGCGAAGGCCGGGCTTCATGTTTGATCGAGGCTTAAGATCAGCCGCGGGTACGCGAGCGGATCATGAAGCTGTCGAAGGTGTATTCAGCGACCTGCCACCACAGATATTCGTCCGAACGATAGGCCTGCATCGCATCGATCGACTTCTTGAAGTCGGCGTTCTTCGCGGAGATTTCAGCCCAGAGTTCGTTGGTGGCCTTGAGGCATGCATCCAGAACTTCGTTGGTGAACGGACGCAGCTGCGTACCACCCGCGACGAGCTGCTTCAACGCCGCCGGGTTCTGCATGTCGTAACGAGCGGCCATCCAGCTGTTGGCATTGGCGCAGGCATTGGTCAGGATCGCCTGATAGCTCTTCGGCAGCGCATTGTACTTCTCGAGGTTGGTGAAGGCGTGGACCGTTGGGCCACCTTCCCAGAAACCTGGATAGTAGTAGTACTTCGCGACCTTCTGGAAGCCGAGCTTCTGATCGTCATAGGGACCGACCCACTCGGCAGCGTCGATGGTGCCTTTTTCCAGTGACGGATAGATGTCGCCGCCCGCGAGCTGCTGCGGCACAACGCCAACCTTCTGCAGTACCTGACCGGCGATGCCGCCGATGCGCATCTTGAGGCCGGAGAGATCGGCAACGGTCTTGATCTCCTTGCGGAACCAGCCGCCCATCTGGGTGCCGGTATTGCCGCAGGGGTGACCGATGACGCCAAACTTCTTGAAGAACTCGTTGCCGAGTTGTTCGCCGCCGCCCTGATACCACCAGGAGTTCTGCTGGCGCGCGTTCAGACCGAACGGCACCGATGCGAAGATCGCGAAGGTCGGATCCTTGCCGACATAGTAGTAGGACACGGTGTGGCACATTTCGACGGTGCCGTTCGATGTCGCATCGAGCGCCTGCAGACCGGGGACCAGTTCACCGGCCGCGAAGACCTGGATCTGGAATTTGTTGTCGGTCATTTCGGCGACCTGCTTCGCCATCATCTCGGCGCCGCCATAGATGGTGTCGAGCGACTTCGGGAAGCTCGATGCGAGGCGCCATTTGACCTCGGGCGCGGACTGCGCGATCGCCGGCGAGGCAACGGCGGCCACCGCGGCGCCGGCCGTCGAAACCTTCAAAAACTCACGACGCTTCATTCAAGCTCTCCTTTTGCGGGCGTTTTCCCTAGAATTCCTTTGAGCATATTCAGCGGCAAATCGTTGCGCGATTCAACCGAAGACGCTCTGGTGCAGAGGCTGTCTAACACGGTTATTCAGCCGCGGAAAACACGACGAACGTCGTTGCCAGCCCAATTGAACGAAAGTTCTATGCGACATCTCGGCCCCGGCCATCGGCCGGCTTACGCTGCCGCAATAATGCCCTGCAACCGGTCGCGGATCTGCGTGCCGATGGCCCGATAGATCGCCGCATGCGGGCCGTTGGGCTCGCTCACGACCACCGGCGTGCCGGCATCCGACATCGCGCGGATGGACATATGCAGCGGCACCTCGCCGAGGAACGGCACCTTGAGCCGCTCTGCCTCATGACGGGCGCCGCCATGGCCGAAAATGTCGGAGCGCGTGCCGCATTCCGGGCACTGGAAATAACTCATATTCTCGATGATGCCGAGCACGGGCACATTGACCTTGGTAAACATCGCAAGGCCGCGCCTCGCATCGATCAGCGCCAGATCCTGCGGCGTCGAGACAATCACAGCACCCTTCAGGGGCACGTTCTGCGCCAGCGTGAGTTGTGCATCGCCGGTGCCGGGGGGCATGTCGACGATAAGGACGTCGAGCGTACCCCAGGCGACATCGCGCAACATCTGGGTGATCGCCGACATCACCATCGGCCCGCGCCAGATCATCGCGGTCTCTTCCTCGACCAGGAAGCCGATCGACATGATCGACAGACCGAAGCGTTCGATCGGAATCATCTTCCTGTTGTCGTCGAGAACAGGCTTTTCATTGATGCCGGTCAGCCGCGGCACCGAAGGACCATAGATATCTGCGTCGAGCAGACCGACCTTCAGGCCGAGATCGCGCAGGCCCAGCGCCAGATTGAGCGCCGTCGTGGACTTGCCGACACCGCCCTTCCCCGAGGCCACCGCGATGATCGCGGCAACGCCAGGAATTTCAGCCTGTTTTGACATTGGCGAGTTGGCCGGGTTCGCATGCGGGCGATGCGCCGAGACCGGCTGCACGCCGCCGGACTGCGGACCATGCGAATGCCCACCGGGACCATGGGAATGTCCTGCGTGGTCGTGGCGCTGCGGCGCAGGCGGTGCGCTGCCCGGCTTGCGCTCGGCGGTCAGCGCGACCATTGCACCGGTAACACCAGGGATCGCCCGCACCGCGGCTTCCGCCTGCGCGCGCACGCTTTCCCAGGCCCGCGCTTCAGCGGCGTCCACATTGATCGAAAACAGCACCTTGCCGTCGGTCACGACGATCTCGGACAAAACATCCGCATGGATCAGCGGCACGCCGCGCGGCGATGTCACCTTGGCCAGACCATCCAGAACCTGCTGCTGCGAAACGCTCAATGCGTGTCTCCCGATCGACGGACAAACTAGACCGCACAGATAGAGAACTTCCGCCCTAAGTCCATGCCGTTTCTAGGCTATGTTGAGAATTCCGAGATTGCTCTGGCACAAGACCAGCACCAGATTTTCTTTTGCAGCGCACCATAGGCGGCTGCAGCCATGAGTGGTAACGGGGGCTTTGCCGCGTCCTGTGCAGCGACTATGCTGGCGCTCCTCATCACCAGCGATCTCGCCGCCACGAACCAGGGCGGCGCCTCACTTCCCAACAGTCGACGTTCGGCAGCAAAGCCGACAGCATCCAAAGGGTACGGACATGGCCAAAGTTGCATTTATCGGTCTCGGCGTCATGGGTTTCCCCATGGCCGGCCACCTTGCCACCAAGGGCGGCCACGAGGTCACCGTCTACAACCGAAACGCAGCCAAGGCCAAAGCATGGGTGGAGAAGTTCGGCGGCAAGTCCGCACCGACCCCAAAAGCGGCTGCCGAAGGCCAGGACTTCGTGATGTGCTGCGTCGGCAATGACGACGACCTGCGTTCGGTCACCATCGGCGCCGACGGCGCATTCAGCGGCATGACCAAGGGCGCGATCTTCGTCGATCACACCACCGCCTCCGCCGAAGTGGCCCGCGAGCTCGATGCCGCGGCGACCAAAGCCGGCTTCCAGTTCATCGACGCGCCAGTGTCGGGCGGCCAAGCTGGCGCAGAGAACGGCGCCCTGACCGTAATGTGCGGTGGCACCCAAGCGGCCTATACCAAGGTCGAACCGGTGATCACCGCCTACGCCAAGATGCAGAAGCTGCTCGGCCCCGCGGGCTCCGGCCAGCTCACCAAGATGGTCAACCAGATCTGCATCGCCGGCCTTGTCGAGGCGCTGTCCGAAGGCATTCACTTCGCCAAGAAGGCCGGTCTCGATGTGAATGCGGTGGTCGAGGTGATCTCCAAGGGCGCCGCGCAGTCGTGGCAGATGGAGAACCGTCACAAGACCATGAATGACGGAAAATTCGACTTCGGCTTCGCCGTCGAATGGATGCGCAAGGACCTCTCGATCTGTCTCGCCGAGGCCCGCCGCAACGGTGCCAGCCTGCCGGTCACGGCCACTGTCGATCAGTTCTACGGCGAGGTAGAAGCGCTCGGTGGCAAGCGGTGGGACACTTCAAGCCTCTTGGCAAGATTGCCCCGGTAACCATCTAGGTTTCCTGAACAAATCACGGCGGAGCGGCGCCCGACAGGCGCCCTCCGTCGATACCATTTTTATTGAATATTAACCGGATTACTTCGTTCTTTAAGGCACCTCTTAATGATTGTGCGGCACAGATAGGGTCTGTGAAAAACCGCGCGCGTTTGCGTGCAGGATTTGTGTACGAGTGATGAGTGAGCCCGCCGCCAGGCCCGAGGTCGTCCAGCTTCCGGCTGAAACGCCCGTCGCTGTTCCGCCGCGCAATCGCCGGGCGGCGCAACAGCGGGTGCGCGAAGCGCGCGACCGGCTGACCTCGACATCGGGAACGCGCCCCGCTTTCGATCGCGAACTGCTCCGCCAATACGCCCAGACCCGCCTCTCCGCCTCGCTCGTCATCACGCTGCTGGTGGTCGGCACAGGCATCCTGTTCGGGTTCTGGATGCAGCCGCTGCCGGCCGCCGCATGGTCATGCGGAATGCTGTGCATTCACGCGGTGATCCTGCGCGCCTGCAATCGCTATCTGGCGGAAACACCGACACCCAGCAGCACGCATAAATGGCGGCTGCGTTTTATCTTTCTGGATCTGCTCTACGGCCTGTCGTGGACGGTGATCCTCGTGCATCCGACCGGCGTCGACGTCGTCTCCAATTCGCTGATGATGTTCCTGATGCTGCTAGTGGTCGCGGTCTCCAGCATGCTCGCCGCAAGCCTGCCGATTGCCGCCTTTGCCGCCACCGCGCCGGTGACCCTCGGCGTAGCGCTGAGCTTCATCCTGCGCGGCACCTTCGACAACTACGTGCTGGCCGTTCTGGCTGTCGCCGCCGAGGGTTATTTCGCTCTGCTGGCGCAGCGGCTGCATTCGACCACGCTCGCGACACTGGAAGCCCGCGCCGAGAAGGACGCCCTGATCGGCGAGCTCGAACAGGCCAAGGCTATCTCCGACGAAGCGCGCCACCGCGCCGAAGCCGCCAATGTCGCCAAGTCGCGCTTCCTCGCGCAGATGAGCCATGAACTGCGCACGCCGCTGAACGCCATTCTCGGCTTTTCCGAAGTGATGAAGAGCGAGATCTTCGGTGGCCATGCCGTGCCGGTCTACAAGGACTACTCGGCCGACATCCATAATTCCGGCGTGCACCTTCTGAATCTCATCAACGAGATCCTCGATCTGTCACGCATCGAAGCCGGCCGCTACGAGCTGAACGAAGAAGCCGTGTCGCTCGTGCATGTCGTCGCGGACTGCCATCACCTCCTGAAGCTGCGCGCATCGAGCCGCGGCATCACCATCCACGAAGTATTCGAACATGGCATGCCGCGGGTCTGGGGCGACGAGCGCGCCTGCCGCCAGATCGTGCTGAACCTGCTGTCGAATTCGATCAAGTTCACGCCGCAGGGCGGCGAGATCTGGCTCAAAGTCGGCTGGACCGCCTCCGGCGGCCAGTATCTGAGCTGCAGGGACACCGGTTCGGGCATCGCCGAAGACGAGATCCCGATCGTGCTGGCCTCCTTCGGCCAGGGATCGAACTCGATCAAATCGGCCGAACAGGGTGCCGGTCTCGGTCTGCCGATCGCCAAGAGCCTGATCGACATGCATGGCGGCACATTCACGCTGAAATCGAAACTGCGGATCGGCACCGAGGTGATCATCACTTTCCCGCCGGAGCGTGTGATGTCCGCGCTTGCTCCGATGGCGCCCGATGGGCCACCGCTGCAACCCGATTACGAGATGAACGTCGCCGACGAAAAACGCCGAGCCCGTAACAAACCCATCATGAATGCAGGAACCGGGCTGTGATTTCGACGCTTGCGCAAGCGAGCCGATCCGCTTCAATATTACTGGATGAGCAAAGAAACGCCGTGCATCGCAGTCTGCTTCATCGACCCCAAGACCAAGCTCTGCCTCGGCTGCGGACGCACGCTGCCGGAGATCGCGCGCTGGGGAAAAATGGACAGCGCGGAGCGTCTGGATACGATGGCACTGCTGCCGGCCCGCATGGCCGAGGCGGGGCTGGAGCCTTCGTCAACATACGCAGCGAAGAGGACATCCGCGGCCACCTGAGAGGCTCGCCATGAGCCGGGTTTTTCTTCTTGTCATCGTCATCGTCGCGACTGCGGGCGCCGCCCTCGCCTATGGCGATCCCAAACAAATTTCCAAGGCCGGCAATCTCGTCACAGAAATTTTGCGCAAGCAAAGCCCACCGCCACTGCGGCTGGTCGACGTCCCGCGCGGCAATACGGGCGAATTCGGACTTCAGGCCAAGATCAACGGCGTCCAGACGGCGATGGTGATCGATACCGGCGCAACCTCGGTGGTGCTGACTTATGAAACCGCAAAGGCCGCGGGCCTGCCGCTCGAATTGCTCGACTACAATGTCGACGTCGAGACTGCGGGCGGCCGCACCAAGGCGGCGCGATTGACGCTGGATCGTCTGGCGGTCGGCAAACTCGTCGAGCGATCCGTCCCGGCGCTGGTGGTGCCGCGTGGGCAGATGAAGACCAACCTGCTGGGAATGAGCTTTCTCGATCGCCTGGAAAGCTGGGAAGTCCGCGCCGACAGACTGATGCTGCGCGGCTATCCGTAACCAGACTAGGCCGCTTCGGACACCGCAGGTTCGTCCTCAACTTGTGCAATGGCTTCCCGGAGCACATCAATGCCGGCGCCATGCTTGACGCCATTCTCCGCCAGATAACGCCGGAATGCGCGTGCGCCGCGCACGCCGTGGAATGCGCCGACAAAATGCCGGGTGATCGAATGCAGCCGCGTGCCCTGCGCGAGTTGATCCTCGATATAGGGCATCATCGCCGCGAAGGCGTCTTTCATCGTCGCATGCGGCGCGGGCTCGCCGAACAATTCGGGATCCACCGACAGCAGCCGCCACGGCTCCTGATAGGCCGCGCGGCCGAGCATCGCGCCATCCACATGCGCCAGATGTTCGGCGGCTTCAGTGATGCCGATGATGCCGCCATTAATGACGATCGGCACGTCGGGCATTGCCGCCTTGAGCCGATAGACGCGATCGTAGTTCAGCGGCGGAATGTTGCGGTTCTCTTTCGGCGACAGGCCGTTGAGCCACGCCTTGCGCGCATGCACGATCAGGCCATCGGCGCCGGCGGCGACCACCGCGCGTGCCAGCGTATCGAGTGCGACTTCGGGATCCTGATCGTCGATGCCGATGCGGCACTTGACGGTGACCGGCACGTCCACGGCCTGCTTCATCGCGGCCACACCGCGCGCCACCAGATCCGGCTCGGCCATCAGGCACGCCCCGAAGCGCCCGTCCTTCACACGATCCGAGGGGCAGCCAACATTGATGTTGATTTCGTCATAGCCGAAATCCACGCCGATCTTCGCAGCCTCCGCGAGGTGCGCCGGCTCCGAACCACCAAGCTGCAGCGCCACCGGATGTTCACTGTCGTCAAAGCCAAGCAGCCGCGCACGGTCGCCATGGATCACGGCGCCCGTCGTCAGCATCTCCGTATAGAGCCGCGCCCGTCGCGACAGCAGACGATGGAAGACGCGGCAATGCCGGTCGGTCCAGTCCATCATCGGGGCGATGGAGAAACGGATGTCCTCGTGCTTCAAGCGTCTATTCCATGTCGTTCGTTGAGCAGAACCAGGGCTCAGTCCTTGTATTCATACAACAAGCGCGCGCGGATCGTACCTTCCAGCGCCCTAATATCCGCCAGCACCCGCTCGCTATCCGCCGCCGATGCATCGGCATCGAGGACGACATAGCCGATGTCGTTGTTGGTCTCGTAATATTGCGCGGCGATGTTGACCGCATGGCGCGCCAGCACCTCGTTCAGCCGTCCCAGCATGCCCGGAACGTTGCGCTGGACCTGGATGAATCGGGTACCTGACGGGCGCGCCGGCAGTTGTACCTGCGGGAAGTTCACCGTACCCATAGTCGACCCGCTGTCGCTGTAGTCGATCAGTTTGCGTGCGACTTCCGCGCCGATGCGCTCCTGAGCTTCTTCGGTGGAGCCGCCGACATGCGGCGTAAGGATGACGTTCTCCAGACCCTGCAGTGGGGTCACGAAGCGCTCCTGATTGGAGCTGGGCTCGACGGGGAATACGTCGACGGCCGCACCACGCAATTTGCCCTGGCGCAGTGCATCGGCCAACGCATCGAGATCGACCACGGTGCCGCGGCTGTTGTTGATGAAATAGGCGCCGTCCTTCATGGCGGCGAACTCGTCGCGACCGATCATCCCCTGCGTGGCCGGTGTCTCCGGCACATGCATGCTGACCACATCGCTCTGCGCTAGCAGTTCCTGCAGGCTTCCTACAGGTTCGGTGTTGCCGTGACGCAATCGATCGGTGTGATCGTAGAAGATCACGCGCATGCCCAGTGCTTCCGCCAGGTTCGAGAGCTGCGAGCCGATGCTGCCGTAACCGACGATGCCGAGCGTCTTACCGCGCACTTCATAGCTGTTATTGGCGGATTTCTCCCAACCGCCTTCATGCGCCAGATTGGAGCGCGAGATGATCCGGCGGAACAGCATGACGATCTCGCCGATCACCAGTTCGGCAACCGAGCGCGTATTCGAGAACGGCGCGTTGAACACCGGAATGCCACTACGGCGCGCCGCGTCGATATCCACCTGATTGGTGCCGACGCTGAAGCAACCGATCGCGATCAGCCGGTCCGCGGCATCGAGCACGTCCTGGGTGATCTGCGTGCGCGACCGGATACCGAGAATGTGTACGCCCTTGAGTGCTTCCTTCAGCTCATTGCCACCGAGCGCCTTGGAGAGCCGCGTCACGCTCGAATAGCCCGCCGCCTCGATCAGCTCGACCGCGCTGTCGTTCACGCCTTCGAGCAGAAGGATTTTGATCTTGTCTTTCGGGAGGGAAAGCTGCGGCAAAGGCAGGCTGTTCATGGTCACGGTCGCGGCGTCCTTTGAGCAATGAATGAGATAGAAACCACGCTGGAGCGGTAAAGCCCCGGTTGGTCCGGCTCACATCGTCTGGTTTGGTTTGGCGCCTGTTTAACGTCACCGCGCCGATCTTGCTACGGGTATCTAACTCATTGAAATCACTTATCTCTGATCCAAGGTCATAGAGAAGCCGGCTCGGGACCGCGCTGCGGCCTGCGAGAATCTGGAGCAGCCTGCGCACCCGCGCGTTCCCCAGGGAACGGAACAGGACCCGGGAAATTGTCACGTGACTTCAGTACGAGGCGCGGACAGCGCCTTGCTTCCCCAGCCTCATGGTGCCCCATTTCCGATCTCGATCCCGATACCACCGAGCACGCTGATTTGCGCGGCGGACGTTCGCCGTGGTTTGCCGGCCTGCAGCATGCCCCCCGCCAGCCCTTCACCGAAGACATCACATGCGATGCCCTGATCGTCGGCGGCGGTATCACCGGCGCCCTGATGGCCGAGCAACTGACGCGGCAGGGACTGGATGTGGTGATCGTCGATCGCGAATTGCCTGGGCGCGGCAGTACAGTAGCGAGCACGTCGATGCTGCTGTGGGAGATCGATCGATCGCTGCAGGAGCTAACACATCTCTATGGCTATGAGCGCGCCGCGCGTGCCTATCGCGCCAGCTATGACGCCGTCCATGGATTGAAGGCGCTGGTCCGGACGCTCAACCTGCGATGTGACATGCGCGCGAAGGACTCGCTCTATCTTGCCGCAGGCGAGAGTGCCAAAGGGCTGATCGAGGAACACGCGCTTCGCGCGCGCGCCGGCCTGCCCGGCACACTCCTCGATCACAAGACCCTCCTGTCCGAATACGACATTGCCCGGGCGGGTGCCATCATCTCGCCGGACTCGGCAGATTCCGATCCATTGCAACTGGCGCTGGGGCTGCTGAATGTCGCGACAGCGCGCGGCGCGCGATTATTCGAGGCGGAGACGGCCACGTTTGACTCCGCAGGCCACGCCGTCGGCGTTCAGTTGACGGACGGCCACACCATCGAGGCCCGCCACGTCGTGCTGGCCACCGGCTATGTGATGCCCGATATCGTGCACACAACGGTACAGAAACCCTCTTCGAGCTGGGCGATCGCGACGAAGCCGCAGCCGGACAGACTCTGGCGCGACGGCGTGCTGATTTGGGAAGACAGCAAGGATTATCTCTACGCCCGAACCACCGCATCCGGCCGCATCATCATCGGCGGCGAAGACAGCGACGAGATCATCGATCCCGATGCACGCGATGCCCTGATACCTGCCAAGGCACGTGCGCTGAAGGAGAAGCTCGCATCACTCTGGCCACGCGCCGAACTTGCCATCGACTATCGCTGGGCCGGCACTTTCGACACCACGCGCGATGGCCTGCCGCTGATCGGACCCGTGCCCGGCCATCCGCATCTCTATGCCGCCTATGGTTATGGCGGGAACGGCATCACCTTCAGTTATCTTGCAGCGCAACTGATCGGCGGGATGATCGCGGGCAAACGCTCGCCATTGCTGGATGACTTCGCGCTGCAGCGCGATATCGCCTGAAACTTAGCGCGCTCGACTCGGCGAATTCAGCTATCCCCGTGTGATCAAAACGCAGGCGGCGAACGCCCCGTTTTGCGTCAGCGACACTGATTGACTTCCAAAAGACGATTGTTAGCATACAAGTGAATTTTGGCCCTCCTGCCCGGGGTTTTCCATATGAAGCCGGCGCCGTTCACGCGACACGTCCCACGCACCGTGGATGAAGTTGTGAGTGCATTGGCCGAGTTTGCGCCGCTCGATGGCCGCATTCTGGCGGGCGGCCAGAGCCTGGTGCCGATCATGGCGTTCCGCATGGCGCGGCCAGCACACTTGATCGATATCAATGAGGTCGAAGGGCTCGACCGCCTCGCTGTCGACGGCGACTATCTCTCGATTGGCGCGCGGGTGCGCCACGGCGCATTCCACAAGCCTGTCATCGACGGTCCGCTCGGTAAGCTCCTCGCTTTCGTGGTCAGCCACATCGCGCATTATCCAATCCGCATGCGCGGCACGTTTTGCGGCAGCCTCGCCCATGCCGACCCTGCATCGGAATGGTGCCTCGTCGCGGCAACACTGGACGCCAGTCTGGTGGTGAAGAGCGTGCGTGGCGAACGCATCGTGCCGGTCACCGATTTCCTCGAAGGCATCATGTCGACATCGCTGGCCGAGGATGAGTTCCTCGCCGAAGCGCGCTTGCCGCTGCTGCCCGACGATACCAAATTCGGCTTCTATGAATTCAGCCGCCGTGCGGGCGATTTTGCGATGTCTGCCGCACTCGTTACCTATCGTCTCGTCGATGGCGTGATCGCCCATGCGCATGTCGGCATCGGCGGTGCCGAGGATCGCGCGCGACGCATTCTCGAAGCCGAAGATGTCTTGAACGGTAACGCGCCCTCGCCGGACCTGTTCGTCGCCGCCGGTGAAGCCGCAGCGAATGCAATCGAACCCCTGGAGGATATTCAGACCACGGCCGAATATCGCTGCGATCTGGTCCGCGCCGTGACGCGCCGCGCGCTGGAGCGGTCGACGCAATGACGATCCACACCAAGGGCACCGGCACGACCTGGGTTGGGCGCTCGATCCGCCGGCTCGAGGATCCCGCCCTCGTCACCGGTCGCGGCCGCTTCACTGCCGATATGCCCGCCACACACTGGGTGCGCTTCGTCCGCAGCAGCGTGGCCGCCGGAACGATCGAGAATATCACGGCACCGGAGGGCGCAGGCATCGTCACGGCCAAGGACCTCGCAAAGCTGAAGCCGATCCGGCCCATGCTGAGCAAGTTCAACTATGTCGCCGTGGGTCAGCCGATCCTTGCCGATGGAGTCGTGCGGTTCACAGGTGAGTCCATCGCGGCCGTCTACGCGCCGAGCAAGGATCAGGCGGAGGACATTGCCGATCAGGTCGAGGTCGCAATATCCGAAGGCGCACCGCTGATCGATGCGATGGATGCGCTTGCCGAAGATGCTCCGCTGGTTCACGCCGACACCGACCACAACGTGATCGTCGAGGGTCGCATCGCGACACCCGGCTTCGAGGATATCTGGAAGACCGCACACAAGGTGCTGCATGTTGAAGCGCGCTCGCACCGTCAGAATGCGACGCCGATGGAGGCCCGCGCAGGTCATGCCTCCTATGACGGATCGACCGGGCGGGTGACGCTGACCTGCACCACCCAGATGCCGCATCTGACGCGCACCGCTATCTGTGACATCCTCGTCATTCCCGAATCCGATTTGCGCGTCGTCGCGCCCGACGTCGGCGGCGGCTTCGGCCAGAAGATGTCGCTGGCGCCGGAATATGTGCTGCTGGTGTGGCTGGCGCGCAAACTACGCAGCTCCGTGGCCTGGACCGAGGATCGCCGCGAAAACCTGATTGCGAGCTTTCACAGCCGCGATCAACATGTGCAGCTCGAAGGCGCATTCGACAAGAGCGGCAAGCTGCTCGCTTTGCGCGGCGACATTGTCGCCAATATCGGCGCCTATTCCTGTTTCCCGACAACCTGCGGCGTCGAGCCCTTGATGGCGCTGGCCGAACTCCCCGGCCCCTATGACGTCCGCGCCTATGATTGTCGCTCGCGCGGCGTGATGACCAATACCTGTCCGATGGCGCCCTATCGCGGTGTCTCGCGGCCGGTCATCACCTTCGTGCTCGAACGTCTCATGGACAAGGCGGCCGCCGCCTTCGACATCGAGCCCACCGAACTGCGCCGCCGCAATCTGATCGACAAGTTCCCCTACACGTCGGCGACCGGGCTCGTCTTCGATGACGGTAGCTACAAGGAAACCATGGAGATGGCCATCAAGGCCATCGACCTCGACGCATTCCGCAAGCGCCAGAAGATCGCGCGCGATGCCGGCCGCTATCTCGGTATCGGCTTTGCCACCTTCTCCGAGCGTACTGGCTATGGCAGCCCGGCTTTCGCGGCACGCGGGATGGAGATCACTCCGGGCTTCGAGACCGTGTATCTGACCATCGATCCCTCGGGCTTCGTCGAAGCGCGGATCGGCTCGTCGCCGCATGGCCAGGGACTGCGCACATCACTGGCGCAGATCATCGCCGACGAGATCGGCATCGATCCGGAATTCATCAAGGTCGTTCACGGCGACACAGACCGCTCGCCCTATGGCTGGGGCACGTTTGCCAGCCGCTCTCTGGTGCTGTCGGGCGGCGCCAGCCTGCTCGCCGCGCAAAAGATCCGCGCCAAACTGCTGAAGATGGCGAGCCATCTGCTGGAAGCCGCGCCCGAGGACATCACGCTGCAATCCGGATCGGCGCATGTCATCGGCACCGATCGCTCCGTCACCATCGCGTCGATGGCGCGTGCGGCCTATCACCAGACCCACATCTTCAAGGGCGAGATCGAACCGGGCCTCACCGAGACCGGCACCTACGATCCGTCGGGCACCTTCTCCAACGCCTGCCATGTCGCGATTGTCGAGGTCGATATCGAGACCGGCCGCGTCGAGATGGAGAAATTTCTGGTCGCGGAGGATGCCGGGCTGATCATCAATCCGATGATCGCCGATGGTCAGGTCCATGGCGGGGTCGCTCAGGGCATCGGCAACGCGCTGCTGGAAGAGATCATCTATGACGAGACCGGCAACATCCTGACCAGCACGCTGGCGGATTTCCTACCGCCGACGACGCACGAAATTCCCGAGATCGAGTTGCATCACATCGAGACCCTGACCGGTAACTCCATCACCAAGGCCAAGGGCCTCGGCGAAGGCGGCGCCATCGGCGCGCCGGCAGCGGTGATCTCCGCAATCAACGACGCGTTGTCCTGCTTCGGAATCTCCATCGACGAAATGCCGGCAACGCCGCAGCGCATTCGTGCGGCGCTGCGCGCAAGCGGAAAATTGCCAAGCAACGGAAAACTTGCATGAGCGACAAGACCGACATCACCCTCATCATCAACGGCCAGTCCCACGCCATCTGCGTCGAGTCGCGCCGGACCCTCGCCGACGCGATCCGCGAGGATTGCGGTCAAACGGGTACGCATATCGGCTGTGAGCACGGCGTGTGCGGCGCCTGCACGGTGCTGGTGAATGGCGAACCGGTGCGCTCCTGCCTGATGTTTGCGCAGCAGGCGGACGGCAAGCAGATCCGCACCGTCGAAGGCCTCGCCGATGGCGACGAGATGCATCCGATGCAGCGCGCCTTCATGGAGAACCACGGCCTGCAATGCGGCTTCTGCACACCCGGCTTCCTGATGCTTGCCGTCGGCGTGCTGGAGCGCGAACCGGATATTTCCGACCATGATCTGGTCGACGTGCTGTCGTCGAATCTGTGCCGCTGTACCGGCTACCAGAACATCATCAAGGCGGTCCGCGCCGCCGCGGTGGAGATGCGCCAGTCGTGACTGCTGCCGCCAAACCGGGACTGGTTGGCCAATCCGTCACTCGCAAGGAAGACGGCCCGCTGCTGCGCGGCCAGGGCAAGTTTGCCGCCGATATCAATTTCCCGAACCAACTCCATATGCGTGTGGTGCGCTCGACCTACGCCCACGGCAATATCGTCTCGGTCGATCTCGCGCCGGCGCTCGCCATTCCCGGCGTGGTCGCCGCATGGAGCTTTGCCGATGTCTCCGAGATCCCGCCAATCGACTTTCGCCTGACCCGGCTGGAGCAGCTCGCCGCCTATCGCCAGACTATTCTGGCCAAGGACAAGGTGCGCTATGTCGGCGATCCCGTCGCCGTCGTGTTCGCCGAAGACCCCTATCTCGCCGAAGATGCCGCCGAGCATGTCGACGTCGAGATAGAAGAACTGCCGGTGATCCTTCAGGCCGATGGCGAGGTCGGCGAGTTCCGCGACGGACTACCGACCGAGACCGCGCTGATCGAGAAAGGTTATGGCGACGTCGATGGAGCATTCGCCAATGCGCATGCCATAGTCAGCCTTTCGCTCTCCATCGGCCGTCATTCCGGCGTTCCCCTGGAGACGCGCGGCGCGATCGGCCGCTATATCGCCGAGACCGACATGCTGGAAATGTACGGCGCCGCGAAAGTGCCGCACTGGAATCGCGACCAGCTTGCGAAAATGTTTGGCCGCACCGCTGCCAACACCAATCTGTTCGAGGGCCATGTCGGCGGCGGCTTCGGCATTCGCGGCGAGATGTATCCCGAGGACGTACTGGTGTGTCTGGCCGCGCTGCGCCTCGGCCGCCCGGTAAAATGGATCGAGGATCGCCGCGAGCATCTGATCGCGGCCAATCACTCGCGGCAGCAGACCCATCACATCCGCGCGGCGATCGATCACGACGGCAATATTCTGGCGATCGACAACGAGTTCTTCCACGATCAGGGCGGCTACATGCGCACGCATGCCGCCACCGTGCCCGACCTCGCCGCTGCGATGCTACCCGGCCCCTATCGCATTCCCGCTTATCGCGTGCTCGGCCATATCCGCCTGACCAACAAGACGCCTGGCGGCACCTATCGCGCGCCCGGCCGCTATGAGAGCACTTTCGTGCGCGAACGCTTGCTGGATGCGGTCGCGGCCAAAGTGGGGATCAGCGGCGTCGAGGTCCGTCGCCGTAACCTCATCGCGACCAGCGAGATGCCGGTCACGCGTGCATTGGAAACGCTCGGCACCGACATCGTGCTGGATTCAGGCGACTATCCGAAGTTGCTGGACAAGGCGCTGAATGGCATCGGCTGGGACGACCTGCAGACGCAGATTACGTCGCGGCGCAAGGCAGGCGAACTGGTCGGCTCCGGTGTCGCCATGTTCGTCGAGAAAAGCGGTCTTGGCCCATTCGACGACGTGCGGATCAATGTGGGGACCGACGGGCTCGTGGAAGTCGTCACCGGCGCCGCTTCGGTCGGCCAGGGCGTCGAAACTGTCATCGCTCAGATTTGCGCAGAGAAACTCGGCGCCAGCTATGACAATGTCAGCGTGATCCACGGCCAGACCAACCGTATCGCCAGAGGCCTCGGCGCCTTCGCCTCGCGCGTCTCCGTGATGACAGGCGAAGCGACGCGGCAAGCCGCACTGAAGCTGCGCGACAAGGCTCTCGCGGCCGCAGCTGAATTGATGCAGTTGACGGCCGATCAACTCGACATCGTCGATGGCGAGATTGTCCGCCTTGATGGCAGTACCGGCCCATCGATGACGCTCGGCGAGATCGCAAAGGCGCTCGAACCGGGAGGCAATCTGGTCGGTGATAGCGAACCTGGCCTCTTCGCCGAAGCGTCGTTCGAATCCAAGCATATGACCTACCCATACGGCGTCCATGTCGCCGTGGTCTCGCTGGCGCGCGATACAGGCGGCATCAGCGTCGAGCGGTATCTTGTCGCCTATGACATCGGCAAAGCGATCAACCCGATGCTGGTCGATGGCCAAATCGTTGGCGGCGTGGCCCAAGGCATTGGTGGTGCGCTTTATGAAGAGTTCACCTACGACGACCGCGGTGAACCGCTGGCGGTAACCTTCGCCGACTATCTGATGCCGACGGCCCGCGAAGTACCTGATGTCGAAGTGATCATTTCCGAGGATGCGCCCAGCCCGCTGAACCCGATGGGGCTCAAGGGCGCCGGCGAAGGCGGCACCAATGCCGTCGGCGCAGCGATTGCAGCGGCCATCGACGACGCGCTCGGCCAGCCCGGCGCCATCACGCAGCTGCCGGTCTCGCCGCAACGGATCAAGGCGCTGCTCAATAGCAAAATGTGATCAGGTAATCTTCTTCAGCAACCGCGTCAGCGTGCGCTGCTCTTCGGCCGTCAACGGTCGCAGCGTCTTGGCGCTGACCTCCGCGGCGACGCGGATGGCGGCATCGACCACACGGGTGCCCTTCTCGGTCAAAGACACAGCACGACGGCGACGATCCGTGGGATCGCTGCCGGTGGTGATGAAGCCGCGCAGGCCCAGCCGATCCACTACCCCCTTGATGGTCGCGGCATCGAGAAAGACCAGCCGCCCCAGATGGTTCTGTGAACTCGGGCCGACCTCATGCAGCTTCGCCAGCACGGCGAATTGCGTCTGGGTCAGATCCTCGATCATGTTGGACATGAAGATGGAGGTGTGGCGCTGCATCGCCACGCGCATCAGGAAGCCGACCTGGGAGTCGAGGACATAGTCCGGCGGCGTCTCCGCGGCCGGAAGGGCCTTCAGCTTGGTCGGTTTCTGCGCCATGTCGTCCCCGATGATCTCCTGCTAGTTATGAACGATCTTCGGTTGCCGCGACAGTTGAAGTTTTGGTCGTTACACCGTCAAATAAGCGCGTTGAATGTCAATATTCTCCGCCAGCTCGGCCATCGTGCCATTCCATTGGATCTGGCCCTTTTCGAGGACATAGGCCCTGTCCGAGACCAGTTCGGCAAAATGCACATTCTGCTCCGACAGCAGGATCGACACCCCCGCCTTCTTGAGCTCAAGAATGGTGTTGGCCATCAGCTCGACGATCAGGGGGGCGACGCCTTCGGACGGTTCATCAAGCAGGATCAGCAGCGGATTGCCCATCAGCGTCCGCGCCACGGTGAGCATCTGCTGTTCGCCGCCGCTCATCCGGCCGCCCGGACGGTTCGGCATTTCACCGAGATTGGGAAACAGCGCCAGCAACTTCTCCTCGGTCCAGACCGGCGCCGGCACGCCGTCGCTGAACTTGCGTGGCGGCTGACGGCCGATATCGAGATTTTCCAGCACCGTCAGGTCGGAGAAAATACGACGGTCTTCCGGCGTGAAGCCGAGGCCGAGCCGCGCGATCTCGTAAGGCTGCCGACCGGAGATATCGTGGCCATCGAACCGGATCTTGCCGGTAGACTGCGCCATCAGGCCCATGATGGCCTTCATGGTCGTGGTCTTGCCGGCGCCGTTGCGGCCCATCAGTGCCACGACCTCGCCGCGCCCGACATTGAGGCTGAGGTCGTAAAGGATCTGCGCGGCTCCGTAGGACGCACCGAGATTTTCGACCGAGAGCATCGGGGCACTCATCAGTGAGCCTCCGATTTCTGGAAGGTCTTGCCGGTGCCGAAATACACTTCCCTCACCTGCGGATTGTCGCGGATCGATTTCGCATCGCCATCGGCGATCAGCCGTCCGCGCGCCAACACGATGATGCGATCGGCGAAGGCAAAGACAACATCCATCGAATGTTCGGTGAACAGCACGGAGATGCCCTTCTCGATCACCAGACGCTTCACCAGCGCAATCAGGTCGTTGCGCTCCTTGGGCGCCATGCCGGCAGTCGGCTCGTCCATGAGCAGCAGCCGCGGATCGTTGGCGAGCGCAATCGCCAGTTCGACGCGCTTGACGTCGCCATAAGCCAGCTCGCGGCTCGGCCGATCAGCGGCATACTGCATGCCGACCTGGGCCAGCAGCTCCAGCGCGCGCTCGCGATGCAGCGACGATGCCGGCTTCCACAGCCGATAGACCTGATTGGCGTGGGAGATCAGCGCCATCTGCACATTCTCGATAACCGTCATCGAGTTGAAGGTGGCGGCGACCTGAAAGGTACGACCGATACCAAGGCGCCAGATATCGCGTGGCTTCTTGCCGTTGAGCTTCGCCCCCTCGAACCAGATCTCGCCGGAATCCGGCGGCAGCTGGCCGTTGATCATGTTGAAGCAGGTCGACTTGCCGGCGCCATTCGGGCCGATCAGCGCAAGAAACTCGCCGCGCTTGATGTCGAACGACACTTCGTTGACGGCACGCACACCACCGAAGGATTTCGAGAGCGAACGAATGGCGAGGTCGCTCATGATGCGGCCTTCGATGTTGTCTTTCGTCGTGAGATCAGCTTGACGAAGCCGCCGACGATGCCACTCGGGAACGCAAGCACAAGCAGCAGGATGATGCCGCCAAGCAATGCACGCCAGTACTCTGTCGAACGCATCATGAAATCCTGCAGCACCGCATATACGGAGGCGCCGACGATTGGGCCGGTCAGCGTCTGGATGCCACCGAGGAGAACCATGACGAGACCATCAATGGAGCGGCTGACGCCAATGGTCTCCGGCGAAATCGAGCCCTTGGCGAAGGCGAACAATCCACCAGCGATGCCGCAGATGCCGCCGGCAATGGCGAAGGCAAGCCAGTGCACGCGCTTGACGTCGAGACCGATCGCTTCGGCGCGCAAGGGAGAGTCACGCCCTGCCCGCATCGCGTAACCGAATGGCGCGAACAGGAATTTGCGGAGCAGCAACACCCCGAGCGCAGCGAGTGCGAGTGTCAGGAAATAGAATGCTCCACGGCTGTCGAATGGCGCCGACGGCCACACCCCGAGCACGCCGTTGGAGCCACCTGTGAGTGTTTCCCATTGGAACACGGCCGCCCATACGATCTGGGCGAAGGCGAGTGTGAGCATCGCCAGATAGACACCGGACAGTCGCACAGCGAACCAGCCGAACAGCAGCGCGCCGACCAGCGCCAGCACTGGCGCGGCGGCCAGTGCGAGCCCCATCGGCGCAGCAAACCATTTCACCAGCAGCGCTGCGCCGTAAGCACCGAGGCCGAAATAGGCCGCGTGGCCGAAGGAATGCATACCGCCCGGCCCCATGATGAAATGCAGGCTGGTCGCGAACAGCACGGCGATCAACACGTCGATGCCGAGCACTAGCGTATAGGGCGAACTCTTGGCGATCAGTGGCAGGCACACGAGAACGACAAGAAGGATGAGGCCAGCGATCTTTGTGGCCGCAGTCGCCGGACGTAGCGGCTCTTCAGGCTCGGCGACACTGCGCACGGCTACCTGCTCCCGACCGAGCAGACCATATGGTCGCGCAATCAGCACTGCAGCCATCACGAGGAATTCAGCCACCAGCGTGAGCTTCGAGAAGTTCACCGTGAAGCCGCCGAAATTGACCACGCCGAGGCCGATGCACAGCGCCTTGACCTCGGCGATGATGACCGCCGCGAGATAGGCGCCGGAGATCGAACCCATGCCACCGACCACGACGACGACGAAGGCGTCGCCGATCACGATCAGGTCGGTCGCCAGCGTTGCCGGCTCGCGCGCAATCTGCAGCGCGCCGCCAAGGCCAGCGAGCAAAGCGCCGAGCGCGAACACGCCCGTGAACAGCATGGCCTGGTTGACGCCGAGCGCGCCCACCATCTCACGGTCCTGCGTGGCCGCGCGCATCAAGCGACCGAAGCGGGTCTTGGCCAGCGCCAGATGCAGCATCCACAGCACGAAGGGGCCGACGAAAATCAGGAAGATATCGTAAGTGGGCAGCCGGCGGCCGAGCACCTCGATGGAGCCGGTCAGGCCTGGCGCGCGCGGGCCAAGCAAATCCTCAGGACCCCAGATCCACAGCGTCGCGTCGTTGATAACGAGCACCAACGCGAAAGTGGCGAGCAATTGAAACAACTCAGGTGCGCGATAGATCCGCCGCAGCAGAAGGATCTCGATCGCAGCGCCAATCAGAGCCACCAGCAATGCGGTCAGAACAATGCCGCCCCAGAAACCCACGGCACCGCCGACCTTGATGGCGATGCTGTAGGCGATATAGGTCCCGATCATATAGAGGGACCCGTGGGCGATATTGACGATCCGGGTGACGCCGAAGATCAGCGACAGCCCAGCGGCCACAAAGAACAGGCCGGAGGCGGCCGACAGGCCGTTCAGTGCCTGAAACAGAAACGCGTTGAAACTCATCGGAGGAATCCCCCTCCCCGCAACGGGCGCGCGGGGAGAGTATCAACGGCGATCATCGTCGTACTTCCTCTTACTCGGTCGCGGGACGGAGCTTCTTCACTTCGGCGTCGCTGGGCAGCACAGATGCACCATCGACATATTTGAAGTCGGCCATGGTGCCCTTGCCGCCTTCAAGCGCGATCTTGCCCACGTAAGCGCCCATCGTCGCCTGATGATCGCTGGCGCGATACATGAACGGACCGAACGGGCTGTCGAGCTTCAGACCTTCGAAGGCCGTAATCAGCTTGTCGGTGTCCGTCGAACCTGCCTTGGCGATACCGGCAGCCAGAGAAGTCATCGTGACATAGCCGACGATCGAACCAAGACGCGGATAATCGTTGTACTTCTTCTGATAGGCCGTCAGGAACGCCAGGTATTCCGGGGTCTTGATCTTGTCCCAGGGATAGCCGGTGACGATCCAGCCGACCGGCGCTTCTTCCTTCACCGGATCGAGATATTCCGGTTCGCCCGACAGCAGGCTCACGACGGTGCGATCCTTGAACACGCCACGTGTGGTGCCTTCACGCACCAGCTTGGAGAAGTCCGCGCCGAACAGCACATTGAAGATCGCGTCCGGCTTGGCATCGTCGATGGCCTGCACCACGGCGCCGGCATCGACCTTGCCGAGCGGCGGTGCCTGCTCGGTGACGAATTCGATGTCAGGCTGCTTCGCCTTCATCATTTCCTTGAAGGTCGCGACCGCCGCTTGGCCATATTCGAAGTTCGGATAGACCAGCGCCCAGCGCTTCTTCTTTGCAGCCAGCGCATCCGGCAGCAGCATTGCGACCTGCATATAGGTCGTGGCACGCAGGCGGAACGTATACTTGTTGCCGTTCTGCCAGGTGATCTTGTCAGTCAGCGGTTCTGCAGCGAGGAAGAACACTTTCTTCTTGCCGGCGAATTCAGTCACGGCGAGACCGATATGCGAGAGAAACGTTCCGGCGATGATGTTGACGCCTTCGCGCGTCACCAGCTCATCGGCCACGCGCACTGCATCGCCCGGCGTCGAGCCATCATCGCGCGAGATCACTTCAAGCTTCTTGCCAAGCACGCCGCCCTTGGCATTGATCTGTTCGATCGCCAGCTCCCAGCCCTTCTTGTAGGGATCAAGGAATGCGGTCTGTGTCTTGTAGCTGTTGAGCTCACCGATCTTGATCGTGTCCTGCGCGAGAACCGCGTGGCCGAACGACAATGTCAGTGCGCCGGCCATTGTGCCGGCAATCGCGAGTGAGTGAAGGGAACGAGCCGTCATCATGATCGAACTCCGTTGTGATCGACGTTTGCGATAGAAGTGATTCTCGCCGAAGCCTTCGCAAGAAACGGATCAACCGTTCGCCCTTGCGTCGCTTACAGCCCCATGTTTGCAACGCGAATTAGTTTGTACGCAAATAGTCCGGCGCACCCTCTTCGTTGTCAAGACCGGTCTTGGTGCAACATGCCTAGCACATCGCCGAAGTTTTGATCATCTGATGTCGGTCGATGCGCGCGCATCTGCGACCGAATTTCGCAGAGCTGCGCGGCAGCGATATTCCGCCGCCGCGCGTTCTGTTTTGACGACTACCGGTCGCGGAAGCGATCCATCAGCGCCTTGTCCTGACCGCCATCGATTTCGATCATCGTGCCGTTGGCCATCTGCACGAGTGGTGACGCGAGCATGACGACGAGATTTGCAACTTCCTCGACTTCCGCGATGCGGCCAAGCGGGATCGAGGCCGGCGCAAGCTTGTCGGCTTCCTCGTAGGAGATCTTCATGTCGCGCGACATGGCGTTGACGAGGCCAGCCCAGCGCTCGGTGCGAACCGGGCCCGGATTGACGGCGCAGAACGAGATGTTGTGACGGCCGTACTGACCGGCGAGCGACAGGGTCATGTTCTGACCAGCAGCGTTCGCAGCACCCGGTGCGATTTCCCAATACGATGGCTTGACGCCGTCATTGCCGATCAGATTGACCACGCGGCCACCACCCTGCTTGACCATGATGGGCAGCGCGTAGCGCAGGCAGCGCACATAGCCCATGAATTTGAGCTGCAGCGCCTGTTCCCAGTCGGCTTCGGTGAGCGTCTCGATCACGCCGCCCGGCGCCGAACCGGCATTGTTGATCATCAGATCGATGCTGCCGAGTTCCTTGGCGGCCTTCTCGACGAAAGCCTTGGCATCCGCATCCTTGGTGAGGTCGGCGGTAATCGCGACCACCGTCACCCCGTAGGCGTTGCGGATTTCTTCAGCCGTTTTCTCCAGCGGCTCCATGCGACGGGCGCAGATGGCGACATTGACGCCCTCCTTTGCCAGCGTCATGGCAATCGCCTTGCCGATACCTTCGCTGCCGCCGGTGACGAGAGCGCATTTGCCTTTGAGTTGGAGATCCATGTGCGTGTCCTTCTGAGGTTGGCGGAAATGAAAACGAAAATTCTTAGGTCAATCAGCTTCCTGTAAAGCGCGGGGGTCGTTTCTCGGCAAAGGCCTTGCGGCCTTCGGCGTAGTCGGCGCTGGCGTCCGCCGCGGCATAGAACTGCTCGGCTTCAGCCAGGAGTTCGGCGTTGTTGGTGCTCAGTGCACGGATGGCAGCCTTGGCCGCCTTGATGGTCAGCGGCGCATTGCCCGCGATCTTCCTTGCAAGCTCACCTGCCAGCGATTCAATGTCAGCCTTCGGTGCGATGACATGCACCGCGCCCAGCGCATGAGCGCGTATGGCAGGCAGACGATCCGCCGTGAACAAGACTTGCCGCGTCGCACCGGCGCCGAACACGCGGATAAAGCGCGCGATGCCGCGCGGATCGTAGCCCAGACCAAGCTTGGCGGCGGGTACTGCGAAGAAGGCATCATCCGCAGCAACGCGCATGTCGCAACTCGCAGCAACGGATGACCCGGCACCCATGCAGCCGCCATAGATCAGGCCGATGGTCGGCTGCGGGATCGCCTCGATCGCCAGACAGGTATTCTCGACCAGATCGTCATAGGCCCGGGCATTGCCCTCGCCACTTCGCGCCGTCGCGAAATCCGAGATATCCGCACCGGCGGAGAACATCAGATCGCCTTCGCCGCGGATGACTACAACGCGGATATCCTTGCGTGTCGCGACGTCGCCGGCAAAGGCGGCGATCTTGTTCCACATCGCCGTCGAGATCGCGTTTCGTCGTGCCGGATTGGCCAGACGCAGCGTCGCGATGCCGTCCGCAATATCAATGACGATATCGCCGGGCGTGCTCATCGCTCAGGCCGCCGGCTTGTGCGACATCCAGCGACCGGATTCGGCCGCTGGGAAAAGCTCGGCCAGCGCTGCATTGAATGCCGCCGGCTCTTCGCTGGTGATGGTATGGCCGGCACGCGGCAGTACCAGAAGACCTGCTGTCGGCACCGTACGCTTGAGAAAGATGCTGGGATCGAGGCACCAATCGTCCTCATCGCCAACGATGATCAGCAGTGGCGGCGTGAATGTCTCGAGTAGCGGCTTCATCTCCCACAGCATCGGCCGCTTGGCCTGCAACTCGCGCATGGTCAGCGCGTGCCCGACCGGCGAATGATCCGCGAGCATCCGCGCAAACTCGGCGAAACCACGCGGGTCCTTGTTCTTGTGCGTCTGACGCGTTGCACCATCGGCATAGCGCGCTGCAGCGGTCGGAAAATCGACCGTCTCGAACATTTTTGCGGTTTCGCGCGAGGCTGCACGGCCCTGCTCCACAAAAGCAGGATCGGGGCTGGAGCCGTAGCCGCAGCTCGCAGCCGTCACCGACAAGCAACGATCGGGATAATGAATGCCGACATGCAGCGCCGTCGACGCGCCCATGGAATGGCCGACGATATGCGCCTTGTCGATCTTCAGTGCATCCATCAATGCGATGACGTCATCGCGTGCAATATCCTGGCCGTAACGCGCGGGATCGGTCGGTACATCCGATGGCGGATAACCGCGCTGGCTGTAGGTGACGCAACGATAGGAGCGCGAGAAGTAACGAAGCTGCGGCTCCCAGGTGCGGTAATCCCCCGCATACTCATGGACGAAAACCACAGGACTCCCGGTGCCGACTTCCTCATAATAGAGTTGCGTCCCGTCGGGCGTCGTCACGTGCGGCATCGTCGCCTCCTGCAGTCAGAGCAGATTTCATTTGCACACAAACGAAATGCTAGTAGCGTTATTTCACGACTGCAAGAGGATTTAGTGGATTCAATTTTGGCATATCATTTGCTTACAAACAAATATCGCAACGCCGCATAAACCGATCGAAAAGCCACGCGCCACAACGTTTCTTGAGGAGATGTCATGACCGGTCTTTCGCGACGCGCCTTCACAATGGGCACGGCTGCTACGCTGATGAGCAGCGCGCTCGCAACAAATTCGCAGGCGCAGGCGCCGACAAAAATCCGCGTGGGTAGCCTGACACTTCCCGTCTTCGCGCCGATCATCATCAACATCATGAAGGCGCAGAAGTTCGATACCAAGAACAGTTTCGAGGCCGAAGTTCAGGTCTACCCTTCCTTCTCCTCTTATTATGCGGGCCTCGCCACCGGCGAAATCGACACGCTGATCGGCGGGCCCACCTACTTCCAGAAGCTGCGCCTCGAAGGCGTGCCGCTGCAAATCGTCGCAACAGGTGCCACGCTCGCCGATCTCGTCATCATCACCAAGGACCCGGCCATCAAGTCGCTGGCCGACCTCAAAGGCAAGCAACTCGCCGCCGACATGGGCAGCGGGCAATTCCAGATCCTGTCGATCTACGCGAAATCCAAAAAGATGGACCTCGCCAAGGACATGACATTGGTCAACGCGAACTTCGCTGTAGCGCGTGCGCAGCTTGCCGCCGGCCGCGTCGATGCCGCGATGATCATCGAGCCGATCGCCACCATGATGATGAAGGACGATCCGTCGCTGAAGATCATCTTCAACGCCAATGACGGATGGAAGGAGATTGCGGGCACCACCGGCTGGGAGCTGGTCTATGCCATGCGCGAGGATACCATCAAGAAAGCCCCGGATGCGCCGAAGAAGTTCGTCGCGGCGCTGGCGGACGTCACCAAATATCTGCGCAGCGATCCGGATGGTGCTGACAAGATCGCAGTCGAGACTGTCAAACTCCCCCCCGGCATCTTGAAGGAAGCCGTGCTCGCCAAGCGCTGGGACTTCGACGCCAGGCCAGCCTGGGACGCCACCGAACGCAAGAGCATCTGGGATACGTTCGAGCGCGCCGTCGCCGCCGGCTTCCATCCAAAGCTGCCTGACGAAGCGATCATCTATGCCCCCTGACGAGCCGAGACCTGCCACGCCATTCGAGGAACCGATCTTCGAAAGGTCACCGCGAAGCCTGATGATCTCCAGCCTGCCGCGCGAGACGATCATATCGATCGTACTCTTCGCAGCGGTCTGGCAGGTCATGTCCTATCTGGCACCGTCGCTGGGCATCCCCGCTTTCGCGATCCCGGGCCTCGGCCGTATTGCGGAAAGCCTGACCAAGATCACCCCGCTCGACGTCGCAGTGACGCTCGGCCGCGTGTTGCTGTCGCTGGTCGTGTCATTCGTCATCGGACTACTGGTGGCAGTGCTGATGTATCTGTCCGAGAGTGTCGAGAAATATCTGCGCCCAATGGTGCGGATCCTGATGGCCGTGCCGGTCGTCTCCTGGATCCTCTTCGCGGTGCTGTGGTTCAAGGGCGTCGAGTTTCGCATCGTCTTCGTGCTGGTGGTGGTTTGCGCGCCGGTTTTTACCGTCGACGCCCTCGACAACATGCGCGAAGTGTCGCGCGATCTGAAGCAGATGATCCGCTCCTTCCGGCCGACGCCGTTGCAGTTCTTTCACAAGCTGATGCTGCCGGCGATCACGCCGGGGATCATCACGAGCTGGAAGATCACACTCAGCCTGGCCATCCGCGTCGTGACCATCGCTGAACTGGTAGGTGCGGTAACCGGCATCGGGCATCAGCTCTCGGTCGCCCAGGAATTATTCTCGGTGGCCGACGTGTTTGYCTGGACGCTGGTGCTGGTCGTGCTGCTGTTCTTCCTCGAGGCATTGCTCGTCAGGCTCGAAACGCACGTATTGCGGTGGCGGGCATGACGGCAGCTTCAGCGCCCATCGAGATCGCCGGCCTGCGCAAGGTCTTCCGCCAGACCACATCGGGTCAATCGATTACGGCCATCGACCAGTTGTCGCTGCGGATTGATCCCGGCGAACTCATCGCCATAGTCGGCAAGACCGGCTGCGGAAAGTCAACGCTGTTCGATCTGTTGATCGGCCTCGAACATCCCACCGCCGGCAGCATCACCATCGGCGGAAAAACACCCTATGACGACTTCAACGCCTTCCGCGGCAAGATCGCGACGATCTTCCAGCAGGACCGGCTGTTTCCGTGGCGCTCCGCACTCGACAACGTCAAGCTCCCACTCGAACTGATCGGCAACGCTGAAGATGTTCAGCAGGAGCGCGCGATGACCTGGCTGAAGCGGCTGGGATTGGAAAAATTCGCGAACGCCTATCCACGTGAACTCTCCGGCGGCATGCGGCAACGCGTGGCCATCGCTCGAGCTTTCGCCGTGCAGCCGGAAATTCTACTGGCGGATGAGTCTTTCAGTGCGCTCGATGAAGTCACCGCCAACGAGCTGCGCAAGACCTTCGTCGATCTGGCACGGGAGTTCAAATCGACCGCGATCCTGATTACGCATCAGCTCGAAGAGGCCATGGCGGTGGGCGACCGCATCGTCGTGTTCGGCAAGTCAGCGGCGCTTTTGGCGGACGTGCGAATGTCGGACTGGGATCGTGCGGACTATCCCCTGCTCCGCGAGGCGATTCAGAATACACTGCAGGCAAATGCGCCAGATGCGAGGCTGAGGCGCTAGACAACGATCCACCGACCTCTCCACGTCATGCCCGGGCGTGTCCCGGGCATCCACGACTTGGCCGCTAGTCCAGACGGACGGGGATGGCCAGGACGAGCCACGGCCATGACGGTGTGGACCTAAACTACATCACCCCATGATCGCCTTTGCGGCATTGCCCATGGCTTCCACCGAGGCATCGCCCGTATCCGTGAAGCACAGGATACGACACGGGCATGACTCAAGCCCATCATAGCGCCATGGGAAGGCGCCGATCAGGCAACGCTGGTTCAGCATTAGCTCGATGTCGCCGCCGATATTCTCGGCATGCAACAAGCCTTCCTGGAACGCGTAATTGTGGAACGGAAACATGTCGGCAGTCACGTGGCGGCCCGAGAGCTTGTGATTATACTCAAACGTGCCGAAGAATTCTGCCGGCGTCTTGCCGTGCTTCTTGGTGAACTGCGCAGCGATGTCTGGCCGCATGTTGCGGATCGAGGTGTTCATCGAGTGATCGCAGGAACCCGTGTCCATGCCGAACCACTTGATCTTCTTCTCTAGCATCCAGTGCAGGGTGTCGAGGTTCGGACCGGGGTGATAGCAGAAGTACTTCACCAGATCCTGCTGTGCCTGACCTTCGTAATATTTATGCCAGCCGGTGTGCAGGATCAGAATGTCACCTTCGCGAATATCCGCGCCGGACTTCTCAAGCATCTCAGGCGTGATCACCGCCCAGTCGTGCATCTGGCTTGAGATGTCGACGACGACGCCGCGATTGAACAGGTAGTCCAGCGGCAGCGAGGCCATGTCGCCCTTGCGCCCGTCGGTGGCATGCATCGCGCCGTCGAAATGGGTGCCGGCATGCAGCGCCGTCTCGATCCGCTGCGCCACGATCATCTGCGTCTGCAGGTTCTGCGCATAATACATCTTGTTGCCGGCATAGCCGACCCAGCCGGGCGTGTGGATGTTCATGACGTGGGAGAGATCGACGACTTTCATGGTGCTGTCCTTCATCGTTTCGGGGCGCCCACCGGCAGGTGGAAATCGTAAGCATGCAAACAATTCTGCGCAATGCCCGCAGATGCAGGATCAGGGCCAAAAACAGATGGACAAACGCTGGGCTGCCACGACAATCCTCGATTGTGAAAGCGCCGTTCAGCGCTTGCGTTGACATCGATAAACCCGGCGGATACGCCAATTTAATGAACTGCTGCAAAGACAGCGTCAGCGATGCGGCCACTGCCGTTTCGGTGCAGGTGCCACGATCAGGCACGTTACCAGGAGTGGCGTTGCCATGATGGATTTCGCCACCCGGGTCCACAATCACAACTACCGGCTTGATCCGATCATCCGGTCGCTGCTGGACACCGACTTCTACAAATTCCTGATGCATCAGTTCATCTGGATGCTTTATCCGAAGGTGCCCGTGACCTTCGGCCTGATCAACCGCACCAAGACCGTCCGCCTTGCCGAGATCATTCCGGAAGCGGTGCTGCGCGCGCAGCTCGATCACGCCCGCACGCTTTCATTCCGCGAGAACGAACTGATCTGGCTGGCCGGCAACCGCTTCTATGGCCGCCGCGACATCTTCCGTCCTGAATACATCGAATATTTACGCAGCTTCAGGTTGCCTGACTACAAGCTTGAGACCATCGATGGTCAATATGTCCTCACCTTCGAAGGTGACTGGGCTGAAGTCACGATGTGGGAGATCTACGCCCTCGCCATCGTCAGCGAGCTGCGATCGCGGATCGCCATGGCCACGCTGGACAAGTTCGAGCTGGATATTCTCTACGCCCAGACCAAGACCAAGATCTGGAACAAGATCAAGAAGCTGAAATCCTATCCGGACATGCGGCTCGCGGAATTCGGCACCCGTCGCCGCCACGGCTTCCTGTGGCAGGAATGGGTGACGGACGCGATGGCCAACGAGCTTGGCCGCAGCTTCGTCGGAACGTCGAACGCCCTGCTCGCTTTCAAGCATTCATTCGAGGCCATCGGCACCAATTCGCACGAACTGCCGATGGTGTTCGCCTGTCTCGCCGAAAACGACGAACAGCTGAAGACCGCGCAATATGACGTGCTGGCGAAATGGCAGGAGGTCTATGACGGCGAATTGCTGATCATTCTGCCCGATACGTTCGGCATGACGCAGTTCCTGCGCGACGCACCGCCCTGGGCCTCACAATGGACCGGCATGCGCATGGACAGCAAGGAGCCGGTTGCGGCGGGCGAAGAGATGATCGCCTGGTATGCGATGCGCGGCGAGGATCCGCGCAAGAAGCGCGCGATGTTCAGCGACGGTCTCGAAGTCGATCTGATGATCGATCTGCATCAGCGTTTCCGTGGGCGCATCCGCGAGAGCTTCGGCTGGGGCACCATGGCCACCAACGACTTCCGCGGCGCGCATCCGCGCGGGCTCGATTCACTCGACCCGATCAGCCTGGTCTGCAAGGTCACCTATGCCAACGGCCGCTCGGCCGTGAAGCTGTCGGACAATCCGGCCAAGACCACCGGCAGCAGCCCAGCGGAGATCGAACGCTATCTACGCATCTTCGGCCGTGAGGGCGTCGCCGAGCAGCCGGTGATCGTCTAGCCAGAACCGCAAACGCAAAAAAGCGCCGCCCGGTTTCCCGGACGGCGCTTTGTTTTTGTGTATAGATCGAAGCTGCTTACAGCAGGCCCGCTCCCCGCGCCCACTTGTACTTGGCGCCGAGCACCTCGACCGGGAGTTCGGTCGAATAGGCGTAAGCCGGAATGCCGTTCTGGTAGAGATATTCGGCGGCTTCCTCGACTTCCACGTCGCCCGCGAGCGAAGCCACCATCGGCTTCTCGATGCCCTTGGCCTTCATCTCGTTCTTGATCTCGACCATGTTGCGCGCGAACACCATCGGCGGCGTCACGATCGTGTGCCAGTAACCGAGGATCAGCGAGTGGATGCGATCATCGGTGAGGCCCAGCTTCACGGTGTTGACGTAAGTAATCGGCGGTTCGCCACCAGTGATGTCGACCGGGTTGCCGGCGGCGCCGAACGGCGGGATGAACTTGCGGAACGCCGCATCCAGATCCGGCGGCATCGCCATCAGCGACATGCCGTTATCGACCACCGCATCCGACAGCAGCACGCCCGAACCACCGGCACCGGTGATGATCAGCACGTTCTCGCCCTTCGGCGTCGGCAGCACGGGAATGCCACGGGCGAATTCGAGCAGCTGGCGCAGCGAGCGGGCGCGAATGACGCCCGACTGCTTCAACACGTCCTCATAGATCTTGTCGTTGCCGGCAAGTGCGCCGGTATGCGACGAGGCCGCCTTGGCGCCGGCCGAGGTGCGGCCGGCCTTGAGGACGACAACCGGCTTGATCTTGGAGACGCGCTTGGCGGCTTCGGCGAAGGCACGGCCATCCTTCAGATCCTCGCAGTGCTGCGCGATGATCGTGGTGTTGGGATCCTGCTCGAAGAACGCCAGCAGATCGTCCTCATCGATATCCGACTTGTTGCCGAGGCCGACGATCGCCGACACGCCCATCTTGGCGGAGCGCGAGAAGCCGATGATCGCCATGCCGATGCCGCCGGACTGCGACGACAATGCCGCCGAACCCTTCACGTCATAGGCTGTACAGAAAGTCGCGCAGAGATTGGCCGGCGTATAATAGAAGCCATAGATATTCGGCCCCATGAGACGGACGTCATATTTCTTGCCGATTTCGACAATCTCTTCCTGCAGCGCAGGCTCGTTGGCTTCGGCAAAGCCCGACGGAATCAGCACCGCGCCCGGAATTTTCTTCTCGCCGCACTCGATCAGCGCACCTGCAACGAACTTGGCGGGAATCGCGAATACCGCGGTGTCGATCACGCCCGGAACATCCTTGACGCTCTTATAGGCCTTGCGGCCCATGATCTCTTTGGCCTTCGGATGGATCGGGTAGATGTCGCCCTTGTAGCCGCCGTTGATGAGGTTCTTCATCACCGAATTGCCGATCTTGCCATCTTCGGCGGAAGCGCCGATCACAGCGACGGCCTTCGGCATCATGATGCGGTTCATCGCCGTGACGATTTCGGCGTTGGAGCGCGGCGCGGGGCGCGGTTTGTAGTCGAAGTCGACGACGATGCGCACGTCGGCGGCAATCGCGTCTTTCTTGGTGGCGAAGACCGGGTTGAGATCGAGTTCGACCATTTCCGGGAAATCGCTGACGAGCTGCGATACCTTGACGATGATGTCGGCCAGCGCTTCGCGGTTGGCGGGATCGCCGCCGCGTACGCCATGCAGCATCTCGGCGGCCTGAATGCCATCGAGCATCGACAGCGCGTCATCATTGGTGGCGGGCGCGAGGCGGAAAGTGACGTCCTTCAGCACTTCGACGAGCACACCGCCGAGGCCGAAGGCCACCAGCTTGCCGAACGAACCATCGGTGATCGAACCGATGATCACTTCGGTGCCGCCCATCAGCATCTGCTGAACCTGGATACCTTCTATCTTGGCATCGGCCTTGTACTTTTTGGCATTGGCCAGAATGGTGTCGTAAGCTTTCTGCGCGTCTTCGGCGGTCTTGACGCCGACAATGACACCGCCCGCTTCGGTCTTGTGGAGAATGTCCGGCGAGACGATCTTCATCACGACCGGGAAGCCCATGCCGCTTGCCATCTTGGCAGCGTCAGCGGCTGAGGTGGCCACGCCTTCTTTCGGCACGGGAATGCCGTATGCGTCACACACAAGCTTGCCCTCGGGGGCGGTCAGGCTGGTGCGCTTGTCGGCTTTGACCGCATCGAGAACTTTGCGGACGGCCTGTTTCGCCGATGGTGTTGCTTCTTTGACGGCAAGATTCGATTGGGACATGGCTTCCTCCTTCACGTCTTTTCCAATAGACGGATTGATGGCATTTGGTATGCCAGAAACTTGATTGTCAAGGCGCGTTGCAGCGCAAAATTGCTGAAATAGCTGTCATCTTGACATCCTGGCATCTGGTATGCCAAAAATTCTTGACGTTATTTCTGTGGTAGGACATCTCGACTGGAGATGATTCATGCCCACGCGAAAACAAACCAAGGCGCCGTCCGTCATGTCTGAAGCCGATATTGCGATCGTTCGGATTGCACCGGAGACCAGCTTCAAGACCAAGGCCTATGAAGCCTTGAAAGAAGCCATTCTTAAGATGGACATCTACACCTCACCCGATCCGGTGATGCTTGACGAGCGCGCTCTGTCGGAACGGCTCGGTGTCAGCCGCACACCTATCCGCGAAGCCATTGCTATGCTGGAGCAGGATGGCTTCGTAAAGACTGTGCCACGCCGCGGCATCGTCGTTGTCAGAAAGACCAAGGTCGAGATCGTCGACATGATCCGCGCCTGGGCGGCGCTGGAAAGCATGGCCGCGCGTCTGATCACGACTACCGCACGCAAAAAAGATATCTCGGCGCTGCGCGACTTTTTCAAGGACTTCAACAAGGACCGTCTGCCACAGGACCACGTTGAGGAATATTCGAAAGCGAATATCGCTTTCCACCAGGCACTGATCTCGCTCAGCGAGTCGCCGGTGCTGGTCGATATGACCAACGATATTCTGTTGCATGTGCGTGGCTATCGTCAGCTGACCATCGGACGCACGGACCGTACCGCGACGTCCCTGCCCGAACATCTGGCCATCATCGAAGCGCTTGAGGAGCGCAACACCGAGCTCGCGGAAAAGCGCGCGCGCGATCACACGCTCGGTCTGGCTTCTTATGTCGAAGCCCACGGCCAGGAATTGTTTACGTAAGCGCCGTCTCGCGACGGTTCACCACTCCGCACCACGTCCAATTGAGCAACGACCAACAGTCACAAGAAAAGTCAGGGAGAGCGGGATGTCCGCAGTAGTCCAGAGCATCGATACCAACGCAGCCGCCGAGCAGGAATTGACCGATGGCTTCCATCTGATCATCGATGCACTCAAGCTCAATGGCCTCAACACGATCTATGGCGTGCCGGGCATTCCGATTACCGACTTCGGCCGCATGGCGCAGGCCGAGGGGATCCGGGTGCTGTCGTTCCGTCACGAACAGGCCGCCGGCTATGCCGCATCAATCGCCGGCTATCTCACCAAGAAGCCTGGCGTCTGTTTGACCGTGTCGGCACCCGGCTTCCTCAACGGCCTTACGGCGCTGGCCCATGCCACCACCAACTGCTTCCCGATGATCCTGATCTCCGGCTCGTCCGAGCGCGAGATCGTCGACCTGCAGCAGGGCGACTATGAAGAAATGGATCAGCTCGCGATCGCCAAGCCGCTCTGCAAGGCCGCGTTCCGCGTGCTGCATGCGGCCGACATCGGTATCGGCCTCGCCCGCGCGATCCGCGCCGCGGTGTCCGGTCGTCCCGGCGGTGTCTATCTCGATCTGCCGGCCAAGCTGTTCGGTCAGGTGATGAATGCCGATGCAGGCAAGAAGTCGCTCGTGAAGGTGATCGACGCCGCGCCGGCGCAGATCCCTGCCCCGGATTCGATCAAGCGCGCGCTCGACGTGCTAAAATCGGCGAAGAAGCCACTGATCATTCTTGGCAAAGGTGCAGCCTATGCGCAGGCCGACGATGCCGTGAAGGCACTCATCGAGACATCCGGCATTCCGTTCCTGCCGATGAGCATGGCCAAGGGCCTCCTCCCGGACACGCATCCGCAGTGCGCGGGCGCTGCGCGCTCCACCGTGCTGAAGGATTCGGACGTCGTCATGCTGATCGGCGCACGCCTGAACTGGCTGCTGTCGCACGGCAAGGGCAAGAGCTGGGGTGATGCACCGAAGAAGTTCATCCAGATCGACATCGAGCCAAAGGAAATGGACTCCAACGTCGAGATCGTCGCACCTGTCGTCGGCGATATCGGCTCCTGCGTCGCCGCTCTGCTCGATGGCATGGGAAAGGGCTGGCAGAAGGCACCGGTGGACTGGGCCAATGCGGTCACCAAGAAGCGCGAGGAGAACGTCGCCAAGATGGCGCCGCGCCTGATGAACAACAACTCGCCGATGGATTACCACGGCGCGCTTGGTGTTCTGCGCACCATCATCGCCGAGCGTCCGGATGCGATGCTCGTCAATGAAGGCGCCAACACGCTCGACCTTGCCCGCGGCATCGTCGACATGTATCAGCCGCGCAAGCGCATCGATGTCGGCACCTGGGGCATCATGGGCATCGGCATGGGCTATTGCATCGCTGCTGCGGTTGAGACCGGCAAACCGGTGCTGGCGATCGAAGGCGACAGCGCATTCGGTTTCTCCGGCATGGAGGTGGAGACAATCTGCCGCTACAATCTGCCGGTCTGCATCGTCGTCTTCAACAATGACGGCATCTATCGCGGCACTGACGTCAATCCGACCGGAGGCTCCGACGTGGCGCCGACGGTCTTCGTCAAGGGCTCGCGCTACGACAAGATGATGGAAGCCTTCGGCGGCATCGGCGTGAACGCAACCTCGCCCGACGAACTCAAGCGCGCCGTCAATGCGGCGATGGATTCCGGCAAGCCGACGCTCATCAATGCGGTGATCGATCCGGCAGCCGGCAGCGAGAGCGGCCGTATCGGCAACCTCAATCCGCAGAGCGTGCTCAGCAAGAAGAAATAACACATCAGGCGGGGTCGCGAGACCCCGTCTCCTTTTCTCATATGCCGAGGCGGCAAAACTAGTTTACGGGAGCAAAACAATGACACAGGCGCTCAAAGGCGTTCGCATTCTGGACTTCACCCACGTTCAATCCGGCCCAACCTGCACGCAGTTGCTGGCATGGTTTGGCGCCGATGTGATCAAGGTCGAACGCCCCGGCGTTGGCGACATCACCCGCGGCCAGCTGCAGGACGTGCCGAATGTGGACAGCCTGTATTTCACAATGCTGAACCACAACAAGCGTTCGATCACCCTCGACACCAAGAACCCGAAGGGCAAGGAAGTCCTCACCGCGCTGATGAAAGAGTGCGATGTTCTCGTCGAGAACTTCGGACCCGGCGTGCTCGACCGCATGGGCTTCCCGTTCGAAAAGATTCAGCAGATCAACCCGAAGATGATCGTCGCCTCGATCAAGGGGTTTGGTCCAGGTCCCTATGAGGACTGCAAGGTCTATGAGAACGTCGCGCAGTGCACCGGCGGCGCAGCTTCCACCACCGGCTTTCGCGATGGTCTGCCGCTCGTCACCGGCGCGCAGATCGGTGATAGTGGCACTGGCCTGCATCTCGCACTCGGCATCGTCACCGCGCTGTATCAGCGCACGCAAACCGGCAAGGGCCAGAAGGTCACCGCCGCGATGCAGGACGGCGTGCTCAACCTGTCGCGGGTCAAGCTGCGCGACCAGCAGCGCCTCGCTCACGGTCCGCTCAAGGAATACAGCCAGTTCGGCGAAGGCATTCCGTTCGGCGATGCCGTGCCTCGCGCCGGCAACGACTCCGGCGGTGGTCAGCCCGGCCGCATCCTGAAGTGCAAGGGCTGGGAAACCGACCCGAACGCCTACATCTACTTCATCACCCAGGCGCCGGTGTGGGAGAAGATCTGCGACGTGATCGGCGAACCGACCTGGAAGACCGACCCGGCCTATGCCAAGCCGGCGGTGCGCCTGCCCAAGCTCAACGCGATCTTCGCACGGATCGAACAGTGGACGATGACCAAGACCAAGTTCGAGGCGATGGAAATCCTCAACCAGGACGATATCCCGTGCGGGCCGATCCTGTCCATGAAGGAACTGGCCGAAGACCAGTCACTGCGTGCGACCGGCACTGTGGTCGAGGTCGATCACCCCGAACGCGGCAAGTATCTGTCGGTTGGCAATCCGATTAAGCTATCGGAAAGCCCCACCGAAGTGACCCGCTCGCCCCTGCTCGGCGAACATACCGACGAAATCCTCAGGCAAGTGCTGGGCTTCAGCGATCATCAGGTGGCCGAAATCCACGACTCCGGCGCACTCGATCCGCCGCGGAAGGTCGCAGCTGAGTAATTTTTGCAGCGATTTCATACAATTAGATGCGAAAGGCCGCCAATTGGCGGCCTTTTTCATTTGTGGTGACCAAGGCGGAACCTTAATAAGAAAATCAAATCGATCCATATCGCACTGCAAAATCCTCATGCTGCCATGCAAACAAGACAATTGTCCTTGGCATCTGGTATACGTAAATTGATCCCAGATGATGAGGCGCCAAGACGGGGCGGCCTCCAGCAAAGGATCAAATCATGTCGAAGACTGCTTCTCTCGGCCTCGCAACGTCCACCAGCTTCTTCGCTCGCTTCATGGCCTCGCTCGATCGCGCGCTGATGGCCAGCGCACGCATCTCGGCCCGGAACGGCGACCTGCCCCGCTTCGGCCTGTAAGGCTGCGACGTCACTACTTTTGCGCGGCTAGCCCGCGCAAAATTCTCTGCGTTCCTCCCGACGACTGGCCCCGGATTTCCGGGGCCGTTTTTTTTGTTTGTGTAGTTGCATCGCAGCGACGTCTCGCGTTCCCTGCGACATTTCAGCCTCCCCGGCTTTTAACGGCTCTAATCGCTTGCCGCTTGGCATATCGCATACCAAAATGCGCGAACGGTAATGCTTCACGTCTGAATAGAGAGCATACCTGGGGAGGACAAAGGCTGCGCGCCTTCGCGGGCACGCGATGCCGTATGCGCAATGACAGAGCGATCCAGACCCACTCATCCTTTTTGCAGGCGAGCCGCTTTGTTGCTCGACAGTCTGACGTGCGCATATGGCGCATGCAAGGGCGCGTTTGAACACCTGCAGTCAGGACATTCGAAGGAAGACCCGACCACGCATTGACGATTTCAAAGTCGACGAACGATCGACGCTATCAAAACGAATGGGAGAGAAACAATGAAACGCCTAGGTTCATGTCTCACGCTAGCCGCCGCTGCATCCATTCTCTGCCTGGGAGCGTCTCTCCCGGCATCTGCTGCATGGGAGCCGACGCGCCCCGTCGAATTGATCGTTCCCGCGGGCACCGGCGGCGGCGCCGATCAGATGGCGCGCACCATTCAGGGCATCATCACCAAGCACAGTCTGATGAAGCAGCCGCTTGTCGTCATCAACAAGTCGGGTGGCGCGGGCGGTGAAGGCTTCCTCGATGTGAAGTCGGCGAACAACAATCCGCACAAGATCATCATTACGCTCTCTAACCTGTTCACGACACCACTCGCCACCGGCATTCCCTTCAACTGGAAGGATCTCACGCCGGTCGCAATGCTGGCGCTCGACGAGTTCGTATTGTGGGTAAATGCCGACAAGCCCTACAAGACGGTGAAGGACTATATCGACGCCGTGAAGGCCGCACCGGCCGGCACGATCAAGATGGGCGGTACGGGCTCGAAGCAGGAAGACCAGATCATCACGGTCGCGGTCGAGAAGGCGATCGGCAGCAAGTTCACTTACATCCCTTACAAGGGCGGCGGTGAAGTCGCAGTACAGCTCGTTGGCCAGCATGTCGATTCAACCGTGAACAATCCGATCGAGGCAGTCGCGCAGTGGCGCGGCGGCAAGGTGCGTCCGCTCTGCGTCTTCGACAGCAAGCCGATGGCCTATGACGAACAGGTTGCCGACGGCAAGGGCTGGAAGGACATTCCGACCTGCAAGTCGCAGGGACTCGACATCGAATATGTGATGCTGCGCGGCATCTTCATGGGGCCGAAAGCGACGAAGGATCAGATCGATTATTATGTCGAACTGTTCAAGAAGGTCCGCGCGACGCCCGAGTGGCAGGACCTGATGAAGAGCGGCGCCTTCAACACGACCTTCATGACCGGCGGTGAATATGCCAGCTGGGTTGGCACCGAAGAGAAGCGCCACGAGACGCTGATGAAGGAAGCCGGCTTCCTCGCGCAAGGCAATTGACGCGGCACCATGACGCCGGACCTGATCGCACATCAGGTCCGGCGCATGCAACACGCTGATCGACGCTGATCTCTCACACAGAGTTGTCCATGACCACGCAGCAATCTCACAACGCAGGCCCGTCTCACAAATCGGTCGAAGCCGGCGTCACCACCGTCATCGGCCTGTTCGGCGCCATTGTCGTCTATGGCAGCGTCAAGGCCGGCATCAACTGGGGCGCAGAGGGACCGAAAGCCGGATTCTTCCCGTTCTATATCGGGCTGTTCATTATCATCTCCAGCCTCGTCAATATTTGGAACACGCTGCGCGAGGACGACGGCAGCCTGTTCGCCGAATGGGGCCAGCTGCGCCAGGTCTTCAGTGTCGTCATTCCCACCGGCATCTATGTCGGCGTCCTGCCGTTCATCGGACTCTACGTGTCGTCGATGATCTTCATCGCATGGTTCATGCGTTGGCTCGGCAAATATGAGTGGCCGATCATCGCCGCGATCTCTCTTGGCATGCCTGTCGTCACCTACCTGATCTTTGAACGCTGGTTTCTCGTGCCGCTCCCCAAAGGGCCCCTCGAGGATCTGCTCGGTCTCTGATTTCCGCGATCTTTAATTCCGTTGCGTCTGCCGGTCTCTTTCTGAGGACTACTCGAAATGGAAGAAATTGCTAATCTGTTCCAGGGCTTTGCGGTCGCGCTGCAGCCATTCAACATCGCGGTGATGGTGCTCGGCATCGTGCTTGGCGTCATCATCGGCGTGCTGCCCGGCCTTGGCGGCGCCAATGGCGTTGCGATCCTGCTGCCCCTCACCTTCAGCATGCCGCCGACATCGGCCATCATCATGCTGTCCTGCATCTATTGGGGCGCATTGTTCGGAGGTGCGATCACCTCGATCCTGTTCAACATCCCCGGAGAGCCATGGTCGGTCGCCACGACATTCGACGGCTATCCGATGGCCCAGCAGGGCAAGGCTGCCGAAGCACTGACCGCCGCCTTCACGTCCTCTTTCGTTGGTGCGCTGTTCGCCGTCGTCATGATCACCCTGGTCGCGCCGCTGGTCGCAGGCTTCGCCTTACGATTCGGACCCGCGGAGAAGTTCGCGGTCTATTTCCTGGCGTTCTGCAGTTTCGTCGGGCTGAGTAAGGAGCCACCTTTCAAGACCATTGCGGCGATGATGATCGGCTTCGCTCTCGCCGCCGTCGGCCTCGATTCCATTACCGGCCAACTGAGACTCACGTTCGGCTCAACCGAACTTCTCAATGGCTTCGACTTCCTGATCGCTGTCATCGGCCTCTTCGGTCTTGGCGAAATCTTCCTCACCATGGAGGAAGGCCTGCGCTTCCAGGGCGGCAAGGCGAAGATCGATCTTCGCGTCGTGCTCCGTACCTGGATGAGCCTGCCGCAATACTGGATGACGTCACTGCGCTCCTGCGTGATTGGTTGCTGGATGGGTGTCACGCCGGCAGGTGCGACACCGGCATCGTTCATGAGTTACGGGATCGCCAAGCGCGTCTCCAAGAACGGCAACAATTTCGGCAAGGGCGAGATCGAAGGCGTCATCGCTCCGGAAACGGCCGCGCATGCCGCCGGTACCGCAGCCCTGCTTCCGATGCTCTCGCTCGGCGTCCCCGGTTCGCCAACTGCCGCTGTGCTTCTTGGTGGTCTGCTGATCTGGGGCCTGCAGCCCGGCCCGATGCTATTCGTCGAGCAGAAGGAGTTCGTCTGGGGCCTGATCGCCTCGATGTATCTCGGCAACCTCGTCGGCCTGATCATCGTGCTAACCTGCGTACCGATCTTCGCAGCAATCCTGCGGGTTCCATTCAGCATCATTGCACCGCTCATCCTGGTGCTCTGTGCGATCGGAGCCTATTCCGTCCACAACTCGACCTTCGACGTGGTGATGATGCTGGTATTCGGAATCATCGGTTACGCACTGAAGAAGTGTAACTATCCCCTCGCCCCGCTGGTGCTCGCCATCGTACTTGGCGACAAGGCCGAGGAAGCCTTCCGGCAGTCATTGCTGGGCTCACAGGGATCGCTTGGGATCTTCTTCTCGAACACACTGGTCAGCAGCATCATGATCCTCGGCCTGATCGCGCTGTTCTGGTCGGTGATCCAGAACGGCTTCACCCGGCTGCGTACTCGCACTGCAGCAGCGTAAGTAACGATACAAATAACTGTTCAAACCCAAAAGCCGGCGGTCTGGACCGCCGGCTTTGTGCTGTCTTGTAGTATCGCAGTACAGCATTCAGTCATGCGAAACTTGCAGCGGCAAATTGGCAAGATTTCGCTTGTTAGTTGGCATATCATATACCAAACTATCCTTCGCAGCTGTCGAGCTCTCAATAGAACAGCGCTTTAGGAGGAACTATGACTGATGCAGTTCACGGGGTGGCGCCAGCTGCCGCACGTGTCAGCGATGCCTACCGCTGGACACAACTTGCCATCGGCGTTGGCGCGATGGTGATGATCGCCAACTATCAATACGGCTGGACCTTCTTCGTCCCCGACATCCAGAAGAAGTTCGGCTGGGATCGTGCGTCGATCCAGTGGGCCTTCACCCTCTTCGTTCTGTTCGAGACCTGGCTGGTGCCGGTCGAAGGATGGTTCGTCGATAAATACGGCCCGAAGCTCGTCGTCCTTATCGGCGGCATCCTCTGCGGCATCGGCTGGGCGATCAATGCACAGGCGGAAACGCTCAACGGCTTCTATCTCGGCATGATCGTTGCGGGCATCGGCGCTGGCGGCGTCTACGGCACCTGCGTCGGCAATGCCCTGAAGTGGTTTCCTGACAAGCGCGGCCTCGCGGCTGGCATCACCGCCGCAGGATTTGGTGCCGGCTCCGCCCTCACGGTCGCTCCGATCCAGGCCATGATCCAAGATTCCGGCTTCCAGACCGCATTTCTGTATTTCGGTCTCGGGCAAGGCATCATCATCGTGATCCTCTCCTTCTTCCTGTTCGCACCAAAGGCTGGACAGGTACCGGCGGTCACGCAGAACGCCAACGTTATCCAGACCCGCCGCAACTACGCGCCGACAGAAGTCATCCGCCATCCGATCTTCTGGCTGATGTATTTCATGTTCGTGATCGTGGGGGCCGGCGGCCTGATGGTGACGGCCAACCTGAAGCCCATTGCGGCCGACTGGAAGATCGACAACGTCCCCGTCACGCTGATGGCCATGACGATGACGGCGGTCACCTTCGCAGCCACCATCGACCGCGTACTCAACGGTCTCACGCGTCCGTTCTTCGGCTGGATCTCCGACATGATCGGTCGCGAGAACACCATGTTCATTGCCTTCGGCATGGAAGGCGTGGGCATCTGGGCGCTGTATATGTGGGGCCACGATCCCCTGTGGTTCGTGCTGCTGTCGGGCTTCGTGTTCTTCGCATGGGGTGAGATCTACTCGCTCTTCCCATCGACGTGTACGGACACCTTCGGCTCCAAGTTCGCAACGACCAATGCCGGCCTGCTCTATACGGCAAAGGGGACGGCAGCACTTCTGGTGCCGGTCGCGAACTACATGCAGCAGTCGTCGGGCACCTGGGACAGCGTCTTTCTCATTGCAGCCGGCGCCAATATCCTGGCTTCACTGCTGGCCATTGCGGTGCTGAAGCCTTGGCGTAAGGTCGTCGTCAGCAAGGCGCTTGCGACCTAAAAAACGCAAAAAGCCTCAAGAAAACAACGCGCTCAGCCCCGGCTGGGCGCGTTTTGCGTGGGCGACGCGCTGCTCGCCAAGGCGTGATCGCCTTCGCGCAATAATCGGGCAAGACCACCTTGCATCGTGGAATATAATATACCAGTCTCCGACCAAGCGACGCCTGCGGCAATACGCCACAACCTTAGCGACACCACGCCGCAAGGGAAAAAGCGCGCATCGGAGGAAACACGATGGCTCGACCAGACTTCACCACCGCGTCCAACCCACCCGGCAGCTTCCGCTGGATCCAACTCGTGATGGGCATCGTCTGCATGGCGATGATCGCCAACCTGCAATACGGATGGACGCTGTTCGTCGACCCCATCGACGCCAAGTATCACTGGGGTCGCGCCGCGATCCAGCTTGCCTTCACCCTGTTCGTCGTCGTCGAAACCTGGCTGGTGCCGGTCGAAGCGTGGTTCGTCGACAAATACGGTCCCCGCGTCGTCATCATGTTCGGCGGAGCCATGATCAGCCTCGCCTGGGTGCTGAACTCCTATGCGGACTCACTGGTGATGCTTTACGCCGGCGCCGTCGTCGGTGGCATCGGCGCCGGTTCGGTCTACGGCACCTGCGTCGGCAACGCGCTGAAGTGGTTTCCCGATCGCCGTGGCCTTGCCGCGGGCGCCACGGCGGCAGGCTTCGGCGCTGGCGCTGCGATCACCGTCGTGCCGATTGCGCATATGATTGCCGAGAGCGGCTATCAGCACGCCTTCTTCACCTTCGGCATCGGCCAGGGCCTGATCGTGTTCATGCTCGCCTTCTTCATGCGTCCGCCTCTGCAGGCCATGCCGGTGACGAGGAAACAACTCAATCTGCCGCAGACCAAGACGGATTTCACACCGCCGCAAGTGCTGCGCAGCCCGATCTTCTGGGTCATGTATCTGGTCTTCGTGATGGTCGCCGCCGGTGGCTTGATGACCGCAGCGCAGATCGCGCCGATCGCCCACGACTACAACATTGCGAATTCTCCGGTGACATTGGCCGGCTTCCAGATGGCAGCACTGACCTTCGCCATCTCGCTCGATCGCATCTTTGACGGGTTCGGCCGCCCGCTCTTCGGTTGGTTGTCGGATCAGATCGGTCGTGAACACACCATGTTCATCGCCTTCGGCACCGCCGCGCTGATGCTGCTGACGCTGTCGGCCTATGGCCACAACCCACTCGTCTTCGTACTGGCGACGGCGGTCTATTTCGGCGTCTTCGGTGAGATCTACAGTCTGTTCCCGGCGACGTCAGGCGATACGTTCGGCGCCAAATACGCCGCGACGAATAACGGCATGCTCTACACCGCAAAGGGCACGGCGGCATTGTTGGTACCACTCGCGAGCCTGATTGCAGCGAGCTATGGATGGCAGGCCGTGTTTGTGATCGCCGTTGCACTCAATGCCACGGCTGCGTTGCTCGCTTTGTTCGTCATCAAGCCGATGCGGCGCGCATTCATTCTGGGAAGCGAACCTGCCGTAACGGAAGCCGCGGCGCACAGCGCCAAGACCGCCTGATCAATCGAAGCTCGTTCAAGATTTCAGGGGCGCACGCGAGTGCGCCCCTTTTTTCATGCCCAACTGGCATACCAGAGTTCCGACTGGATATCGCCAGTGCGCCAGAAGCACATCGGAAATACACGCCAAGCAGCAAATAAACGTCAGAAACACTGACTTTCTTTCTTGATCCACGACCCCTCGATATCCCGGTTTCTGCGTTGACAACTGGCATACCGTATACCAATCTTGCGCCTACAAGATCGATCCTCAGCCGATCAGCCAAGGGAGGTTATTGCCATGCAAGTCGGAGATATCCTGCGTAGGAAGAGCACCCGTATCGCCACTGTCCGCATGAACGAGACCGTCGCCATCGCGGCGCAGTTGCTTCGGACGGGCAATATCAGCGCACTGGTCGTGAAGGACGTGTGCCGCACCGAGGGCAACACCGCGGTCGGCATGTTCTCGGAACGAGACGTGGTGCGCGCGATCGCCGAACACGGCGCCGCCGGCGTCAATCGCAAGGTCTCGGATATGATCTCGGTCCAGGAATTGATTTCCTGCCACTCGACCGACACGCTCGAACATGTGCGACACCTGATGAACAGGCATCACATTCGCCATGTCCCGGTCATCGACGATCACACGCTGATCGGCGTGATCAGCATCCGCGACATCAGCAGGGCGCTCGATCATGAGGATGTACCGCAAGCGCGTGCAGCGGTCGCCTGAGGCCTAGCCTCAAGCTCACTTCGCGTTTCATACCGGGATCGACACGGACCGCCAGCGGTCCGTGATGCCAGTTCTTTTGCCTTGTCCGCGCCCGTTGCCTTGGTGACATTTCATGAAGATCTGCATCTACGGCGCCGACGCCATCGGCGGCTATCTCGGCGTTCAGCTCGCGCGGGCTGGCGCCGATGTCAGCCTTGTCGCGCGCGGCGCGCATCTTGCGGCGATGCGCGCAAATGGACTGAAGCTGCTGATAGCAGGAGAAGAACACGTCGTGCATATCCCCTGCACCGACGATCCAGCAGAACTCGGCGAGCAGGATTATGTCATCATTTTCCTGAAGGCCCATTCGATCACCGGTGTGATCGAACAGATGCAGCCGCTGCTCGGACCAAGGACACGCATTGTCACCGCGATGAATCTCCCACGACATGACCCTGCTGCCGGGCGATCTGATCTGCTGCGGCACCCCTGTCGGCGTCGGCGTGATGAAGGAGCCTGTCAACACCGTAACCATCGCGATCGAAGGTATCGGCGAGCTACATAACGAATTCCACCAATAGGAATTAGGCACTCGCCCCGCCAAATCCGCATGGCGCACCGCCGGCTGTCCGATGGACATTCACCCGGTGCGACGGCATCCTCCGCCCCCCAAAGATCAACAAGCCTCATCGGGCCCACCCGATGCGCCTGCGAGGGAACAGAGGACCATCATGATCAAGACGCGCTTTACCGAGCTCGTGGGTGTCGAACACCCGATCGTCCAGGGCGGCATGCAGTGGGTCGGCCGCGCCGAGCTCGTCGCCGCAGTGGCCAATGCCGGCGCGCTCGGCCTGATCACCGCACTGACCCAGCCGACGCCGGAAGACCTCACCAAGGAAATCGCGCGCTGCCGCGACATGACCGACAAGCCGTTCGGCGTGAACCTGACCATTCTGCCAACCATCAAGCCGCCACCCTATGCGGAATATCGCCAGGCCATCATCGAGGCCGGCATCAAGGTGGTCGAGACTGCCGGCAACAAGCCGCAGGAACACGTCACCGAATTCAAGAAGCACGGCATCAAGGTCATCCATAAATGCACCAGCGTGCGCCACGGCCTCTCCGCCGAGCGTATGGGCGTCGATGCGATCTCCATCGACGGCTTCGAATGCGCCGGCCATCCGGGTGAGGACGACACCCCCGGCCTGATCCTGATCCCGGCCGCGGCCGACAAGATCAAGATCCCGATGATCGCCTCGGGCGGCTTCGGCGACGGCCGCGGCCTTGTCGCCGCGCTGGCGCTCGGCGCCGAGGGCATCAATATGGGCACGCGCTTCATGTGCACCAAGGAGAGCCCGATCCATCAGCTGGTGAAGGAACGCATCGTTGCCAATGACGAACGCGAGACCGACCTGATCTTCCGCACCATGCGCAACACCTCGCGCGTCGCCAGGAACGCGGTGAGCAAACAGGTCGTCGCCATGGAGAAGGAAGGCGCCACTTTCGAACAGATCAAGGAACTCGTCGCCGGTGCCCGCGGCAAGCTGGTCTATTCGCACGGCGACGCCGAAGATGGCATCTGGTCGGCCGGCCAGGTCCAGGGCCTGATCCACGACATCCCGAGCTGCCAGGAACTTGTGTCGCGCATCATGCATGATGCCGAGACGATTATCCGCGCACGCTTCGAAGCCATGCTTGATGGCAGCCAGCGCCAGGCCGCTGAATAGACGGAACGGAAAGCAGAACCATGAAAGCTTATGTCTACGGCGCCAATGGCGCTGCGATCGGTGATGCCCCGAAGCCCTCGCCCACCGGCACGCAGGTGCTGGTTAAGGTGAAAGCCTGCGGCCTTAACCGCGCCGACCTCGGCATGACCAAAGGCCATGTCCACGGCGCTGCCGGCGGCGTCGGTACGGTGCTGGGAATGGAATGGGCCGGTGAGATCGCCGAACTCGGCCCGGAGGCCAAGGGCGTCAAGGTCGGGGATCGCGTGATGGGTTCCGGCGGTGCGGCCTTTGCCGAATTCGCCGTCACCGATCACGGCCGGCTGTTCCACATGCCAGCCAGCATGAGTTTCGAGGATGCCTGCACTCTGCCCGTCGCCATCACCACGATGCACAATGCGCTGGTGACCAATGGCGGACTGCAGCCCGGCCAATCGGTCCTGATCCAGGGCGCCAGTTCCGGCGTCGGCCTGATGGCGCTGCAGATCGCCAGGCTCAAGGGCGCAAAGACGGTGATCGGTTCATCCACCGACGCCGCACGTCGCGCCCGGCTGAAAGACTTCGGCGCCGACCTCGCCATCGATTCGAAAGATGCCGGCTGGGTTGATCAGGTGCTCAAGGCCACGGACGGCGACGGCGTCGATCTGATCGTCGACCAGATCTCGGGGCCCGTCGCCAATCAGAACCTGAAAGCCACGAAGGTGATGGGACGCATCGTCAATGTCGGCCGCCTCGGCGGCACCCATGGCGATTTCAATTTCGATCTCCATGCCGCCCGCCGCATCACCTATATCGGCGTAACCTTCCGCACGCGATCGATGCAGGAGATTCGCGACATCTTCAGTGCGGTGCGTACGGACATCTGGCCCGCTATCGAAGCCGGCCAACTGAAACTGCCGATCGACAAGGTCTACACATTCGACGACATCGGAACGGCGTTCGACCACATGGAAGCCAACAAGCATCTCGGCAAGATCGTGGTCACGTTGTAACGCGCGTTCTGCGAGTCATTGATTTCAACGCCGCGCGTGATTCTCATGCGCGGCGTTCCTGTTTCGGACTCATGCAAGTACCGAACAGTGATGAAATTCTCCGGTGGATACGATTTATTTCACGTTAACGTTTCGTTGACTCTCGACAGCCCTGGCAAAGTGGATTCTTATTGGTCTTGCGATTCGAAGTGGCGGGGCAGTTGTTTCGAGCGACGCGGGCGAGATTCTTCGAGGGGGCTTAGGTATGGCGCGTGCGCATGCGGACAACGCATGCGTCCAATCCGATTCGATCAAAGGATTGGCGCAGTCTATCGCGAAGCCGGCCTATCACAGGCTGCTGATCGCAGAGCCGGCACTTCGCCGAGCCGTCCCTACACTCATCATCGCTTTTCTCATCACGATCTTCTTCGGCGCCTTCGTGCAGGTGGTCGATCAGAGCCGGCAGAAGCAGGCATCGATGAAGCGCGATCTCGCAGCGCTCGCCGATCTGCTCGCCGAGCGTCTCGAACGCAACGGCACCATCCGTCAGGATCGCTCTGCAGCCGTCGAGCGCCTGCAGAGCCTGCTGCCCAGCCTGATTCCATCCTGGGGGATCGCCGGGGGACGCCACGTCATCGTGCTGGGCGCCGATCAGAGCATTCTCGCGCGCGTGCCGATCGACCTGCCACCGGGCGACGCCAATCGCATCCTCGACGTCCTCAGTGCGACACAGGCCACGGCTGCGCAGGGTCAACGCACTGACGTTGTCGATGTGAAGCTGCCCGACAACAGCCATGCATTGGCCACCCGCCGCATCGTCAAGGCGCTGCCGGGTCAGGTGGTCGTCATTCAGGAGAACAACGAGCCGATCTGGCGCTCGGACTCCGCGCTGTCGATCACGCTCTCGGCCACCACCGGCTTCGTGGTGCTGATCCTCGGTTTCGCCTTCCACTGGCAATCGACCCGCGCCCGCGAAGGCGACGCCATCAACGACGCCGTGCGTGGCCGCATCGACACTGCCCTCAACCGCGGCCGCTGCGGATTGTGGGACTGGGATCTGTCGCGCGGCCGCATCTTCTGGTCGCAGTCGATGTTCACCATGCTGGGCCTCGACAGCCGCAGCGACCTGCTGACCTTCGGCGAAGTCAATGCGCTGGTACAATCCGACGACATCAACCTGTTCGAGATCGCCGATCAGCTGATTTCGTTCAAGATTGATCACATCGACCAGACCTTCCGCATGCAGCACAGCAACGGCCACTGGATCTGGCTGCAATTGCGCTGCGAACTCGCGCAGGGCCAGAACGATGGCAGCCAGCACCTGATCGGCATCGCCATCGACGTCACCGAACAGAAGAGCCTCGCCGAGAAGACCGTCGAGGCCGACGTCCGGCTGCGCGACGCCATCGAGACCATTCCCGAAGCCTTCGTGCTGTGGGACGCGGAGGATCGCCTGGTCCTCTGCAACTCGCATTTCCAGCGCCTGCACAAGCTGCCGGACTCGGCGGTGTCGCCGGGGACGTCCTACGAGACCGTGCTCGAAGTCGGCAGCATGCCCGAGGTCCGCTCGCGTCTCGCGGAATCCGGCGCTGCGGCCCCTGGCGCCCGTACCTTCGAAGCGCAGATCGAGGACGGCAGCTGGCTGCATATCAGCGAGCGCCGCACCAAGGACGGCGGCTACGTCTCCGTCGGCACCGACATTACCCGCATCAAGGAGCACGAGCACAAGCTGGTCGACAACGATCTGCGCCTTCGCGCCAGCGTTATCGATCTCAAGCACTCCCAGGCTGCGCTGGAGAAACAGGCGCTCGAACTCGCCGACCTCGCCCAGAAATATTCCGACGAGAAGAACCGCGCCGAGGAAGCCAACCAGACCAAGTCGAAATTCCTGGCCAATATGAGCCACGAACTGCGCACGCCGCTGAACGCGATTATCGGCTTCTCGGAAATCATGGGCAGCGGCATGTTCGGCAATCTCGGCTCCGACAAATATGCCGAATACTGCCACGACATTCTCACCAGCGGTCACTATCTGCTCGAAGTCATCAATGACATTCTCGATATGTCGAAGATCGAGGCCGGTCGTATGCAGCTGGACCTCGAGCCGCTCGATCTTGGACAGACGCTGTCCGAAGCGCTGCGTGTCGTCTCCGGCCGCGCCGACGACAAGAATCTGACACTCAGCGCCGACATCGCGGCCGATGCACCGGTGGTGGCCGACCGCCGCGCCATCAAGCAGATCCTGGTCAATCTGCTCTCGAATGCCGTGAAGTTCACACCCGATGGCGGCCGTGTCACCGTGCGCAGCCGCGTGCTGCGCGACTCCGTCGCTCTGATGATCGCCGATAGTGGCATCGGCATCGCCCCGCAGTCGCTGAAGCGTCTGGGACGCCCGTTCGAGCAGGTCGAGAGCCAGCTCGCCAAGACCTATCACGGCTCGGGCCTCGGCCTCGCTATCGCCAAATCGCTGACCAACCTGCATGGCGGATCGATGAAGCTGCGCTCCAAGCTTGGCACCGGCACCGTGGTCTGCGTCACCATCCCGCTCCGCGGCAGACACAGGCCAGCGGAAATCTCCGAGGCCGCCTAGGCGTCGATGCTTACCGCTGACCCGGCCGAGCCAACGCCCATGGCATGATGCCCAAGCGTCAAATGGCCGCTTGGGAGGCCCCTGCCCATACCTATACTAAAGGTTGCAGGTCGCTATATTGGCGCGTCGGCACGGCCGGTCTGGACTGGGACCGCTGTTCTTTCTCGTGTGATCTGTCAATTTTCAAAGCGGCCATCTGCGAAGTATCTACCAACAAAACTCCAGCGGTTGCCGACTGAAGGGAGCTCCCGAACTCACGAACCACACTGCTCTTCAGCAGATGGATGAGCCGTCAAGACAAGAGCGACACGGAGATTGTCGCCTGTTCAATAAACAAAAGCATTCCAGTGGAGGAAACGACGATGAAACTGAGCCATCTCGCCGTGGCGGCATTCTGTCTGACAGTGCCAGGCATGGCAGTCGCGCAAGACTATCCCGCGAAATCCATCACGGTGATCGTGCCTTTCACTGCCGGCGGCGCCAGCGATACGACAGCGCGCATGACGACGCAGAAGATGCAGGAAAGCTTCGGGCAGTCCTTCATCATCGAGAACAAACCCGGCGCCAACGGCTCCATCGGCGCAACGCAACTCGCTCGCTCAAAGCCGGATGGCTACACTCTGATGGTGGGCTCGATCGGGGTCATCGCGATCAATCCGGTGCTTTACAAGGACCCGGGCTATCACCCGCTCCAGAATTTCGATCTGCTCAGTGTCGCTGTGCGCAATCCCAACGTGCTGATCACGCGCCCCGATTTCCCGGCCAATACCGTCCAGGAACTCATCGACTATCTCAAGAAGAATCCCGACAAAGTCACGTTCGCCTCATCGGGCGTGGGCTCGTCCGACCATCTGACGGCGGTGTTGTTTTGGCAGAAAACGGGGACCACCGGCATCCACACGCCCTACAAGGGTGGCTCGCAGGCCCATACGGACCTGATGGGCGGACATGTCGACGTCTCCTTCCAGAATCTCGGCGCAGTCGCCAACTACATCCGAGGCGGCAAGATGAAAATTCTGGCCGTTACCAGTGACGCGCGCTCTGATTCATTCCCGCAGACGCCAACGATGAAGGAAGTCGGCGTCGACGATCTCAATATCTATTCGTGGCAGGCCTTCGTCGCGCCCAAAGGCCTTCCGGCCGATGTGAAGACCAAGCTCGAAACATCGATCACCACCGCCCTCACCTCGCCCGATCTCAAGAAGCGGCTGACCGACAGCGGCTTCGAGGTCGTCGCCAATACGAGCGCGGAATTTCAGAGCTTTCTGGAAAAGGAACTCGCCCGCTGGAAGACGGTTGTCGAGATCGGCAAGGTCAAGCCGGAGCAGTAGGAACTGCGATACACGTCTCTCAAGCAGCGCAGAGTCTGGTTTAAGCGGATCAGTGTTCGAAGACAGTCCCGGGCGCGGTGCGTGTCATCAAAGTGCACCGCGTCCGGGACGCACTAAGCCAAGGCTAGAAGTTGAACGTCGTTGAGACGAGATAGGTGCGCGGCGCACCGAGGATCACGTATCCATCATTGGTCGCCGCCTGCCAGTAGTTGCTGTCGAGCAGATTCTCGACCGAGAACCTGATCACAACGGGCTTGCTGTTCCACGGTGAAGCGAACGTATAGCGAGCCCCCGCGTCATAGCGTGTCCAGCTCGCGCCAGAGACCTTGTTCGCTTGGTCCGAAAAATATCCGCCCGTATGGATCGCGCGGCCGGTCACCGTCAGCCCGCGCAGGAATGGTACGTCCCATTCGCCACCAAGATTAAACTGCGTGTCAGGAACGTTGAAGGTACGCAAACCATCATATGTCCCTCTCTCCGTCTTCTCCTGTCGTGCATCGAGGAACATGACACCACCGAGCAGGCGCAGTCCCTCGATCACCTCGCCAAACGCATTGATTTCAACGCCGCGGTTCCGGCTTTCGCCTCCCTGCGATACCGTATTGGTCGGACGATCAACAATCTGGAATGGGCGCATGATGTCGAAGGCGCTCACCGTGGTCGTGATCCTTCYCCAGTCGATCTTGACGCCCATCTCATGCTGCGTCGACCGGTATGGCGGCAGCACCTGTCCGGCATTCGCAAAACTCTCGCCGACAATCGAGCCTGTTTCCAGCGCCTCGATATAGTTGGCATAAACCGAGACGTTCTCCAGCGGCTTGATGACGAGCGCATAGGCTGGTGTCGTCGCCGATGCATCGTAACCGCCGGTCCTCGTTCCCGTGCCCATGGCGAACGATTCCGACTCCACATATTGGTGCCGGACACCGACGGTGAGCTGGATCCGGTTGTTCCAGATCGACATGGTATCGGCAACACCGAAACTGGACTGGTCCGTGCCGGAAGTTTTGCGAGGCGCGCCGACGTCCACGTTCGGGAAGGGACTTTGACGCGGATTGTACAGGTTCGACCTGAACAGCGCTCCCGAGACATTGAGAATACCCGTCTCGGCTTCCGCTGTCGCTACGTTGAAATTGATGGAGTGGTTGATCGGCCCGGTGTCGACATTCGCGCGGAAGCCTGCCTGGGCCGCCGTCCGCTCGTGCTTCTGGTTGTTACGCCTCGGCGTCCCGTTGAAGTTGCCGTTCAGATTGTCCATCCGGATATCGGAGTAAAGATACCGCGTATTGCTCGTGCCGATACCTGCCTGGGCATAGGCCGTGAGATTCTCGGTGATATCCACTTCACCCTGAACGAGTGCGTAACGCGACTCCGAATTCCAGAAGCCCCAGTTCGGCATGTAGTTCGCGCGAGCGTCCGGCGCTGCTGGAAGTGCCGTGAGGTTACCGAGGTCTACGAAGCGCGTCATCGCGGTGGCATTGTTATTCTCGTAGCCGAAATCGGCTGAGAGGCGCACGCGCTCGCCGCGATAGTCCAGCCCGACAAACGCATTGCCGACTTCCTGGCTCTGATTGGCAAGTTCCGTGGCACCGTCCTTGTAGCTGCCATTGAAGCGAACGCCGAACTCCTTGAACTCGCCAAATCTCTGGCCAACATCCAGTTGCGTGCCGAATTGCGACCGCGATGAATAGGTGCTCGTGATCTGCGCAAGCGGCACGTCCCCCGCCCGCTTGGTCACCAGATTGACGCTGCCGCCGACGCCGCCACCGCCGGGCGGCATGCCATTGAGCAGGGCTGACGGCCCCTTCAGAACTTCCACGCGTTCGATGGCTGACAGCGACGAGAGCGAGAACGCCGACGCGATTCCGTATAGCCCGTTCAGCCCGTAAGCCGTGCTGGACACGCTGAAGCCGCGAATGTTCAATTGGTCGAAGCCGCTGAGACGCGGCACGGTGACACGCACCGACGGATCGTTCGCGAACACGTCGTCGAGCTTACGCGCCTGCTGATCCTGAATCGTCTGCGCCGTGTAGCTCGTCTGGTTGAACGGCGTATCCATTACGCCGCGATTACCGAGCAAACCAACCTGGCTGCCGGATGCGACCTGCCCGCCGGCATAAGCCGCCGGCAGCGAGCCGATCATGCCAGTCGGGGGCGTCGTCGGTGTGCGACGCTCCACCGGCCGCGGCGTCGCACGCGGCGTGACTGCGGCATTTCGGCGCGGCGCGACACGACGGACCGCACGCGGCGTCGGCGCATGCACTTCAACGGCGGGCAGCGCTTGCGAGGTCTGCGCAACAACCGTTGCGTCAGCATCAAGCAATAACGCGAATGCGCTCACAGCAGCCAAAAGGGTTTTCTTGTGAAGTGTAGTCCTGCGCATCATTTGAATAGTCGCCCCAAAAAACTTCGTCGACTTCTGTCGACTAACTCAATGGGGCCTACAGGATGACATGGTGCGGTCACAATGCGGCGCGTCTAGATTCTATCTAATGCTTCACGCCGCTTCATACGCAGAACGCCGCATGCAACTCGCTACCGTGCGCATGCAATTTGACACAGACGATGAATTCTGCAGGACTTTATTTTACTCTGAAACCTTGCAGATTATCAGATTGGATAGCAACGCACTCCCACGCTCTCGCGGCGCGCAATCACGATCATCACTGGCGCTTTGACGTGACGTGAACGTGCCCGACCTGATTGGCCTGGGATGTGAACCAGACCACGCCATTCGGCCCCTTCGTCATGCCGAAGGGCTGCGCGTTCTCCGTCTTGAGATCGAAGAACGCAACTTCACCTGCCGGCGTGATGCGGCCGATCTTGTGAGACTTGAAAGCGGTGAACCAGACGTTGCCATCGGTTCCCGCGGCGATACCAATGGGGCGCGTCTCTGCTGGCAATGGAAACTCCTTGATCTCGCCAGCTATGGAAATTCTGCCGATGTGATCGGAGCCGTTCATCGAAAACCAGAGATGACCATCCGGCCCGACCGTAATGTCGCGCGGGCGTGACTTCGGATTGCCGAGCGGAAATTCCGTGATCTTTCCTGTCTTGACGTCGAGTCGTCCGATCTTTCCGGCACCGCTTTCCGTGAACCACAAATTCTGATCGGGGCCTGTCACCACACCATAGGCTTCGGCATTTTCCGTCGGGATTGCGAACTCCGAAAACTCACCGGTCAGCGTCACGCGGCCGATTTTGTTCGCCGCCATTTCCGCAAACCAGATCTGGCCGTCCGGACCGACCGTAATGCCGCGCGGCCATGATCCCGTGTTGAATTTCGTGGGTGTCGTGGCCTGTGAGGGGATCGCAAATGTTCCGTTGAATTCCCCTTTGGTTGAAATTCGGCGAATGGCGTTCTCTTCGCGTGACGTGAACCAAAGATTGCCGTCAGGGCCAGACGTGATCCCCTGAATAACTCCGACCTGATCGCCCGGAACGCGAAAGGAACTCATCTCACCGTTTGGCGTGACCCGAAAAATCTGGTGCTTGATGACTTCCGTCACCCACAAATTTCCATCCGGCCCGACGACGATCGCCTGCGGGCGCTGCCCCTCTCCGGGAAGTGACTTCTCAATCAGGGAGATTTCATCCGCCTTGGTCCCGTTCGGAGCAAATGCAGCGATCAAGGCAAGAGCAACGGTGGCGGCGCGGAAGCCTAGAACCTGCATGTCGACTCCATATCGGCGGTTTCATTTCAGTGCTGATGCATGACGACATCGCCGATGCTGCGACATTCGGGCGCAGGCAGCTGCAACATCTCAAGCCTCATGTCATCGGCAAACGAGATGCGGACCTACAGGAGGTCAGGGTGCGGTCACAATGCGGCGGGTTTAGAATCTATCCAGCCGTTCACGCGAGATCATACGCAGCCGGTCATACACAACTCGCATGCCCGCCGCACGGCGCGGCAGATAGGTCTATGTCTGACCTTCGACAACAGCGCGGAACACCTGCCGTACGTCGGCTTGCATATCGCGCACCCGCGCTTGCAGCGAGGAGAAGTCGGGCTCGTTGCTCACGCGTGCGAGTATGCGCAACAGATCCGTGCCTGCGGTTTCCGGCTTGAACTTGTCGCTCACGCATAGCCGCAGTACCTGCGTGAGGTCGTGATAGAGCCGCACTGCCGGACGCAGCACATCGGCGGCAGCTGGCGGCAGAATGCCCAGCCGCGCCGCATTCTCCAGCACCTGTTGCGTGCTGATGCTGAGGATCTCGGGCTTCTCTGCCGCATGCACCAGTTGCAAATATTGCGCGATGAATTCGATATCGACCATGCCGCCCGCGGCATGTTTCAGGTCCCAGATATCGTCTTCGCCCTTTTCCTCGGCGATGGCCTGACGCATCTCGGCAACATCGTTGGCGATGATCGTGATTTCACGCGGACGCGTCAGCACGTCGCGGATGACCCGTTCGATCTTCTCGCGGAACGCGGGCGTCGCCGAAATCACCCGCGCGCGCGTCAGTGCCATGTGCTCCCAGGTCCAGGCCTCGGTCTCTTGATATTCAGCGAAGGAGTCGATGCGCGACGCCAGCGGTCCTGCGCGGCCCGACGGGCGAAGCCGCATATCGACCTCGTAGAGCACGCCATAATTGGTGCGCGTGGTGAAGGCGCTGATCAGGCGCTGCGTCAGCCGCGCGAAATATTGCGCACCGTGCAGCGGGCGCGGTCCATCTGAGTCCGGCGCATCGTGATCGAAGTCGTAAATCAAAATCAGATCGAGATCCGACGCCGCCGTCATCTCGCGGCTGCCGAGCTTCCCCATCGCGACGATTGCGGTCTGCTGATCCTTGATGCGGCCGTGCTGGGCAACGAACTGATCGAGCACCAGCCCGTGCAGCGTATGCGCGATGCCTTCGGCGACGTCGGCGAATGCGATCCCGGCCTGCTGCGCCGACACCGTGCCCGAGAGAATGCGCGTGCCGATCAGGAACAGGCTTTCCTGCCCGAACAGCCTGAGACGATCCAGAAACTCTTCATAGGAATTGGCGTCTTCGAGCGTCGCCGCAAGGCGCCCGGACAGTTCGCGCTGGTCCGGCATGGCGCCGAAGAAGCGCGGATCGATGAGGCCGTCCATGATCTGCGGCTGCCGTGCCAGCATGTCACCCAGACGCGGCGCCGCGCCAAGTACAAGCGCCACCAGCGCGACGAGATCGCGGTTCTGGCTGAGTAGCGAGATCAGCCTGCCGCCGCGTTGCAATGCCTGCAGAAAGCGGTCGAACGCGACGACCGCAAGATCCGGCTCTTCGGCATCGGCCAGCCCGACGATCAGCGAAGGCACGAATTCCATGAACGCCTGCCGCGTGCCCTCATATTTGAGCGCGCGATAGTCATCTGTCATCCAGTGCTGCACCGTCTCCGCCACCATCGCGGGCTTGCGGAAACCGAGCTTGGTGAAATGTTCGAGCAGCCGCTGGTCCGTTGCGCCTGCTTTGTAGTCGACAGCCGGCAGATGGACGTTATCGGTGGGGTCGCCTTCGAACAGGCGGCCATAATGCCCCTGCACGCAATTGAGATGCCCGAGCAAATCACTGGCAAAGGCTTCACGACTGTCATAGCCGAAGAAGCGCGCAAAGCGTTCCATGGCGCCGACGTCATCGGGCAGCGAGTGAGTCTGTTCGTCGGCCACCATCTGCAGCCGATGTTCGACACGGCGCAGGAATTCATAGGCGAGCGTCAGTTCATCGCGCGCTTCAAAGGTGATCCAGTTGCTGGCAGCGAGAATATTCAGCGCCTCCAGCGTCGGCCGCACGCGCAATTCGGGATGGCGCCCGCCGGCAATCAACTGCTGGGTCTGGGCGAAGAACTCGATCTCACGGATGCCGCCGCGCCCGACCTTGACATTGTGGCCCTCGACGGAGATTTCATTCTGCCCGCGAAACGTCTGCATCTGCCGTTTCATGTCATGGACATCGGCCAGCGCGGCGAAATCCAGATGCTTGCGCCAGACGAAAGGCGCGATCTCGGCCAGCAGGGCCTCACCGGCCTTGAAGTCACCGGCGCAAGGAAACGCCTTGATCATTGCCGCGCGTTCCCATGTGCGCCCCTCGCGCTCATAATAATGCAGTGCCGATGCCGTCGAGACGGCTACCGGCGTCGAGGCCGGATCGGGTCGCAGCCGCAGATCGACGCGGAACACATAGCCGTCGCCAGTGCGCTGCTGCAGCAGCCGCGACACGCCCTGCGCGATGCGCACAAAGAATGAATTCGGCTCGATATCCTCGGCCAGCGTATGCGCCTCGAGATCGAAGAAAACGATCAGGTCGATGTCGCTGGAATAGTTCAGCTCGCCGGCGCCCATCTTGCCCATCGCCAGCACGATCAGGCCGCTGCCCTGCTCCGGATGATCGGGATCCGGCGGCAGGATGCGCTTGCGTGCCATGTCCTGGCGCAGCAGATAACGCACCGTCGTCTGGACGGAGGACACAGCGAGATCGGTCAGCGCCCGCGTGACGCGCATCACCGGCCAGACGCCACCGATATCACACAGCGCAATCAACAAGGCCGCTTCGGATTTCATGCGTCGCAGCAGATGCATGACATCGGGATCGCCGCCAGCGGCAGCGACATTCGCCGAGGTCTCGGCGATCAGAGTGGTGAGATGGCGATCGGGATCGCAATGCAGCAGCCGCAATGCGCGCCCGGCATCGGCGCGGATCAGATCGAACAGATAGGGCGAGGCCTCGGCAATGCCGAGCAGGATCGCCCTGGCATGCGGATATTGGTCGGTGATCGCACGAAACGCGCCGGCATCGTCCGGCGCGTTATCGGCGAGCCATTCGCCGAAGCGCTGCTCGGCATCGGCGGGGGCGAACAGCTGCGGTCCGCTGACGAATTGCGCGGCCAGCGGGAGCTGGCCCTCGCCTGTTGCGGCTGAGGTCATGCCGACTTCTGTGGCACATTCCCCGTTTGACCCGCAAGGCCTTCGGCTGCCACTGCCGGCAGCGCCAGCGTGACCCGCAACCCTGGATGATTGTCGCCCAGCTGCAATTCACCGCCGTGCAGCGTGGCCACGGCAGATGCAAGACTGAGACCGAGTCCGGAACCGGGCAATGTGCGGCTCGCTTCCAGCCGCACGAAGCGCTCCACCGCATGTTTCCGATCGGCTTCGGGAATGCCTGGACCATGATCGGACACGCTAAGCAGCACCCGATCGCCCTCGCGCCGCGCCTCGATCACGATGTCCTTGGCAGCCGCGGCGCCCGCGCTATCGGCATTCTCGTCCGTGATCGCAGGTTTGCCATATTTGATGGCGTTTTCGACGAGATTGGCGAGCGCCTGGCTGATCAGTTCGCGATTGCCGCGCAGCGGCGCAGCCGCGGTCTTGACGGTCAGCGTAAGATCGCTGTCTTCGGCAAGCGGTTCATAGAGCTCGTGGATGCCCTCGGCCACTTCAGCAGCGTCGAAATTGTCCATATTGCCCCGCGCCTGTCCTGATTCCGCACGTGCGATCATCAGCAGCGCATTGAAGGTCCGGATCAAGCCATCGGATTCCTCGATGGTGCGTTCCAGCGCCGCACGATATTCGGCCTCGTGGCTGGATCGCGCCAGCGCCTCCTCCGCCCGATTGCGCAGCCGCGTGAGCGGCGTCTTGAGGTCATGGGCTATATTGTCCGAGACTTCCTTCAGCCCTGTCATCAGCGCTTCAATGCGCTCCAGCATGGCATTGAGATTTTCCGCGAGACGGTCGAGTTCGTCGCCGCTGCGTCCGACCGGCAGACGGCCGGAGAGATCACCCGCCATGATGCGCTGGGTGGTGCCGGTCATGGCGTCGATCCGCCGCAGCACGCGGCTGGCGACGAAGATGCCGCCGCCGAGTCCAAGGACAACGACGATCAACACCGACCACTTTGCGGCATCGCCGACGATGTCGAACAGGCGCCGGCGTTCTTCGAGATCATGGCCGATCAGCAGCCGGAAGCCGCTGCTCAATTGCGTCACCTTCACCAGTGCGCGATGGTTGGACGAGTCGGGATCGTCGAGCCGGCGATAGGCGGTCTCGGACCAGCCCGTGGTCGCCATCACGCCAGGCGCCAGTGAGGACACGTTGCCGGCGATGGATTGACCCGCCGGTGTCGTGATCAGATAGAGGTTGGCGCCAGGACGCAGCGCCCGGTTCTCGATGGCGCCCACGATTCCCCGCAAGCCGCGCCGCCCGAACAGATCGCTCAGCTCGGTCATTTCGTCATCGACCGTGGTCGTGATCTGATCGTTGATCAGCCGGTGTGTATTCCAGGCGAAATAGCCGAGCAGCGATGCTGCAAACAGCGCGAACAGCAGCAGATAGGCCAACGTCAACCGGAAGGCCGTCGTGCGAAACAGTTTACCGATAGCCGTCACGGGTCACGCTCGGGACGTGCGGAAATGGAAGGTTCTGGACTTCATCCCCTGTTCTAGCAGGCGCAAGCTGCAACAAACAGGGCGGGAGTATGAGATGTTGGTAATGTCGCCCCGCTGTGGGAATTTTATCTTTCAGGCAGGCTCATTCCGGAAGGCCGGCTTTGCGCAGGCCTTCCGATGCAAGTGCGAAGTCCTGCGGTCGCCGCACCAGCAGCCAGTCGTCAATATTGCTGAGCCGCAATGTGGGATCGAGCCGGCGCACATGGCCCATCGCCTCACGCGCCTCTTCCATTCGCCCACCCAGGGCATGCGCAGCGGCCTGGAATGCGGCGACCCGAAGAATGTTTGGCACCTCGCGCGACGCCTCCCGCAAGCAATCGAGCGCGGTATCAAAGCGTCGCGAATAGAGATGCGACATCGCGATTCCCGTATGCATCTGGAATGTCTCGGGATCGAGCGGACTGAGCCGCATGGCGCGTGAAAAATAGGTGATGGCCTCGTCGTGCTCGCCGAGCGAGACGCGCTGATAGCCCCCGAGATACCAGATCGTCGAGAGATTGGGATTGAGCACCAGCGCACGATCGACATAGGCGACGCAGGCATGCAGGTCGCCGCCGAAATGCGGCCAGGCATGGCCGCCGCGTGTCAGCGCCACCGCATCGTTCTTTCCGAGGGTGACGGCGCGTTCGGCAAGCCGCGCCGCTTCACGCCCGTCAGCCACACGATCGGAAAGCCAGCGATTCATCTTGCGCCAGTAGAAGCATCCCGCAGCCATCCCATAGGCCGCAGCGAAGTCGGGATCGAGCTCGATGGCTTTGTAGAAATTCGCCAATGCCGCATCGATCCCATCGCGCGTCGACACATGAAAATTCGCCAGTCCGCGCAGGTAGTAATCATAGGCGTCGAGGCTTTCGGTCGGCTTCCGCTTGGCGCGTTCGATCTCCGMAAATTCAAGCTGCGGCGCGATAGCGCCCACGACGCTTTCCGTGACCTGGTCCTGCAGATCGAAGATGTCATCGACGACGCTCTCGAAGCGCTCGCCCCACAGATGCATGCCCGTGGTGGTATCGACGAGCTGTCCGGTGATGCGCACGCGGTTCGCCACACGGCGCACGCTGCCTTCCAGTACATAGCGCACGCCAAGTTCGCGCCCGACCTCGCGGACGTCCACGGCACGGCCTTTAAACGTGAAACTGGAATTGCGGGCGATGACGAACAGCCAGCGAAGCCGCGACAGTGCGAGGATGATGTCCTCGACCATGCCATCGACGAAATAGTCCTGCTGCGGATCGCCGCTCAGATTGAGGAACGGCAATACTGCGATCGACGGCCGATCGGGCAACGTCAGCGCGGCGTTCGGATTCGCCGTCGATGTGGCGTGATCGGCAACCGCCGCGTCAGACTGCGCCGCCATTGCCGTCTCGGTCACATCGCCGACGAAACGAAAGCCCTTGCGCGCCACCGTCTTCAGCAGCCGCTGTTCGTCGCCGCTATCGCCCAGCGCCTTGCGTACCGCATTGATGTGACTGGCCAGCGTCGATTCGGACACGATCCGTCCCGCCCACACGGCATCGAGAAGGGCATCCTTGCTGACGACGTGGTCGCGGTTCTTCACCAGATGCAGCAGCAGGTCGAAAGCCTGCGGCGTGATCGCCACCTTGTCGCTGCCATGCGACAATTCTCTGCGGTCGGGATCGAGGACATAGCCTGCGAACAGATACGGCACTCGGCGCTCCATGACTGCCTGCGTTTTCGGCCGGCGGCAATGAACCGTCAAGACCTTCAGGAGGCAACAGAACCGACCCCACAACTGGCCTGTCGCGCGCCATCGGCGGTGACGTGCCAGCCGGCCCTTTCTGAACGAACATCCAAGCGAAACTCAAGAGAAAACGAAGATTGCGGCAAAGTCTTCCTGTGCACCGCGGCGCATGGTCCGCCTACACGATCGTCACCGTGTGAAAGGGAGAAAATATCATGAAAATCGTCGTCATCGGAGGTAGCGGCCTCATCGGTACGCAGGTCGTGAGCGGCTTGAGGAAGCTGGGCCACAAGGTCGTCGCCGCCTCGCCGTCGACGGGCGTCAACACCCTGACGCGGGAAGGACTGGCCGAGGCCATGGCCGGGACAAACGTCGTCATCGACGTGGCGAATTCGCCATCATTCGAGGATGGACCAGTGATGGAATTCTTCCAGACATCCAGCCGCAACCTGCTCGCGGCGGAAAAGGCCGCAGACGTCCAGCATCATCTGGCCCTGTCTGTGGTCGGGACCGAGCGCCTTCAAGCCAGCGGCTATTTCCGTGCCAAGCTGGCCCAGGAGGATCTCATCAAGGCGTCTGGAATGCCCTACACGATCCTGCGGGCGACGCAGTTCTTCGAATTCATCCCCGCCATCGTGCAAGGCGGCGTGGACGGCGACGTGATTCGCCTGGCGCCGGCCCTGATCCAGCCCATCGCATCTGCGGACGTGGCAGCCGCCATGGTGGACCTGGCCCTGGGCACCCCGGTGAACGGCGTCGTCGAGGTGGCCGGGCCCGAACCGCTCCCGCTCGACGCACTCGGGCGCAAATATCTGACGGCAAAGCAGGACCCACGCCAGGTCATCGCCGATATCCACGTGGGTTATTTCGGCACGCCGATCAATGATCGCTCCCTGACACCCGATGTCGGCGCGCGCATCGGAGCGATCCATCTCGACGACTGGCTCAAGGGCTGATCGACGCAAGCTGCCTCTCCGCCAACCAAGGACCAACCATGACCGACGACGTTCCGCGCTCGACACCCTCCCGCCGCGATCTGCTCGCAGCTGCCGCCATCACCGCGATCACTGCCGGCTTGCCCTCGATCGCCGAGGGCAAGGCCGGCGACAAGCCAACCAAACCTCACGCTCACAAAGGACATCGTACCATGAGCACTATCACCACAAAGGACGGCACCGAAATCTATTACAAGGACTGGGGCAAGGGCCCGGTCGTTACCTTCTCCCATGGCTGGCCGCTCAACGCGGACGCGTGGGACGGCCAGATGCTGTTTCTCGCCCAGCATGGCTACCGTGTCATCGCCCATGACCGCCGCGGTCATGGCCGCTCCAGCCAGGCCTCGAACAACAATGACATGAACGGCTATGCCGACGATCTCGCCGCAGTCATCGAGACGCTCGATCTGAAGGACGCGACGCTGGTCGGCCATTCCACGGGCGGCGGCGAAGTCGCACGCTACATCGGCCGCCACGGCACCAAGCGCGTGAAGAAGGCGGTGCTGATCGCTGCGGTGCCACCGATCATGCTGAAGACACCAGCCAATCCGGAAGGTTTGCCGATCGAGGTGTTCGACGGCATCCGAGCCGGTGTGGCCGGAGATCGGTCGCAATACTACAAGGATCTGGCGATCGCCTTCTACGGCGCCAACCGGCCCGGCGCGAAAGTCTCCCAAGGGACGCTGGATCAGTTCTGGCTGTGGAGCATGCAGGCCGGCGCGAAGAATGCCTATGAGAGCGTGAAGGCGTTCTCGGAGACGGATTTCACGGAAGACCTGAAGAAGTTCGACATCCCTACCCTCGTCCTGCATGGCGAGGACGATCAGATCGTGCCCGTGAAGGACTCCGCGGTGAAATCAGCCAAGCTGATCAAGGGTGCCAAGGATGTCTATTATCCCGGCGCACCGCACGGCATCACGGCGACCCATGCGGATCAGGTCAATGCCGAGCTGCTGAAATTCCTGAAGAGCTAGCACAAGCAACCTTCACGGTCCGGTAGAGCGAGGCGACGAACATGCAACAGATCAATGACAGGCAACTGGCGGGAGTAACCGTCCCCGATACGGCCATCATCGCCAGCGCGATCGACCACGCCCGGAACAGTTGCGAACCGTACCTGTTCAACCATGTCGTCAGGTCATGGTTGTTTGCGGTGCGGCTCGCTCAACTGCAGAACATCGAGCACGACGGCGAGGTTCTCGCCGTCGCAGCACTGCTGCATGACATCACGCTCAATGAACGCTTCGCCGGACCGCGTCGCTTCGAAGTGGAAGGCGCCGACCTCGCGCGTCTCTTTGCACGGGAGCATGGCTTCGACCGAAGCCGTGCTCAGTTGATCTGGGATAGCGTTGCGCTCAATTCCACACCGTCGATTGGGCTGTTCAAGGAAGCGGAAGTCGCGCTCTGCACCGCCGGCATCTGCTTCGATGTCGTCGGCTTGCAGTATGAGCTTATTCCACCGAGCGACGTGGCGGCAATTGTCGCGGAATTTCCACGTTTGGGAATGAAGCAGAAAATGACTCGCTGCTTCTGCCATATCGCCCGGACCCAACCCGGCACCACTTACGACAACTTCATTCGCGATTTCGGCGAACGTTTCGTGGCGGGCTACAAGGCAAGCTCCGTCGTCGAACTGGTGATCAACGCGCCGTTCGACGAAGAACAGCCATAGATGGCGCGACGGGACCGCCGCTGCATCTTTATTAGAATCAGGTTCCGGGAGAATGTCACGATTGTCGTAAGGCAATCTCGCCAGCTGCCATAGTTTCGCCGGCGACCTGATCAAGCGCGAAAGTGTGGGAATCACGGGTAAATTTGCCTAATCTCCTTAGTTATGGGTGAAGAGGATAAAGCTCCATGGATCTTGGCAGATCCGGTTGGAGGCCGACAACAACCAGAACGACATCGGCAACTCGGCCGATTAATCCTACCAAATACCGCTATCGGGCAGTAGATGAAGTAGCTTGGGGGAGGAATTGAGGCTGATGCAGATGCTTGCTCGACGGTTGGATAGCCGGCGGCTTTCTGTTTCCTTGATCGTGATCGGATGCGTTCTTTTAGGCTTCCTGCTCCGCTTCCTCGCTCGGGAGCATGCCACCACTGACGCCGTTCGATACCTGATCCCCTGGTACATATTCGCGCGCGACCGCGGTATCGGCGGGCTTGGCGAAGCCTTCACCAACTACACGCCGTTCTACAGTTACCTGTTGTTGATCACGGCGCAATTCAATGGGCTGGGCCAGCCCCTCACTCTGGTGAAGGCGATCTCGTTCGTATTCGAATTCGGCTGCGCGATTGTGGTAGCTCTGATCGTGTGGTCGGCGAATAAGGCACCATCGCGCGCGTGCGTTGCCTTTTGCTGTGTCTGGCTTGCGCCGACAGTGATCTTCAACGGCGCGGTGTGGGGCCAGGCCGACTCGATCTGGACATTCTTCACGCTCGTTTCGATAGCGGCATTCATGCAGCATCGGAACGGCATTTTGCCATTCGCGGTCGCAGTCGCGGTGAAGGCCCAAGGCGTATTCCTGGGGCCGTTCGTCCTTGGCATGATGTTGCGTGACAAGATTCACTGGGCATGGCTCGCCGCCGTTCCCGTGGTCTATGCAGCCCTCGCCGTTCCTGTGGTTGTCGCCGGCAGACCCATCGCCTCGGTGTTCAGCATCTACATGGAGCAGGCTGAGCGGTTCCACCGCCTCACCATGAACGCCGCGAATATCTGGGTGTTCGCAGGGAGTCTTCCCTACCAGATGGGTGTCGCCATCGGGCTCGCATTGGCGGCGCTCGGCGGGCTGGCTCTGGCAGCCTTGCTCGCGCGGTCCAAGCGAGAAGGCCCAGAGTTCATTATGCTTGTCGCATGCGCATCTCTGATGATCATGCCCTACCTGCTTCCGAAGATGCACGATCGTTACTTCTTTGCGTTCGAGGTCGCGTCCATCGGGCTCGCCTGTCTCAATGCGCGTTACCTGCCGTTTCCGGTGATCGCTCAAGTCTCCGGCGTGCTGTCTTATCTGGGATTCGAACGCGAGATCGTGATGGGCCTGCTCCCCGCGGCGCTGTGCAACACGTTGCTGGCCATATACCTGGTGCTCGACCTCTCGCGCGATGAGAGCGGCTTCCGCTTTCCGAAACTTGCATGGCTCGGCTACGCCGCATCGACTGCAGGACTGTTCGCTTACCTGTTGCTGGCAGATGCAGGGGAGAACATGTCTCTCACCTACCTGCTCTTCACGGGTCTCGTCGTGGGCACGGCGCTGATGGTCATTAAAGGCTCGCGTTGCGCGTCGGTTCCCGAACGGTCAGTCGCCGGGGCAGCCCCCGCGCACCCGCCCGTCAATTGAGATCAATCACTTTCGCAGTCCGGGACGATTCACGCGATGATGATCGGCAACGACCGCGTAAAGCGTCAATCTTCTGACTGAACCTAGATTTGACTCACTTCATGCCGTCGCGGACCATATAGCCGGCGCCGCGAATCGTGTGCAGCAGCGGACGCTCGAAGCCCTTGTCGATCTTCGAGCGCAGGCGCGAGATATGGACGTCGATCACGTTGGTCTGCGGATCGAAATGATAGTCCCAGACGTTTTCCAGCAGCATCGTGCGGGTAACCACCTGCCCGGCATGTTTCATGAGATATTCGAGCAGCCGAAATTCGCGGGGCTGCAGGATCAGTTCCTGGCCACCGCGCGTCACGCCATGGGACAGCCGGTCGAGTTCGAGATCACCGACGCGATAGGTCGTTTCTTCGGCGGGACCACCCTGGCGGCGCGACAGCACTTCGACGCGCGCGAGCAGCTCAGCGAATGAATAAGGCTTCGGCAGATAATCGTCGCCGCCGGCGCGCAGGCCCTTGATGCGGTCGTCGACCTGGCCCAGCGCCGACAGGATCAGTGCCGGCGTCCGGTTACCCTTGTCGCGCAGGCCGCCGATAACGGAGAGTCCATCGCGCTTCGGCAACATGCGATCGACCACCAGCACGTCGTAATCGCCGGAATCGGCGAGCGCGAAACCTTCCTCGCCATCGCTGGCGTGATCGGCGACATGGCCGACCTCACGGAAAGCCTTGACCAGATAGTCGGCGGATTCGCGGTCGTCTTCGATGATGAGCAGACGCATCTGGGGATCGGATTCGCTGTGGATCTTGTGAGTCTCGGTCACCATGGCGCGCACCGGGCTTTCATGCAAGGCGGCGGAATGCCCGCCGGTTATCCTTCGGGGCAGAAAGAAGAATAGGCGGTGAAGCTGGGGGAAACTTCACCGCCCATTGGCCTTTCAACGGAGGGGGGCGTTTTCCATCGAAAGGAAGCAGCGGGAGCGAGTTTGTGGCTCGCCCCCTGGAAAGAGCCGTCAGCGGGGGCGACTATGCCGGCGACACTCTCCGTTCATGTGCGGTGATCAGCTCTTCGCGAGGGGAACGGCCACGAACTTCGAGGAGCCGTTCGAGCGAACCCTGATCAGCACGCTGTTCTTGTTGTCGTTGTGCGCGGCGACAATCGCCTCGCGCACATCGCCGGGATTGGTCACGCTCTTGCCGGCGACTTCGAGAATGACGTCGCCTTCCTTAAAGCCACGCTCGGCAGCGGCACTCTTCGGATCGACGCCGGTCACGACCACGCCGTCCTTGCCGGCACCGGCGACACTGCTCGCGGGCGAGACCGTGAGGCCAAGCCGCGGCACGTCGCTGCCGCGCGATGACGATCCCTTGTCACCGCTATCGACATCGGCCTTCGCCTCTACCGTGTTCGGCAACTGGCCGAGGGTCATGGACAGAACCTTGTCCTCCCCCTTGTGCAGCACGTTGATCTTCACCGTGTTGCCCGGCGCGAAGCCGCCAATGGTGCGGGCGAGTTCGCGTGCATCCTTCACCGGCGTGCCATTCACCGCGGTGATGACGTCACCCGACTTGATGCCGGCCTTGGCCGCCGGACCATCGGCCTGCGGCTCGGCGACCAGCGCACCTTCCGCCTTCTTCAGGCCGAGACTGTCAGCGATATCCTGGGTCACCGGCTGAATCTGCACGCCGATCCAGCCACGCGAGACCGAACCCTTGTCCTTGAGCTGCGCCACCACCGTCTTCACGGTCGAGGCCGGGATCGAGAACGCGATGCCGACGCTGCCGCCCGAAGGCGAATAGATCGCGGTGTTGACGCCCATCACTTCGCCCGACGTATCGAAAGCCGGACCACCCGAATTGCCCTTGTTCACGGGCGCATCGATCTGGATGAAATCGTCATACGGACCGCTGCCGATGTCGCGACCCGAGGCCGAGACGATGCCTGCGGTCACGGTGCCGCCGAGTCCGAACGGGTTGCCGACTGCCAGCACCCAGTCGCCGATCCGCGGCTTGCCGTCAGCAAGCTTGGCGAACGGGAAATCGGTGCGGCCCTCGACCTTGATCAGCGCCAGATCGGTGCGCGGATCGGTGCCGATCACCTTGGCCGAATAGGTCTTGCCGTCGTCGGTCGAGACCTCGACCTTGTCGGCGCCATCGACCACGTGATTGTTGGTTACGGCGAAACCGTCAGCCGAGATGAAGAAGCCCGAGCCCTGACCGCTCACGACGCCACGGCCGCCGCCGCGCGGACCACCGCGCATGCCCGGGGGCACGCCGTCCTGGCCGAAGCGCTTGAAGAAGCGCTCCATCGGGGAGCCCGGCTGGAACGGCGAGTCGCCGTTGTTGTCGTCATCCTTCGATGCGACCTTTTCCTTCATGTTGACCTTGACCGAGATCACCGACGGCTTCACGCGCTCAACGATATCGGCGAAGCCGACCGGCTGCGCGGCCTGCGACTTGACCTGCTTGTCAACCTGCGCATGCGCAGTGGTGGTGAAGATGTCGACCGGACCGTTGGAGGGCGACAGGCCATAAGCGGCAACACCAAGGCCCGCAACAACCGACGCCATCAGCGCGAATTTACGCGCAGAGAACAGCGAACGGCGGGACGCCTTGTAGGACGGCAATTCGGAAAAATCGTTGGGGCGGTCGGACATCGAGAAAATCTCCAGAGCAACGGCGCGGGGGCAAGGCGCCTTGTGTGATCTGAAGATGGAGGTTTCCACCTTACCGCGGGCTGGCAGGGGAATTAAGGTTTGGTAATCTGGCGGATACAGGTGTGGCGGGATGACGCGGGGGACAACGTGCCTGAATCATCCCGGTATCCGCAGATGCAACGGCGGTATCAGCCGCCGGTTTTTTGAGCCGTCTCCGGGAACAGACCGGCCAGGATTTCGCCGGCCATGTTGAAGGCTGCAACGCCGCGGAACAGCGCCGCGATTCCGGCGCTTGCGTGCAGTTCCTCAAGCGTAGCCCCGGCCTTGATCGCAGCCTTTGCGTGATTGGCAGCAGCTTCGGACGTCTGGACCAGCAGGATCGCGAACGACATCAATTGCACGGTCTTCTGGTCCAGTGCCGTCGGCGTCAGCGCCGCAATCCTCCAGTCCTCCAGCGCCGTGACCAGCGCGGGATCGACGCGCATGCCGAGTTCCAGTCGCTTGGCGATCTTCGGCGGCGTGAAGCCAATCATGGTCTCGTAGCGGGACTTCAGCTCGTCGAGCTCAGCAATTTTCTTCGTCATATGATTCCCGTTTTCAAATCGATCTTGGCATGAGGTCCCTACTCGACCTTGGCGCCCGCTGTCTTGACCACTTGGCCCCATTTTTCCGACTCGGCGCGCAGAAACGCAGCGAACGCGTCGCCGGACAACGTGCCAGGCTCGGCGCCGACATCGGCGAGACGCTTCACCATGTCGGGGTCCTTCAGCACCTTGGTCACCCCGTCGACCAGCAGCTTCGTCACATCCGGCGGCATCTTGGCCGGCGCGACGAGGCCAAACCATGACGACGCCTCGAAATTCGCGACACCCGCCTCCGCCATGGTCGGCAGCTCCGGGAACAGAGGCGAACGTGCTGCGCCGGCCACGGCAATCGCGCGGATCGTGCCGCCCTGAACCTGCGGACGAATGGCGGGCATGTTGTCGAACATCATCGGGATCTGACCGGCGATCAGGTCATTCATCGCCGGCGCCGCGCCGCGATACGGCACATGGACGATATCGATGCCGGCGCGCGCCTTCAGCAGCTCGCCGGCCAGATGATTGGTTGATCCCAGGCCGGACGAGCCGAAATTGAGTTTGCCCGGCGATGCCTTGGCGAGCGCGATCAGCTCCGCCACCGTCGTCGCCTTCACGCCCGGATTGACCGCCAGCACGATCGGAACCGACGCGATCAACGCCACCGGCGTGAAATCCTGCGCGGGATTGAAGGGGAGTTGCGCGTAGAGCGACTGATTGACCGCGAGCGGTCCGGGCGCCGTCAGCAGCAACGTATAGCCATCAGCGGGCGAGCGCGCGACGGCATCCGCGCCAATGTTGCCGCCGCCGCCGGCACGGTTGTCGATCACCACCGGCTGTCCCCAGAGCTCCTGCAGCTTGGTGCCAAGCAAGCGGGCAACGACGTCGTTCGATCCGCCGGCGGGAAACGGCACCACGATCTTGATGCCGCGTTCGGGAAACCCTGCATGGGCAACCTGGCCGACCAGCGAAAACATGACCAGAGCCACCAGTGCAGAAACCACGTGCCGCATGCGAACCTCCAAATAATCGATTTTTCTTGCTTCGTCGATTTTATGTTGGCACTACTTAAGGCTGTCGTCAAATCGGCTGATTGCCACCGTTTATTTTCAGCGAACAAAGATCGCTTATTTGAAGGGAGTTGCCACGATGAGTGCGCATACGCCTGGCGCCCCACCGAAGCCCTGCCCCGGCCCCGATCGCCATCCAAAGCGGCCGGCATTCGTGATGCCGCGTGGTGCCTGCGATACCCATGTCCACGTCTTCGGCCCGCAGGCCGAATTTCCGTTCAGCGAACAGCGCAGCTACACGCCCGAAGACTGCACCTATGACGACCTGATGCAGCTCCACGAAACGCTCGGGATCGACCGCGCCGTCATCGTGCATGGCGGCGCTCACGGCACCGACAACAGTGCGACGCTCGCGGCCCTCGACCTCAATCCGCGACGGCTGCGCGGGGTGGCCGTGATCCCGTCGGGCCTGCCGCAGCAGGAGCTCGAAGACATGCACCTTCGCGGCATGCGGGGCTGCCGCATGTCCACCGTCGTCAGCGGCGGCGCATCCTTCGCGCATTTGCGCGGCCTCGCGGACGAGACCTTCGATTTCGGCTGGCATCTCGTGCTGCATTTCAACAGAGCGAGCGAACTGGTCGATGTCGCGCCTCAACTGATGCAGGTCCGCAGTCCGTTCGTGCTGGATCACCTCGCCCGCATCAGCGCCGCGGAAGGCGTCGATTCCGAACCGTTCCAAACCTTGCTGCGATTGCTCGATACCGACCGCTGCTGGATCAAGCTCGCCAGCCTGTATCGCCTCTCTGCAGAGCCCTGTCCGCATCGCGACATGCTGCCGATGATCGCGCGCGTGGTCGAAGCACGTCCCGACCGCATTCTCTGGGGCAGCAACTGGCCACATCCGATCTGCCCGGTCGCGATGCCGAACGATGGCGACCTCGTCGATCTCATCCCGCTCTGGCTGCCGGATCCCAAAGCGCAGCAATTGGCACTGGTGGATAACCCGGCTTCGCTTTACGGTTTCGAGAGCATCGGACAGGCATCATGAGCACCGCACGCACCACTACGGCCGGCGCGATCCCGACCACATTATCCACCACGCTCGTCACCCGCTTGCGGGATTCGATCATGCGCGGCGACCTACTGCCGGGCAGCAAACTCAATCTTGATCGCCTGCGCACCGCCTTCGGCGTCAGCCTCAGCCCGCTGCGCGAAGCGCTGTGTCGTCTGGAGAATGACGGACTCGTCGCGCTGATCGACCAGCGCGGCTATCGCGTCACGCCGGTCTCGGCGAGCAATCTCGCCGAGATCATCCGGCTACGCGTCGAACTCGAAGGCCTCGCCGTCAAGGAAGCCATCGAACACGGCGATGTCGCCTGGGAAGGACGCGTGCTCGGCTCGCTGCATCAGCTCAGCCGCTGCAAGCGCGGCTCACGCTCGGCCGCTGAACAGGAAGCCTGGGAGATTGCGCATCGCGCCTTCCATGCCGAACTGATCTCGGCATGCCAGATGCCGCTGCTGCGGCAGTTCTGCGCGACGCTGCACGATCAGAGCGATCGCTATCGCCGCATCTTCCTGAAGAAACATCAGCCAGATCGCGATGTGCCTGCAGAACACACTGCCATGGCCCATGCGATGATCGAGCGCCGCACCCGCGATGCAACACGGATCCTGCGGGAGCATATCGAACGCACGGGTCGGAATATCCAGGCGGTGTTGCCCGCCGAATAGACGCCGGCCGCGGCAACAGCTGCACTAGTGGATTGACGCTTCTCCCGTTTGATAGCGACGAGGACGAGTTTGGGATTGGCCGTCCAGACAAAGGGCTTTGGATCGGCGTTGGTTTCGGTAACGAAGCGATCGATGGCGGCTTTGAGATCATCCACGGACCGGAACACGCCGCGTTTGAGGCGGCGTCTCGCAAGCTTTGCGAAGATGCCTTCGACAGCGTTGAGCCATGATGCCGAGGTTGGTGTGAAGCGGAACGTCCAGCGGGATGCCGGGCCAACCATTCTTGCACCTTGGGATGTTTGCGGTTGGCGTAGTTGTCGATGATGGCGTGGATCGCCTTCGTGCCGGCACCTGGCCCTCGATGGTGTTGAGGAAGCGGATGAACTCCTGGTGCCGGTGGGGCTGCATATTGCGGCCGATAATGGTGCCGTCGAGGATATTCAGCGCAGCAAACAGATTGGTCGTGCCGTTTGTAGTCGTGGATCATCGTCCCGACGCGGCCCTTCTTCATCGGCAAGCCGGGTTGGGTGCGGTCGAGCGCCTGGATTCAATGAGTCCTGAGCCTCAGCGACCATATGTAAAAATACGGCAACTCGCGTATTTTGTATTAAGATCATCAGGCAAATGAATGCATGGATTCCAATCTTTGATTGGATCTGACTTATATCCTAGCGCCGTTGTAGCGGGGCGATGCATGAGCGGACTGCTGAGGACGATCATTGCTGACGATCATGCCTTCATTCGGGAAGGCCTGAAACAGCTTCTGTCGACCGTGGACAGGCTTACGGTCAGTGGAGAAGCGGCGGACGGTGAAGCCGTTCACCGGCTGCTGAACGAAAGCTCCGCCGATCTTCTCATACTCGATCTCGGCATGCCGGGTGTGAACGGGTTTCAATTCATAGCTAACCTGAGAACCGAATGGCCGGAGCTGCGAGTTCTTGTCGTGACCGCCAATGTTGAGCCACGTTCCATTCGGGCAGCGTTTTCTGCAGGCGCGAATGGCTATTTGACCAAGAGCGGCGATCCATCCGAACTCATCGCTGCAGTCGATGCCATCAGAAAAGGCAACGCCTATGTGGCGGAGGAGGTTCGTTTTGCGGTGGACCAGCATGACGGCCCGAACGACTCCCCGGAGCCCACGGCTGCGATCATATCTCCGGTCACGCTTACACGGCGCGAGCGGCAAATCCTGGGGATGATCCCTCACGGTGCCACCAGCCGCGACATCGCCAATCGGCTCGGCATTAGCCCGCTGACCGCCCGGAAACATCGCGAGAATCTGATGCGGAAGCTTGATCTGCACAGCGGTGCTGAATTGACAGCCTACGCAATTCGTCTCGGCCTTCCAGCGGGCTAGCGCAACGGCAACTCGCGAACGAAGCCGCCGCACCTACCGGCGCGCGAAGAGGTTTCGATGCAAGAAGACAAGATACGCGAGGCGCTCGTCGAGCTTTTGTATCGCAATTCCTACGGAGTGGTGGTCGCCAACATCCTCATCTCCCTGGCGGCAGCATACGTACTGAGGAGCGTCGTATCGGCGAGCTGGTTGATCGGATGGCTCGGCGCGTTGTATCTGCTCACTGCCATACGCGTTCTGGCGGCGCGCCGGTTCTTCAACCGAGATAGAGAGCCGACGTCCGCGTTGCGATGGGCCTGGCTCGCGGCTGCGTTTTCCTGCGTGTCAGGCCTGCTGTGGGGAATGCTCGGCTGGGTTGGGTTCCTTCCCGAGGCGCCCATTCCTTTTTCATTCACGGTCATCGTTTTGACCGGTCTGATCTGCGGCACCGTCCCGTCGCTCTCGGCCTTTCCGCCTGCTCTCGTCGGTTCGATCGTCGCAACGGTGCTGCCAATCACGGTACGCTCTATTACCAATGGAGGTGATATCTCCGGCGCATATCTCTCCCTGCTTGCGGGGCTTGTGGCCATCAATCTTTATTACTGCCGCACGACGTACCACATGCTGCGTGAGACCATCAGGTTGCGCCTGGAAAATGTCGAACTGGTGAGCCACCTGCAGGAAGAACGCGACCGCGCGCAAGCAGCCGATCGTGCGAAAACGCGTTTCCTTGCGGCTGCCAGTCATGACCTGCGCCAGCCGATCCATGCCTTGAGTCTACTGATCGCCACGCTCGCGGCGCTGGGTCACCGAGGCGCTGTTGCATCCGGCGATGCTCGCGATCTGGCCGGCAAGGCAAAATCCATTGTCGGCAATCTCAGCGCCCTCCTGAATGGACTGCTCGACATCTCCCGGCTCGATGCCGGCGTCGTCACTGTTGCGAAGGAGACGGTGAATTTGTCCCAACTTTTCAATCAACTCGGCAACGAATTCGCGCCCGTGGCGAAGGATCGCGGCCTTGATTGGCGTGTTGTTGAAAGCCGTCTGCTGGTGGACAGCGATCCCATGATGCTGAAACGGGTTTTGGACAACCTGCTGTCGAACGCTTTTCGATACACGAGATTCGGCGGCGTTCTGCTCGGCTGCCGTAGGCGCGACGCTTCGGTGGAAATCCAGATATGGGATACCGGCCCCGGCATCCCCGCAGATCAGCAAGCAATGGTGTTCGAGGAATTCGTACAATTGCAGAACCCGGCGAGGGATCGCGCGCTTGGCCTCGGCCTTGGCCTCGCCATCGTTCGCCGCACCGCCGTGCTGCTGCAACACCCGCTAAAGCTGGTCTCCGTCACCGGGCGCGGCTCGATGTTTTCCGTTACGGTTCCGATAGCCAGTGCGGTGGAAACTCCCTTGCCCGACAACAAGGCATCACCAGCCGGCATCGCCGTCGGCATCATGGTCGTGGAAGACGAGAGGGATGTTCTCGATATCATGGTCCAGTTGCTCACACTGCAGGGGCATCGCGTCTATGCCGGCCGATCTGCCGCCGAGGTGCAACAGATTCATGCCGAGGCGATCGAGGCCGGCAAGGCACCGGTCGATCTGATCATTGCCGACTACCGCCTCGGAGATGGAGCTACGGGCCTGGACGTAATCGAGGCTCTTTGCGCCCATATCGGCCGCTCGGTCCCTGCCGTTATCGTGACCGGCGATACCTCGCCGTCGCGGATCAAGGAAGCCATCGCCAGCGGTCATCGTATTCTGCACAAGCCGATCACCGGCGAGGAATTGCACGAAGCGATCGTTACAGCCTGTGTTGACGGCAAGGAATCAATCGATAGCGGTCGCTAAAAGCATATGTAGCTGCCCCGGATTGGCGATCACCCGGCCACGGTTGAGATCGCGTCTCCGCGCTGATCTCCCACGGCGCCACCATCTGCAGCGGCGCAAAGCCTTTCGACACCAGAGCGTTTTCCAGCAAAGTGGACCCGGTTCGCGTCAAGAAAACGCGTCAGAATAACGAATCTAGAGCCCCGTTTCGATTCTATCGAAACGGAAAAGGCTCTGGCCTCCTTACCGACGACGAAATACGGCATCTGCCGTATCGCTTGCGACTGAACCCAACGATATCTTTCGTGCCGACTGGGCACGCTAGAACAGCGGCAGATTCTGAATTCGGCAGTTGAGAGCAGAAGTGTGCCATCAACGGAGCTATCAAGACGAGCAGCTTCGCTTCGGGAAGTCTCGCACGACGACGGCGATCTTCGAGGATGAGTTCTCCAACGTGACGCGCAGCTACGCAGGCGAAAGTCTCGCGCGGTACCAGTGGTGAGCAGGGAATGTCGAGTGAATGTCACACAGGAGATATCTGACATGTTCATGAAACAAATTGCCGTAGTTGGTGCCGTCTTGGTGTTGGGCGGCTACTTGGCGGCCTCAGATGGCGCGCTGGCCGAAGGTCAAGGCGGGCTTGGCCAGCGCCCCTCGCAGACGGTCAAAAACGGCACGCCAAATCTCGCCGGTCCGCAGACCAAATCGCCCTCAAACTCCTTGTCCGGTTCGACGATCCGCAACGGTAACAGCGCTTCTGGCCCCTATAAACCTGTCTTGGGATACAAGTGGTGAGCGGCATGCAGGCGAGCGCGTTCCTCTAGCTATTATGAGGCAACGGCGACGTTTTGATTCCAAAGTCGGTCGCATGAGTGGCGAAGTGCACGTCAATCGATTGACCGCGAGGATGAGTGGATGTCACACAGGAGATATCTAACATGTTCACGAAACAAATTGCCGTAGTTGGCTCTGTCTTGGCGTCGGGTGGCTACTTGGCCGCCTCAGACGACGCGCTCGCCCAAAGTCAGGGCGGGCTTGGCCAGCGACCGTCATACACGATGAAAAACGGCGCGCTAAATCTCTCGCAGGCCAAACCGCCCTCAAACTACTTTTCCGGTTCGCCTTCCTCCGGCTCGACGATCCGCAACGGTAACAACACCAACTTCAGCCTCAACGGCCCCTATGTCGGTCTGAAGTATATCGGAAAACAATAACCGACCAAACCGCGGCTACGACCTGGTCGTTTCGGGGGCGCCTCCAGGCGGCCTTTTCTATACTAGCAAACAAAATACGGGCCGCCCTCGCCGCGGCTACTCCGTAACCGGTGCATCATTCCTCCACAGACCAGCCCTGTTTGGGGGAACATTACTGACTTTGAAATTTGTCCGTAATGCTGTGAAATGCGTTCTGAAATTTTGGGCGGCGGGGGTATTTTATGCGACTATTAATTCCCGGTGCGGTCGTGGTTGCGTGCGGAGGTGCTCCAGGTCAGGCGCTTGCAGCCGATATGCCGATCAAGGCCGTTGTGCAGTCGATCGATCAGTTGTGGAACATCAGCTACAACAGCGAAGTCCGCTATTTCAGTTGGCGGAATACCCGAGGCTTTCCGACCAATGCTGCCCCCCTGAACGGCGTCGGTCAGGGAACACAACTTTACGCGCCGATGTCACTGTCGGTGACAGGCAATCCCAACCCCAATTGGAAACTCGAATTCGTGCTGCGGGGGGGCTTTGTCTCTTCGTCGCAATCAACATCCGGCGAACGCGGCTCGGTCGATACGCCGGTCGATACGCAGCTCTCGGGCGCCGCCACTTACAATGGCTTCACCGGCTTCCAGCCCTTCGTCGCAATGCTGATCAACGCCCCGACCGGAACGTCCGCACTTTACGGTAACTCGCGCTTCGCGCGCATGGACGGCGATCTCGTCGACCAGGGCACCTATGGCGAAGGCTGGAATTTCGGACCGACTGCGGGCGTCAACATTCCGCTGTCGCAGGAGCTGATTTTGACCCTGTCGAGTGGCTATACCCAGCGCACCCCCTTCAACAAGGAAGCCCTCAACCCGATTACGGGCCTGACCACCGATACCATCAGTATCAAGAACGGCGACGAGGCAACCGTGACAGCCGCGCTTGGATATTCCAATGGGCCGCTCTCGCTGCAGGGCTCCGGGTCCTATTCCTGGGACGGCATCTCGCAATCCGGCCAGTTCGGCATGCTAGGCTACGACAAGTACAGGGTCGGGCCGCGCACGACGATTTCCGGCAGTGCATCTTATGCCTTTGATCAAAGGTGGTCGATCTACAGCGATGGTTTCTGGACCCATACCAACAAGAATGAGATTCTTGATCCTGGCGGGTTGGCCTTGATTCCGGAAGGGTTCAATTCCAACAGCAACCTGTATAGGGTCAATGCCGGATTGAACTACAGGTTTGCCAACGGCTTCACCGTCGGCCCCACCGCGGGCTATCTCTATCGCGACCACGATGGTTATGATGCTGCGACGTTCAGCTTCGTGCCGGCCAAGACCCGCTGGGCGGTGGGCGGAGTCGCCAACTACAATGTCACCAACAAGATCAACATCAATGGCAGGGTCGAGCGGGTCTGGATTCGGGAGAATGAAACTCCGGGACCGCCGGCCTTCGCGCCGTTAGTGCCATTCATGTCCGGCGACGCCTGGGTCGTCGCCGGCGGCGCAACCGTGAATTTTTGAGAGAGGCCGACATGTCAAAACGTTTCAGCACCGGCCTTCTCGTCACGCTCGCTTTTGGAGCCAGCGTCCTTACCAGTTCGATTGCCGCGGCCCGATTCACATGCGCCCCCGGACTCGAGAATGTGGCAGGCACCTGCGTGACTGCCGGCCTTGCCGGATCGATGCGATTACGCAGTGTCCTGATGAACCAATTGAAGATCGGCTATAACCTGCCGATACCGCCACAATTGGAAAACACCTATCCGAAGAATTTTGACGTCAACCGATTTGAATTTAGCCAGCGCGGCAACTTCAGAACCCGCGCGTCTCCCCTTTCGCCCTAGGTGTTCAGTCCCGAGGTGAAGTGGAACGGATCGAGCCGAAAGCGGTATGGCTCATTTGCCCAGGCCGTACAGATGGCTTCATGGGCAGTGAGGCCGCGTCTTCAGCCGCCTAGCGAAGTTGTAGCTGTTCAGGAAAGCCGCGAGCCGATGCTCGATGCCATGACCTCGACAGGTCCGGTCGAAGGGATGGCCGCGCCAACTGGCGGTTGGCCCGCCCCTCACCAGCGATATCCGGCAGGCGGCTGATCCCGTGGCGCTAAGGAATAAATCAATGGCGGTCGCTAAGAATATGTAGCTGCCCGGATTGGCGATCACCCGGCCACGGTTGAGAGCGCGTCTCCGCGCTGATCTCCCACGGGCCACCTGTAGCAGCACGGGGCCTTTCGACATTAGCCTCCTTGCCGACGACGAAATACGACATCTGCCGTATCGCTCGCGTATGAACCCAGCGATATCGTTCACCCCAACTGGACGCGCTTGAACAGCAGCCGATCTTGAATTCGGCAGTTGGAAGCAGGAGCGGGCTTTCAAAGTGACAGTCGAATTTTCCAAACGCGTGCGAGAAGGAAATTTGGAGATGGCAGTTACCAAGAGCTCCCACATCCGTCGACCAACGCCTCCTCCGTCTCCTCTCAAAGCGTGGGCAATCGCTGTCCTGGCTGGCTTCGGCATTTTGCACGTTGTCGGAGGATACATGCTGAACCACGTGTCGAGTATCCAACCTACCGAAACGACAACAACGGCGATCCACGGCGACTAGATGGATTGGTTGTTATCGGTTGAGAGAGTTCGGACGCCCCAACTGTCCCGCTATTGAAGACGATCACCGTTCCAAAGGAAGCGATGCCATGTCAGATATAGCGGCTTATTTGACGTTAAGCGGGGCGGTCTTTGCGGGCGCGTTCGTTTCCGGCCTTTCCGGGTTTGCGTTCTCGGCGGTCGCCGGTGCTGTCCTGCTACACGTTTTTCCGCCTATGGAAGCCGTGCCATTGATGATGGCTTGCAGCATCACCGTACAAGCGGCCACTCTGTTTGCGCTACGCAAGAGCATGCAATGGAAAACCAGCCTCGTTTTCATCGCGGGTGGGCTGCTGGGCATTCCGATCGCGATCTATCTCCTGCAGAATGTAGGTACTGGAACCTTCAGACTGGGTTTTGGAGCTCTCGTATCCCTTTACGCGACATATGCCTTGTTCCGGCCAACGCCTGCCTATTCGCGTGAGATGGAGAGCCAGAGCAAGAACGCGCTGGTGGGGTTTGGTGGAGGACTGGTCGGCGGGTTGACGGCAATGCCCGGCGCACTTCCTGCGATCTGGTGCGACATCCATGGTCTCCCGAAAAATCAGCAGCGCGGCCTGGTTCAACCCTACATAGGAGTCATGCAGCTTTTCGCCCTTGCCCTCATGCTTTCGCACCACAGCCTTTCGTTAAAGGTCTTGATCAACTTTGGCATGTCTCTACCCGCCTTGGCTGCTGGAACGGCTTTAGGCATCGTCCTGTTCGGACGGGTCAACGAAGCAGCCTTCAAACGAATTATCCTGGGCTTGTTGCTGTTTTCGGGACTTTGCCTTGTGATCTAGATGCGAGCTCTCAATAGTCGGCTGCTGGCCGGGGTCGGCGAACTAAACCGGCTTGTCCTGCACCGTTTCCTTGGCAATCAGCCGCTCGATCCGCGCTTCTTCCTCGGCGGTGAGCGTCATCACGGCATCATCATCGCCTGCAGCCCTGCCCCGCCGTCGGTTGTGCCACCACAAGGCAACGCCACCACCGATCAGCACCAGTGGCGTCAGCAGCCACAGCAGCATCGTGTGCAGGTTGAGCCGCGGCTTCAGCAGCACGAATTCGCCATAGCGCGCCACAAGGAAATCCAGCACCTGCTTGTCGCTTTCGCCAGTGGCGATACGCTCGCGCACCAAGAGGCGCAGGTCGCGCGCCAGCGGTGCATCGGAATCGTCGATGGACTGATTCTGACAGACCATGCAGCGCAGCTCCTTCGACAGGTTGCGCGCGCGGCCTTCCTGGGCCGGGTCCTTCATGATCTCGTCGGGCTGCACCGCATGCGCGAGCGGCGCAGCGAGCAGGAACATGACGGCGATGAGGCCTGCGATAATGCGTGTCATGCCGTCACTCCGCCGGCTGCAATGCACGCGATGCCTTGGCCGGCTTCGGCGCGCCGACGCGTAGCCGCCGGTCGGACAGTGACAGCAGCCCGCCAAAGGCCATCAGCACCGGCCCCCACCAGATCATCAGCACCAGCGGCTTGTGATACATCCGCACGGCGACAGCGCCGCCCGCGGCTTCTTCCCCGAGCGAGATATAGAGCTGGCTGGCGCCGCGCGACAGCAACGCGGCTTCCGTGGTGGAGGACTGCCGCGCCGCGAAGTTGCGCTTCGATGGCGTCATCTCGCCGATCTCGTCGCCGCCGCGCGTCACCCTGAAGCGTGCGATGCTCTCACGGAAATTCGGCCCCTGCCGCTGCGTCACGTCCTTGAGCGTGAGCTCATAGCCGGCAAGCTTCGCCACATCGTTCGGCTGCATGGTGCCGATATATTCGGTATTCCAGGTGCTCTCGCAGACGATACCGATCAGCGCGACGCCGATGCCGGCATGAGCAAAGGACGTGCCCCAGGCGGCGCGCGGCAATCCGCGCGCACGGCGGAACGCCGCACCGAACGGTAAACGAAACAGCATGGTGCGTTCGGCGATATCGACGATCGATCCGGCAATGACGAACACGCCGAGCCCGATCGCCAGCGGTGCCAGCGCCGCACCGCCCGTCGTCCATGCCCAGACCAGTGCCACGGCCAGCAGCGCGGCAATGCCGGCAGCCATCAGCCGTTGCGTCACGCCTCTGAGATCGCCGCGCTTCCACGCCAGCAGCGGCCCGAACGGCATCGCCAGCAGCAGCGGCACGAACAGCGGGCCGAATGTGAGGTTGAAGAACGGCGCGCCGACAGAGATTTTCTCACCGGTCAGCATTTCCAGCGCCAGTGGATACAGCGTGCCGATGAACACCGTCGCGCAGGCCGTGGTGAGGAACAGGTTGTTCAGCACCAGCGCGCCCTCGCGCGAGATGGGCGCGAACAGTCCGCCCTGCTTCAGCGACGATGCACGCCACATATACAGCGTCAGGCTGCCGCCGATGAACACGCACAGGATCAGCAGGATGAACACGCCGCGCGTCGGGTCGGTCGCAAAGGCATGAACCGAGGTGAGGACGCCGGAGCGCACCAGGAATGTGCCGAGCAGCGACAGCGAGAAGGTCAGGATCGCGAGAAGGATGGTCCAGACCTTCAGCGCGTTGCGTTTCTCCATCACCACTGCGGAGTGCAGCAACGCGGTGCCGGACAGCCATGGCATCAGCGAGGCGTTCTCGACGGGATCCCAGAACCACCAACCACCCCAGCCGAGTTCGTAATAGGCCCAGTAGGAGCCCATCGCGATTCCGAGCGTCAGGAAGATCCATGCCACCAGCGTCCATGGCCGCACCCAGCGCGCCCAAGCGGCATCGATGCGGCCTTCGATCAGCGCGGCGACGGCGAAGGAGAATGCGATGGAGAAGCCTACATAGCCGAGATAGAGCATCGGCGGATGCACGGCGAGGCCGATATCCTGCAGCACCGGATTGAGATCGCGCCCCTCGAGCGGCGGCTGTGCTAGGCGCAGGAACGGATTCGAGGTCATCAGGATGAACAGATAGAACGCCGCGGCGATCCAGCCCTGCACCGCCAGCACATGCGCGCGCAGCGACAGCGGCAGATTATTGCCGAAGGCGGCGACGAGCCCGCCGAACAGTGCGAGGATCGACACCCACAGCAGCATCGAGCCTTCGTGGTTTCCCCACACGCCGGTGATCTTGTAGAGCAACGGTTTTGCGGAGTGCGAATTCTCGAACACATTGGCGACCGAGAAATCCGACGTGACGTAGAGCGTCGTCAGCGCGAGAAACGACAGCCCCGCGAACAGCAGCTGCGCCAGTGCCGTGGAGCGCGCGACATTCATCAGCGCGGGATCGCGCAGCCGCGCACCGATGATCGGCACCGTCGACTGGATCAGCGCCAGCGCGAGCGCCAGCACCAGTGCGTAATGTCCGGCTTCGGCAATCACTGCAAAACACTCTGTTTTGCAGGCGTCACCACGGGCTTGGCGGCGCCCTGCGACATCACCGGCTTGCCGCCCTCGCCTTCCTGCCAGCGCCCCTGTTTCTTGAGCGCGTCAGCGACTTCCTTCGGCATGTAGTTCTCGTCATGCTTCGCCAGGACCGTATCGGCCTTGAACACGCCCGACGCATCCATCGCGCCTTCGGCGACAACGCCCTGCCCCTCGCGGAACAGATCCGGCAGGATGCCCTTGTAGTTCACCGGCAAGGTTGCGCCACCATCGGAGACCTTGAAGCTCACGGCGAGATTATCGCCGCGCACCAGCGAGCCCTGCTCGACCATGCCGCCGAGACGAAAGCGCTTGCCAACGGGGATCTGCTTTTCGGCAACCATCTGCGGCGTCGAGAAGAATACGATGGAGTCGCGCATCGCGTTGAGCACGAGTCCGGCCGCGATGGCGAGCACCACCAGCGCTCCACCGATCATCGTCAATCGTCGCTGCTTGCGTGTCATTGCGCGTTACCCATCCAGCCCGATGTCTTTCAGGCCATCGTTCAGCTTGCGCAGCCGCTCGGCATCGGTGCCGACCGCCTCCCGTGCATCTGCCAGCGCGCTCTTTGCCTTGTCGCGCTCACCGAGCACCATATAGGCACGCACCAGCCGCAACCATCCCTCGACATCGCTGCCATCCTGCTTGAGCCGCGTGGCAAGCCGGTCGACCATGCCATGGATCATCGCATTGCGGTCGCCTGCATTCATGCCCTGTACCGACGCGATCGTGTCTTCCGACAGCGCCGGCAGGTTCGGGCCTGATTTCGGAGCGCTGCCGCCGACACGCGCCAGGGCCGCCGTGACCACCGGACGCCACGGCGCATCCGCAGGTCCCTTTGCCAGCATGTCGCGCCAGATCGCCGCCGCGTCGCTGCCACGCCCGTCCTGCTCAGCCGCGAGGCCCAGGAAGTAGCGGGCCTTGACCTCACCGGCATCGAGCGCGACAGCGCGTTCGAATTCGGTCTTGGCATCCGCGGTGATGACACCATTGGCGGCCATCGCCATGGCCTCGCCGAGATCGGCGCGGCGCGCGGCTGTATCGCCGGCATAGGTGATCGCATTGCGGAACGCGCGCACCGCATCGTCGGTACGGCCGATCTTCGCCAGCACCGGCGCCAGCACGGTCCAGCCACGGCCGTCGGTCGGGTTTTTCTCGAGATGCTGCTCGACCTGTGCGACGAGATTGTCCAGTGGCTGGGTGGGACTGGGCGACTGGTTGCGCGCGGCGAGCGGAAAGTCCGGCATGGCAGGCGAACCGAGCGGCAGATAGAAGCCGACGGCCAGCAGCGGCAGGCCGATCAGCGCCACCAGCGCCACCGCGCGGCGAAAGCCGGGACTGCTGCCCACGGACGCCGCGCCCTCCGCATCGACCGCTGCCAGCAGACGACGGCTGATCTCGACACGCGCCGCTTCCGCCTCGGTCGGTCCGATCAGGCCGGCGGCGGTATCGCGGGTGATTTCAGCGAGCTGATCCCGGTAGACAGTGGCCTCGGTGCCCCCGGCATCGGAGCGGGTCCGGCCAAGCGGCCACAACACGGCGAAAGTCGCTGCGGCGGTCATCAAGGCGAACACAAACCATAAGGCCATCAATGGGTTCCGGCGTAGTCTTGAGTCGATCTAAACGACGTCTTTGCCGGGTTACACCATGGCCGCCGACGCCGCGCAATTGACTTTTATGCCATCGCGACGTCCAGACGCTTGTTCTGGATCAAGGATTGCGGCGGCTACGAGCCCGCTTTCCGAGTAATGCCCCCTCCGCGACGTGGATGCCCTCCGGGAAGACCCATCAACGCGATTGATGAAACCGCTATCGGGCCTGCCGCGCGCCGACAAAGGCCGCGGTTATTTCATCCGGCGCAATGATGAAGTGCGCAGAGCGTGCATTCTCGCGCGCCGGATCATGAAGCAACTTGCATTCGCTGAACGGGAATGGACCCGACCACGAATTCAGGATCACAATCATGAAGCTCTATCACCATCCACTGTCCGGCCACTCTCATCGCGCGCATCTGTTCGCTTCGCTCCTTGGCCTGCCCCACGAACTCATCGAGGTTGACCTGAAGTCGGGCGCGCACAAGACGCCGGATTTCCTTGCGCTCAATCCGTTCGGTCAGGTGCCGGTCCTCGATGACAGTGGCACCATTGTCTCCGACTCGAACGCGATACTCGTTTATCTCGCCAAGACATCCGGCCGAACCGAGTGGCTGCCCGATGACGCGAAGGGAAGCGCGGCGATCCAGCGCTGGCTGTCTGTCGCTGCCGGCCAACTGGCCTATGGTCCTGCTGCTGCACGGCTGATCACCGTTTTCGGCAGGAACTTCAATCCGGAGGAAGTCATCGAGCGCGCGCACGCCTTGTTGGCACTGGTCGAAGCGCATCTCGCCGATCGCGACTGGCTTGTCGGCAATGGTCCGACCATCGCGGATGTGGCGCTCTACAGCTACATCGCAAGCGCGCCGGAAGGAAATGTCGATCTGTCCGGCTATCCCAAGGTGAACGCCTTCTTGCGCCGCATCGAAGCGCTTCCTGGTTTTGTGCCTTTCGCCAAGACACCCGTCGGCCTCGCCGCTGCGGCTTAACTGCGTGTGTCGGGCGTATCCAGGCATACGCCCGACACCGCCGACGAGAGAGCGGACCGATGACCGATATTATGTTGCTATCAAAACTAGACATCTGGCACGCCGGCGAGAAGGCGATTCAGGAAAAGGTCGGCGTTTCGACTCACATGGATGAGCTCGGCAGGCGCATCGTGCGCGACTACATGCCGACGCAACACCGGGATTTCTACGCCCAGATTCCCTTTATCGCGCTCGGCAGCGTCGACGGCGCAGGTGACGCATGGGCCACATTTGTCACCGGCAAGCCCGGCTTCATCTCATCGCCAACAGCGCAATCGCTCGATATCGATGTCGTCAGGGAGCCAAGCGATCCCGCCAGCGAAGGGATGCACGAGGACGATGCAATTGGCCTGCTCGGCATCGAACTTCACACGCGCCGCCGGAATCGCGTCAACGGCATCATCGGGCCGTCGGACAATTACGCCATTCATTTTGATGTCGACCAAAGTTTCGGCAATTGCCCGCGCTACATCCAGCTCCGCGATTACGAGTTCGTCCGCGATCCACGCGAACTGTTTACGGGAAATATCGAAGAGAAAGCCGAAATCGACGCAACGGCACGCGGCATGATCGAAGCCGCCGACATGTTCTTTGTCGCGTCCTATGTCGAGCGAGAATCCCGTCGACAGGTCGACGTCTCGAGCCGCGGCGGCAATCCCGGTTTCGTTCGCGTTGCCGACGACGGCACGCTCACAATCCCGGATTTCGCAGGCAATCTCTTTTTCGCCACGCTGGGCAACATCCTCATCAACGGCAAAGCCGGACTCTTGTTCGTCGATTTCGAGACCGGCGACGTGCTGCAGATGACCGGTGACGCCCGGGTCATACTGGACTCCCCGGAGATCGCCGCCTTCCAGGGCGCCGAGCGCCTCTGGCAATTCAACGCGCGGCGTGTCGTTCTTCGGCGCGGTGCCCTGCCCCTGCGCTGGGCGTTCCGGCCGGACGGATGGGCTCCGAGCACGCTCATGACAGGCAGTTGGGAGCAGGCAGCCGGTCGTCTGCGGGCTGCAGAACTTGCGACCAAATGGCGGCCGTTCAAGGTCATCAACATCGTCGATGAGAGCGCAACGGTCAGGTCGTTCCATCTGGAGCCGACCGACGGCGCCGGTCTCCTGCCTCATCGCGCCGGGCAGTATCTCCCGATCAGACTGCCCATTGACGGCGCGGAGAAGACCACCATCCGAACCTATACGCTGTCGGTCGCGCCTTCGGATCACGTCTACCGCATCAGCGTCAAACGCGACGGACTGGTGTCGCAGCGGCTACACGACGGCATCAATATTGGCGACGTGATCGAAGCAACGGCGCCCGCCGGTGAATTCACGATCGACGCCACTGAGGCGCGGCCAGCGGTGCTGCTGGCGGGCGGCATCGGCATCACGCCGATCCTCGCGATGCTGCGGCATGTGATTTACGAAGGGCTGCGGACGCTCAAGATTCGACCGACCATGCTTTTTCAGGCAGCCCGTTCGAAGAACGAGCGTCCCTTCGACAACGAATTGGATGAGCTTGCGGCCTCCGCTGGAGACGCAGTCCGGGTCATCCGAGTTCTCGGCGACATCACGGATGCCGAAGAAGGTCCCGACTACGACGCTGCGGGACGTATCGACATGGCCCTGCTGTCACGGTTCATGCCGGTCGGCGACTACGATTACTATCTCTGCGGACCGTCCGGATTCATGCAGTCGATCTATGACGGTCTTCGTGCACTGAACATCGCTGACAACCGTATCCACGCCGAAGCATTCGGCCCCGCGTCACTGGTACGAACCGTTGACAGCCCGGCGACAGCACCGGCGCGCCGACCACCGTCGTCGACATCGGTGCATGTGGTGTTCGCGGAGTCTGCGAAGGAAGCACGCTGGACACCAGAGTCGGGATCGTTGCTCGACCTCGCGGAATCGCGTGGCCTGAGCCCCGATTTCAGTTGTCGGGAAGGACATTGCGGCACCTGCCGAACGAAGCTTCTGGCGGGAGTGGTGACCTACGTCAAAGAGCCAGCCGCTGCGGTGGCCGACGATGAAGTCTTGATCTGCTGTGCCGTTCCGGCCGCACAGAACGGCAACGAAGCCAATCGCATTCAATTGGCGCTCTGATCTCGGGATCAGGCGATGCGGATGTCACATCGCCGACGAGCCATTTTCGCATCGCCTGGCCTAGCCGGCCCGCTTCGGCTTGCGCTCGACCACGACCATGGCCTGTTCGGCGGCGCGGCTCATCAGCGAGGCATATTCCTGGCCGAACAACACCTGGCAGAAGCGGATAGCGGCCTTGGCCTGCATCTGCCGGTAGCTACGGACGCGGGTATCGCCGGCGCGCAGCGACTGCACCAGCGACTCCGTGGACTTCTCGACATATTGCTGCAGGTCGGAATAGGTCCGCAGCGTCACCTCGTTGATGGCGAGTTCGCTGGCATAGGTCCGGCACACCGCGACGAAATTGATCAGCGCCACGGTCTCCTCGACCTCGGCGAAATCGATCGTCGCCGTCGCGGCAATATCCTTGTCAGGGCGCTGGCGCAGCAGACGCCGCACCCTGCCCGGCACGCTCTCGATCTCCGACTGCAGCGTCGAGGAAATCTCCACCCGGATCGCCGCCATCTGGCGTCCCCAGGTGCTGTCGTTGCGCATGTCGAGTTCGGTGCGCAGGCCGCGCACGCCGTCATGGGCGACCTTGAGATGTTCGGGGGCGCTGTCGAACTTGCCGCGCCTGATATCGGAGCGCAGTTCGGCCGCGACGCGATTGAGATCGGACAGCGCCATGGTCACGGCGACACCATAGGGCGTGGCGGCCACGCGGATTTCATCGTCCGAGGCCGCGATCTTCACCGCCAGACGAATGATCTGCCATGGCGCCGCCAGCCGCTGCATCACCAGCGAGAGTGCGAAAGGCAGCACCTGCGGCGTGGTCAGTGTCGGCACGTTCAGCGCGCTGTTCACCGAGGCGATCTGGCTATCGCCGAAGCTGCGCAGCACGCTCGGCAGCTTGCCCGCAAAGCCGTCGAGTTGCTCGCGCGCCTTCAGCACCGCGCCGATGGACGGCAGGTCCTCGACCGCATGGGTCGGCCCGATGCGGGCCGCGCCGCGATTGCCCGATGTGGCAGTGGTAATGGCGGCTGCTGCCGCCTGCTGGAATTTCTTGACGGCGCGCTCGATGTCCGAAGCGCCCGGCTCGGGCGATACGGTGACGGCCGCCTCGAACTCGCGCACGGCGTCTGCGGCGTCGCGCTCCAGCCACTGCCAGATCGGCAGCAGCGAGGCGCGCCGGATCTGTCCGGGCCGGACATTGCCCACACCTTCGACAAGGAACGGCTCGAGCGATTTGAAGACGAGACGGGTAGGATCCTCGACGCGCGGGCGCACTGCATTCTCGTGGCCGCGAACCACGCCGCGCAGCAGGTCGAGCACGAAATTGGCGACCACGACGTCTTCGCCGCGCTCGATCGCGCACTCATATTCGCGCATCAGCAGCATCTGCGACTGCTCGGGCAGTTGCGCCAAATACTCCCGCAAGCGATCGATCGAGGTTTTGTTCATGCAGCCTAGGAATCCGTGCTTTCCGGTCGATCTACAACCGAAAATCGCCACCGATTTTTGTAGCAGGCGCCCCGTTAAGAAGGCGTTGAGGAACCGGGATCAGGCCGCCGCCCAGGTGCCTTCAGGACTGCGGCAGGCGGTACCGCGGGCGGTCTTGAGGTCACCATTGACGGTGACCGTGTGGGAAAAGCCGCGGCATTCCCGGCCCTTCTGGTTATAGGCCGGTCCGGCGACAATATTGCCATAGCGTCCCGACGTGGCGTTGCGCCAGGGCACCGGAGCGCCGGGTGCACCGCGGTCAAGGGCGGCGATCTGGGCCTCGTAAGCCAGCCGGCGGTCCTCGTCGTTGAGCTGGGCGCCGAGTTTGGCGCCGATCAGCCCGCCAAAGGCGGCATTGGTCACCGCCGCCGCTGCATTTTCCTCTGACAGGCCAACGGCCGACTTGGTGCTGCTATAGGCCCGGGCGATCGTATCGGTGCCGAGGCCCAACCCGCCGTCCGACGTCGTCACGTCGCAACCACCCAGCGTCAGCGCGACGGCGGCAACACAGAAGGCGTTGAACTTGACCATGGACCGCAGACCCCGAACGCAAACCGGAACACAGGAAACGTCAAAGACGTTACGAACGGGATAATTCGGGCGACAACGGGGCGCAAGGCGGGCGGGTTTCGGACCCCACTCGATCTCTTCAGAAACGGGGTGGGCTTGCATAGGCTGAGGAGGCCTGTCGCAAATCCATCGATAAAACTGGGCTGCCGGCCCACAGAGCCGAAGACCATATACGGCGCTCCAGCGAACGGGCGATTCTCAATAAGCGCATTCAAAGCGACACTCAGCGACGCTTATCCGTAGCTGAATTCCGGCCAATCCGGCTGCTGCCAGCTCCATCCCATGAGCTATAGCGGCCTTTCCTATAGCTCATACGATGGGTCAAAAATGAGTTATAGAAAGCGCGACTCCGCCTCATCCGATAAGCAGGACAGAAAAGAAGAAGCGAGCAAGGTTAAGGGAAGAACAGACTATCGATGTGTTGTGCGAGCACGAGGCGGGGGGCGAAAGCCGCTGATCTCGCGCGCAGGCACGGCGTCTCCAAGGCGACACTGTACAATTGGAAAGGCAAATTCGGCGGAATGGATATCTCGGAGGCCAAACGGCTGCTGGAACCACTGCGCTGATCAAACAGGTCCCGTCACATAACAGGGGTAGCTTTTCTGCTTCTCTTTGACAGAAGCGATATCAAGCTCGATTATCACGAGCGGGTTTTCCGGAGACGTCATGTCGATTAATTCTCCAGTAGGCGCGCACGCGAAACCTTTGCCTCCAAATATCGGCCCACTTGATCCTTGCCCAACGCGGTTCGAGCTTACGACATAACAGCCTGAAACAATCGAGGCCATCGCGCCTGCTGTGCGAAAAACATCCACGGTTCTACCCGTGGCTCTCGGTACAACGATCAACTCGGCGCCTTGTTTACGGTAATGGCGAGCATGTTCGTTGAACATCACTTCCGTGCATAGCAGCACTCCTACGCATACACCGCAAACTACGACTGGCTCGAATTCGCGCGATTGGGTCGTGTACCAATTCGACTCATACCAGCCCAATTCCGCTGGAAAATATTGCTTGGTGTGGAGATGTCTTACTTCTCCACCTTCAAGACAGAAAGCTTCATTTGCAAGCCGCGCCCCCTCCCAAACAGGTCGAGAAGAAATGACCGCTGGGATATTTAACCTTTCGAGTGCCGCTACGCCTGCCCGATGACACTCAATGCTATATTCGGCCAGTTTCGGATCGAAATCCGGAGTTGACGCAATCCAGGGACCGAAAGGCAACTCATTCGTTACCAATATATCGACTGTCGTCTTGGAAAGATCGTTTGCCAAACTAAGCCATTGCTCGCTATCGGCAATTAAGTTTTCTGGCCACTCAACAAATCCTACCCGCATTGCCATCCTCATGATTTCGCCTCGGCGTTAGATGAGATGCGTGTCGATAGCGAGAGCAAAAGACGCGGATCTAGCCTATGCGACGCCGTCGAGCCTCTTTGCGTAGGTCGCCAAGCCATCGCGCAGTGCCTCCTGCAATTTCGGCGTGCGCGCGCGGATCGCCTCATTTGCGACTCCGACAGCCTCCGCCTCCATCGCCTTCTCGCGCGACAGGTGATCGTGCTGGAACAGCCATGTCGCCACCGCTGACCAGTCATACAGCGAGGTCTTCGACGTCACGCGTGCAACCGGTGGCGGAAAATTGCCGACACGATTGCCGCTGGCATAGTTGGTGATCGCCGCACGCGACAGCCCGGTTCGCATGGCAATATCCGAAAGGCTCACCAGCGGGTCGGGCTCGACGCGATCGACCTGCGCGCCCGCCTTCATGACATTCTCGACCGCCGAGCAGATGGCCGCATCTATCGATGTCGCTTCGCGGGCAAAATCAGCAATGATGTGGCCTTTCTGGAACGAAATTGTCGCATCGTCGCAACCCGCGTCGAAAAAGCGATCAGCGAAATCCTCCGCGTCCGGATCGAGACCGGATGCAATGATGCTGAACTCAAATTCTGTCATCACTGTCCTCCTGTTCTCGGTGCGGGCAACGATCGATCTCGCGTCTCAGCTGGCGCGCATGGTTCTGCGGATTTCGGGGTGTCGACCAGACGAATACCGCACACCCTTCGCGATCATGATGCGCGCACAAGAGCTTCGCCCAGGCATGCCCTTTGACCTTTACCCATGACCAGCCATTTTGCTCGGCATAAGCAACCGCAGCTTCGACCTCTTTGTTCGGATGCAGAGGCCGCCTAGCCATCCTCACACCCAATACCTATTCTGCTGTTAACAAATGTCAACACCCTTTGGTTTCTCCCGAAACCCAAGCGGCCTGAGACGGCACCTACCGACAGTAACAGCACAACATTAAACTACAGGTTGCATATGGGGATAGGCATTTCCAGGCGGCGACGGGCAAGCCCTCACACGCCTGGCAACACCAGCTCCGCCCGCAGCCCGCCGATCGGCGCCTTGCCGAGCGTCAGGCTACCGCCATAGAGCGCGGCCAGATCGACCACGATGGACAGACCCAGACCTGACCCCGGCTTGGTCTCGTCGAGCCGCTGGCCGCGGCGCGCGACCTGGGCGCGCTCGGTGTCCGACAGCCCGCGTCCGTCGTCATCGACGATGATCCGCAGCTTCGACGCCGGATCGGCACTGCCGGTGCGCTCGACCTGCACGCCGATGGTGACGTGGGAGTCCGCCCATTTGCAGGCGTTGTCGACGAGATTGCCGACCATCTCCTCGATGTCCTGTTTTTCGCCACGGAATTTCGCGGCGGCATCGGCCTCAAGGTCGATGGTGATGCCGCGATCCCGGTGAATCTTCTGCATTGTCCGGCACAGCGCCTCCAGCGCCGGCGCGACATCGGTGACGGTGCCGACGATGGTGACACGCGCCGCGATCCGCGCACGCTCCAGATGATGCGTCACCTGATCGCGCATCACATCGGCCTGCTCCAGCACCTTGCTCGCAAAGGGGTCGACACCCCGGCTGTTCGCCTCGTTGACGATCACCGACAACGGCGTCTTGATGGCGTGGGCGAGATTGCCGACATGGGTGCGCGCGCGCTCGACGATGGCGCGGTTGGCATCGAGCAGCGCGTTCATCTCGCCCGCCAGAGGTGAGATCTCGACAGGGAATGTGCCCTCCAGCCGCTCGGCACGGCCGGACCGAATATCGGCGATGGCATCCGACATGCGCTTCAGCGGCGCGAGGCCGAAGCGGACCTGGAAGATCGTGGTGAGCACGAGCACGATCGAAAGTGCAGCGAAAGTGCCGCCAAGATAATAGTCGAAGGTGCGGGTTTCCTCGAAAATCTCGGTGGCGTCGCCGGCAACGCTGATGCGGAATTTGCCGTCGGCGCCGAGATCGACGGGACGCTCCACCATGCGCAGGCGCTGGTCTTCCGGCCCGTCCACATAGCCCTGGCGGATCCCCGACGCCGTGAGCTCGACGCCCTGGTCTTCGAGCTTGGGCAGCTTCTTGTCCCACAGCGAGCGCGAGGCCCGCATCTCGGTCTTCGCGCCTTCGGTGGGCGCGATTTCCCAGTACCAGCCCGACAGCGGCAGTTCGAACAGCGGCTCGCCGAGCGATGGCGTGTCGTGATCGGGCGCGTCCGGGGGATTGGCGACTTCGGCCACCAGGGTACGGAGATAGAGATTGAGGCGGCGATCGAAGGCGCGCTCGGTGGCGCTGCGATAGACCGAGGACAGGACGATGCCGGTGATCAGGAGGATCACCACCACCCAGGCCGTCGCCGACAGGAACAGCCGCGTTGCGAGCGAGCTGTTGCGCATCAGCGCATGATCCCGGGGACGATCACGGCTGCGGCGGCGTGAGCAGATAACCGAGGCCGCGCACGGTCTGGATGATATCGACATCGAGCTTCTTGCGGATACGGCCGACGAACACCTCGATGGTGTTGCTGTCACGATCGAAATCCTGATCGTAAAGATGCTCGACCAGTTCGGTGCGCGAGATCACGCGGCCGGTATGGTGCATCAGATAGGACAGCAGCCGGTATTCGTGTGATGTCATCTTGATCGGATTGCCGGAAACGCTGACGCGGCCGGTGCGGGTATCCAGCGACACAGGTCCGCAAGTGAGTTCGGACTGGGCGTGGCCGGTGGAGCGGCGCAATAGCGCGCGGATGCGGGCCAGCACCTCTTCGAGGTGAAAAGGTTTGGCGACGTAATCGTCGGCGCCGGCATCGAAGCCCTGCACCTTGTCGCTCCAGCGGTCGCGCGCGGTGAGGATCAGCACCGGCATGATGCGGTTGTTGCGGCGCCAGGCTTCCAGCACCGAAATGCCGTCCATCTTCGGCAGGCCGATATCGAGCACCACGGCGTCATAAGGCTCGCTGTCGCCGAGGAAATGCCCCTCCTCGCCATCGAAGGCACGATCGACGACATAGCCGGCATCGGTCAGCGCCGTGGTGAGCTGACGGTTGAGATCGGGATCATCTTCGACAACGAGCAGGCGCAAATGACTTCTCCGCGTTCACAATCCGAATTGATGCCCGGACGCGTGAACACTCCATGAATGGCGACGGCCGCCAACCTTACTTTTTCTTCACACCGTCTTTAACCGTCAGCGCCTTGACCAGCTTCTCGACCATGCCGGGCGCATCCTGCCCGGTCAGTGCACTGACCTTTTCGCGGGTGCGGCCGCTGATATAGACGCCTAGCACGCCGAACCGGAACCCCCAATAGGTCACCAGCAGCGCTGTGGCGTTGACCAGCGCATTGATGGTCTGGATATCCCCGGTCCAGAACTCGTGCATCAGAACACACCACAGCGCGGCGCATTCTACCGTCAATTCCAGCGCATAGGCCGGCCGCCACCAACGCTGCAGCGGATCGTCGCTGGCGATCTCGGCCCGGATCGTCGCCTGGGTCTCGCTGATCGCCGCGCGCTGGGTCTCCGCCTCGGCGCGGATCATGTCAGCCCAATGCGCCTCGGCTTCAGCCAGCCTGGTCGGATCGGCCGCGGGGAGCGCCGCCTGCACCGCCGCCGGCGTCAGCGTCACCGAGCCCACCGCCTTGGCGAGAATCTCGCCGGCCACACCGCCGAGCGGGCCGCCCAATGCCGTCCCCAGCATCGGCGCGCCCAGCGCAATCACCTGTTTGGCAAGGTCACCCCAGTCCATGGTCATGTCCTCCGGAAGGCCGCGACAAGCGCGGCGATGAAAGCGAAAAGATTGGTCGGTTTGGCTGTCGGCAGTTCCGGCGCCAGCGGCGGCGATGCGATCACGGGCGGTAGCCCCACGGACGGCGCTGGCGCCAGCGACACATCGCGCAGCGCAGCCTTCCATTTCGCCAGCCAGGCCTTGCGCTCGGCGAGACCCACGGTGCCGCCATTGAGCCGCCGGGTGACGCCGACGATGTCATCCGCTCTCGCAAATGGCACGCAGCCGCAATTGATGAAATCCGACACAGCGCAAATGAGGAAGTAACGCGGATCGATCAGGTAGTCGGGATGCTTGACCACATCGATCCCCGTGGCCTTCCTGACCCGCTCATAGCCTTCGCGGCCCGTGGTCTGCGATCCGCCCCGGCCGCGGAAATTCCAGCCGTCGTCGGAGCCAACGGCATTGCCCATGCGGCCGTTATAGACCTTGTTGGCGAGCGCCCGCGGATTGCCGGCATAAGGTGCGGCACTCGCCATGGTTGGAAACCGCGACGGCCAGACCTGCATCATCCGCCCGGCGCTGTAGTTCATGTTCTCGACGACGTCGCGCCCTGCTCCGCATTCGTGTGATATCTGCGCCATCACATGCGCGGCGAGCAGCGGCGTGGTGATGCCGTAGCGCGCAAACACAGCCTCGGACGATTGCACCATACCCGACAGCAATCCGGGCACGCGGCTGTCGCCCTGCGGCCAGAGACGCCGCAAGGTGTTTTCATCGAGCTTCATGATGATGATCCTGTAGGAGAGCGAGATCCTCGCCGTCGCGCAACTAGGCGATGCGGTGGCCGTAGAAGCCGTTCTGCGCGGCGGCGATATAGCCGTCGTTGGTCTCCATCGCGGCCCAGACCGAAATGGCATCGCCGGCGGCGAGCTTGAGCAGCGCATGGCCGCTCAGCATCGTCCTGTTGCTGACGAGCGCCGATGTCTGCACGCGCGTATCGTCGAGCAGTTCGACGCCATTCTTGTACATGGCCGCCGTCAGCATGGTTGGCACCGCCGCATTGGCCTTGAACAACACGCGGAAGCCGAGCGCATAGACGCCGGCGACCGGCGCGACAAACTGGTTGTTCGCGGCATCGAAAACGCTCTGGTCGTTATGCCGGCTATTGTTGAACTGCACCTTGGTGAAGGTGTTCGCCGCGCAATATTTGTCGAAGTTCAGATAGGCGAGAAACTTCGGGGACTGCTCGAAACTGACCTGCCCGCTGGTCTTGTCGACTGCCAGCGCGGTCCGATAGGTCACGCCATCGACGGAGACCTTGATCGAGAGATCGTCGCTGCCGAGCAAGCCGATCAGCGCGCGCGGTGAATAGTTCGACTGCAATGTGAAGCCGACATCCTTCGTTGCATTCAGCTTGTTGAACGTCACCCGCAGGTCGCCGCTGCCGGGTGTTACGTCGTCATGCGACAACAAAACGGCATCGGACTTGACGCTGAAGCGGTTGCTGCTGTCGGCCGCTGTGTTGACGCCGAGATGGTCGATATTGTCGAGCGCAAGGTTGCGCAGATCGCGCCACAGCGCGCCGTCGAACACCATCATCACGTCATCGGCGATCGACCAGACGCACCAGCCGGCTTTCGGCACGAGGAACGTCCATGCCCCGTCCTGCCATGTGGCGATGGCCAGCGTATGGCCGCTCCAGGCCCCTGACGCCCCGGCCGCCACGATATGCCGTGCGCCCTCGGCCGGCGATGCCGGCGGTACGGTTCGCGTCACATCGAGTACCGAGATCTGGATCGCCGCGTCGAGAATGCGCAGCGCCTCGTTGTGGGTGACGTGTTTCTGCGCCTGCCCGCCATCGATGAAGGGCAGTCCGAGATTCGGCGTGTCGGTCATGTCTACGGTCTCGCGCTCTCAGCCGTCATTTCGAGCGCAGCGAAGCAATCCAGAAAACCAAGAGCTGGATTGCTTCGTCGCTATGCTCCTCGCAATGACGATCACAATGAAATTATACCCTCGGTCGCATGCCCGGCACCGACGGTGCCGGAGAGCTGCGCCACGCGCAGATGCAGGCTCAGCTGCGGTGCGTCGAAATCCGCGAGTTCGTCGGCCACCGCATAAAGCGCTTGCGATGTGGTGCAGGCGATGCTGCGGATGACCGACGTGCCGGACAGAATCTCGAGCCGGTATGCCTCGCCGTCTTCGCCGAGGGGCACTTCGGCATTCCAGCCATCGCCATCGAGACGCGTTCGCCTGATCCATGAGATGTGAATGCCGTCGCTCTTGCGCGCGGCCTTCACATGCGCGGGCGCCAGCGGCAGCAGCGCACTGCGATCCGGCGTCAGCACCAGCGCGACGGCTGAGGCATCGTCATGGCTGCGGCCATTGCCGACGACGCGCAGCGACAATGGTCGTTCGAGTGCGTCGAGTCCCCGTGCGATCGGCACCAGGCTTCTGTCGAGCATCACGAACGGCGCACCAACCGGCAATAGCGCTGCCATCGCGGATTCCGACCCCGCCTGCCCGCGCAGCAGCCGCGACAGCTTATAGGTGTTGGCCTCGACCAGTTCGGCATTGGCGAACTGGATGATCTCCCAGTCTCCCTCCGCATTCCGCAGTGCTGCGGAATTGCTGCCGCCGAGCACCCGCGCGTCCGACAGCGACGCCAGTGCACCGCCATGGAGCCGCACACGGCAGCTATTGGCATTGTCCCATCGTGCGGTCGGCCCGGCCGGCAGCACATCCAGCGTCTCGCCGATGACAGCAGGCGTCGCCGCGACCGCTGCCACCTGGAAACTCGCGCCGTCCCTGGATTGCCAGACCACCACCGAGGCCGGCCACGGATTGGCGAAGACAGCGAGCCGCGTCAGCACATCGGCATTGCCACTGTCGATCACCGGCAGGTTCAGCGCGAGCACCTGCACCGGCCCGAGCGCTGGCGGCACCGGCGGCAGCTTGATCTCGGGCGCCAGCAGCGGCACGGCGAACACGTCGGGATCGATGCTGCGCGCCGTCACCTGCCGCGCCTGCGTATCGACGAGCCCGCTGATCTCGAACAGTCGTCGTCGGCCCTTCAGCGTCAGCGCAATCACGTCGCCCGGCGCCAGCGCCAGCGCATTCATCCCCACGGCGAACTCCGCGCGCTCGCGCCCGGCCCACAGGTCCTGCAGCCAGACCTCGGCGCGCTGCGTCGCCGCCGTATCGCTGGTGATGACCGCGAGATCCGCATGCAGCATGCGGCTGGCGCCGCCGGTGAGTTTGCGCGAGGACACCGCCGAGCGGCGATAATCCGTCAGTGCATCGCTGAAGCCGATGCTGACCTGAACAGGCAGTTCGGTCTCCTGCGCGCGTACGAGGCGCGCCAGCGCGCCGTCATCCGGCGCCACCAGATCGTCCTCGGATAATTCCGCCACCGGCGCGCCGCCGCGCGGGATGAAGCGCAGCGTGCCATCCGCCGCCGTTGCATCGAAGGCGTAAGCCACCGACAGCGGCTCGATCGTCGCCCGCGGCGCCATCGGCCGGTCCACCACATAGCCGTCGCAGCCGCCTGATAGTGCCGAGGCATCGATCCCCGTGACGCCGGCATCCGTTGCCAGCCTGTCGACCAATGCATCCAGCGGCGCACCGCCGAGTCGGCCGTTCAGCCAGTGGCCGGTATGCCAGTTGGCGCTATCGCCCCAGATGTCGTCGGCCGCCGGAAATATCGGATAGGGTCGCGAGTCCCAGGTCCACATGTGAATGGCGGACACATCGATCATCCGCCCGCCATAAACAGGCGACACCGGATTCTCGGCATCGCTGGCGCCGAAGGCCGGATCGAAGGCGGAGATCAATGCCTCCAGATGACGCCGCTGCATCAGGTCGTCGCGCGCGCCGCTGGAGAAATACGGCGCAAAGTTCTCCGACGATTTCGGATCGGGAAACACGCTGGGCTGGTTGGCGCCCTTGTCGACGGCGGGACAGCCGACTTCCGTCAGCCAGATCGGCTTGCTGCGCGGAACCCATGCGGTCGTACTGCCCAATTCCACATGACCGACGCGCTCGTGATGGGCATTGCCCCACCAGTTCCAGAGATCCTTGACGCGATGGATCCACGGCTTGCCGAGCCCGTCGGTGATCGCAACACGTTCCTGCGCATCGCGGGCATCGTCATTCGGATAGTACCAGTCATAGGCCTCACCGCGTGCCACATTGCCGCGCAGATAGGCGCGCTCATAGATCGTGGTGGCGAGATCGCGGTCGAGATGATCGGCTTCGTCGCGCCAGTCGGATAGCGGCGCATAATAGTCGATCCCGACCGCATCGATGGCGGCCGATGCCCAGAGCGGATCGAGCGGAAAGCGGATCTCCGACGCATCACTGGTAGCGACATGCGCGCCATATTCCGTCCAGTCCGCCCCATAGGTCACGGCCGTGCCGCCCCCGACGATCGCCTTCACGTCGCTGGCGAGCGCCATCAGTTGAGCGACAGCGGGATAGACGCCGGGCGCCGAGCGCACGCGCGTCAGCCCAGGCAATTCCGAGCCGATCATGAAGCCATCGACGCCGCCGGCAAGCGATGCGAGCTGCGCATAGTGCAGCACCATCCGGCGATAGTTCCAGAGACCGCCGGCAAAGAAGTTGTCGATCTGCGCGCCCGCGGTTGCAGTGCCATCAGGCGAGCCCGGTCGTCCCGGCGCGGGATCGCAGGTGATGCGGCCGCGCCAGGGATAGGCCGGTTGTGTGCCTGCCCCGCTCCACGGATCGGGCAAGCCATTGCCGGATGGCACGTCCATGATGACGAACGGATAGAACGTGATCTTCAGCCCGCGCGCTCTCAGCTCGCCGATCAGATGCACGACGCTGTCATCGGACGGCGTACCGCCGAATGCCGCACGTCCTGCAATTTGCGACACCACATAGGCGGAGGGGCGCGTAACGCCAGCGACCTCCCACGACAGCGGGCTGGTCGTCTTGGCGGGATTGTCGATGCCCGGCTGCACGGCGCAATATTCGGCGCGCAGATCCGAACCGAACCACGCCACGACAATGGCGACACGTTGCAGGTTCGGGCACAGGCCCTGCAGATCGTCCAGCGCCGCCACCACATCGGACCGCGCCGAACCGTGATGGCGGTTCTCCGGTGCGGATTGTCCGGGACCGAGCAGTTGCACCACCGTGGACGGTTCATAGCCGAATTCGGTGGTGCCGGGGATCAGCGTCACCGCGCGCACCATCGCTTCGAGCAGGCCGATCGGCCGGATGATCTCGAAGGACAGTTGCGGAATCCGGTTGCCGAAATTCGCCAGCGGCAAGCGCTCGAACACGACATAAGCGAGCCCGCGATAGGCCGGCGCGTTGCCCGCGCCCTCTTTGGCGACGATCAACCCGTCCGTCATCTGGTCTTCGGTGCCGCGATAGACGCGAAAATTGATCCCGTCGAGATCGAGCGGCTTGCCGTCGGCCCAGATCCGCCCGACGCGGCCGATCACGCCGTCGCACAGCCCCACGGCAAAATTCGCGAAGTAACGATAGGTCGTCGTCGTTGTGGTGGGGCCGCCGCCGAGCCCTTTGCCGCCGCCTGTCGGCTCCGTCTCCGAGGTCGCGACTTCCTCCAGCGGCGTCGCCCAGATCACCTGGCCGCTCAGCCGCGCACGGCCATAGACGCGCGGGACTGGCGCGCCCTCCGTCGACGCCATCACATCGAGATCGGCGAGCTGCGGCCCGCTTGTGGTCTGATTATTTGAGCCGAACAGCGCGCTATCGATCGCACCGCCGAGCGCCGCACCGGCGAGCTGGCCTGCGATCGCGCCAAGCGGGCCGAACATGCCGCCAATGGCGCCGCCGGCCGTGGAGAGAACCAGTTGCGACATCAGCTCACTCCGGGAAAGCGGAACGCATAAGCCAGACGACGACGCCACCACGGTGTCAGCGCGACCTCGCACACGGCGGCGCCGTCATGGGCGTGAATCATCGTGCCCTCGCCGCTCGCAATCGCCGCATGTTTGGCAACGAAGCCGTCGCGCCAGCGAAACAGCAGGACATCGCCACATCCGAACGCATCGATTCCGATGGGCACGAGATGACGCAACGCCGCCTGTGCCAGTGCCTCCTCGCCCCGCGCCTCGGCCCAGTCCGGTGCATAAGGGGGCGGTGCTTCCGGCTCGCTGCCGATGCAATTGCGCCAGACGCCGCGCACGAGGCCGAGACAATCGCATCCGACGCCCTTGAGCGACGCCTGATGCTGATAGCGCGTGCCGATCCAGCTCCGCGCCTCGGCAACAATGACAGAGGGCTTGAGCGTTGCGACCATGAGGTGAACTCCATGACGTCAGCGACTGCGCGACCGGCCACATTGCGGTCTGGTACGCGTGTTGCATCGACACATCTTGTGATGCTGCCTCATCCGATCGCATGACGCTCCGGCTTGCGCGTCCCTGCTAGCAGGACGCGCGATGCCCCGGCTTCGCCGCGGGACGAAATGCACGAGCAAGAGGAAATGAGATCGATGACACATGTTGGGAAGTGCTTCTGCGGCGCGGTCGAACTGGAAGTGGATGGTGTCCCGGAAGCGATGGGCTATTGCCACTGCAGTTCATGCCGTTCGTGGTCCGGAGGTCCGGTCAATGCCTTCAGCCTGTGGAAGCCGAACGCCGTGCGGATCACCGCGGGCGCCAAGCATATTGCAAGCTTCCAGAAGACGCCGCTCAGCCAGCGCCAGTATTGCAGCAAATGTGGCGGGCACCTGCTGACCAATCATCCGACGTTCGGCCTGGTCGATGTCTTTGCGGCGACCATCCCGACACTTCGTTTCGAACCCGGTGTCCACGTCAATTATGCGGAGGCCGTGTTGCCGATGAAGGACGGCCTGCCGAAGTTGAAGGATTTTCCGGCGGAGCTCGGCGGCTCCGGCGAAGCCGTCGCTGAATAGACATCACGCGCGAGGTCCCATGAACGATCATATGAATTGCAAAGTGAAGTACCGACTGTTCGGGGCGGCGCTCATCGCCGCCCTCGCCGCGTTTGCGCATCCGGTCGCGGCTCAGGTGCCGTCCGAGATTGCCGAACCGGATGCCACAATTGTCGCGATCTATCACGCCGAAGGCGCGCAGGTGTATGAGTGCATGGCCGCCTCCGACGGCAAGCTTGCCTGGATCTTCCGCGAGCCGATCGCCACGCTGCTGTCCGATGGACTGACCGTAGGCCGCCACTATGCGGGCCCGCATTGGGAACTCACCGATGGCAGCACGCTGGGCGGCAAAGCAGTTGGCCGCGCACCAGGCAAAACCGCGAACGACATTCCGTGGCTCAAATTGACGGTGACTGACCGGCATGGCGACGGCAAGCTCGCAATGGTCGACGTGATCCAGCGCATCAACACCAAAGGCGGCATTGCTGCCGGTTCATGCGATGATGCCGGCCAGTTTCTCAGCGTGCCCTATTCGGCAGACTACGCATTCCTGCACAAGGATTGAGTGTTCCGCATCAGTTGAATTTGGTTCAAATGACGGCGCCGCAAGCGCCGTCATTTTGCTATCAAAGACCGATCGGCGCACGTCCGCGATTTTCGATTTATTCCGCGCATCATCCGGAAAATATTTCGCACGCTGAAACACAGCTTCTGCGCGTTCGGCAACGACATCGCCGCCGGAACCACATAGCTTTCCAATCACGCATCGTGGTGTGCCGGCATAGGCACGCATGCAAAGGTGCATGCTCACCTTCCCGAGAGATAGTTGCAAATGACGTCAGTGACTCCGCTCTGGCCGATGGCCGCCCGGCTCGCATCGCCTGATCTCGCAGAAAGCGCAGAACAACTCAGCGACCTGATCAGCTGCATCTACGACACCGTCCTCGACTCGTCGTCCTGGACGAATGCGATCGAGCGCGCGATGCAATTCGTCGGCGGCGTCGGCGCCAGCCTCTATACCAAGAATGCAGCGATGCCGTCTGGGCATATTCTCCACGTGGTCGGCATTTCCGCGGACTATCAAAGCTCCTATTTCGACAAATATGTTGCGCTCGATCCCACCACGACCGTGCAGTTCTTCGCGGAGCTCGATGAACCGATTGGGATCGAGGACATCCTGCCTTACGCGGAGTTCAGGGAAACCCGCTTCTACAAGGAATGGGTGCAGCCGCAGGGACTGGCGGATTGCATCAATTCGGTGCTCGACAAGTCCATCACCAATGTCGCCATGTTCGGCGTATTCCGGCATGAGCGTGACGGCGTCGCGGATGAGCGCGCACGACACCGCATGCGACTGATCGCGCCGCATATCCGCCGCGCCGTGATGATCGGACGCATGTTCGACTTGAAAGCCGGCGAAGCAGCAACACTGGCGGATACGCTCGACGGGCTGAGCGTTAGCTTGTTCCTCGTCGATTCGGCAGCGCGCATCGTCCATGCCAACTTTGCTGGCCATGCCATGCTCGATACAGCGGACGTCCTGCGCGCCTCCTCCGGCCGCCTCAGTGCTCGCGACAGCCAGGCCGATCGCGCCTTGCGAGAGGCCCTCGCCGTCGCCGGTGAAGGCGACAGCGCGCTCGGCATGCGCGGAATCGCCATGCCGCTCGTCGGCAGCACTGGCGAACGATACGTCGCACATCTCCTGCCGCTGACATCGGGTGCACGGCGACAGGCCGGACTGGTCTATTCGGCCACGGCGGCGCTGTTCGTGCGCAAGGCGGATATCGACGCCACCTCGCCGCCGGAACTCATCGGCAAGGCATTCCAGCTCACACCGTCAGAGCTTCGCGTCCTGCTGGCGATCGTCCAGGTCGGCGGCGTGCCCGAAGTCGCCACAGCGCTCGGCGTCGCCGAAACGACGATCAAGACGCATCTCAGCCGTCTGTTCTACAAAACCGGAACCCGGCGGCAGGCGGATCTGGTCAAGCTGTATGCCGGCTATGCGACGCAGCTGATCGGATGAGCGCCAGATCATTTGCCGCGCGTTCGACGTACCGGGTCGCGATACGCCGATCGTGCAAAACGGCGTAAGGCCTTGCCTGAATGGCTGGCGACGTCGCGGCGCAGAACAAACACAAGGTCTTGACTGAGTTGCGCGACCAGCGCGTTCGCTCACCAGACGATGCGGAAGCCGCCGGTGCCCTTGTAGCTGCGGTTCGCCGCCGCGTCTTCAAGGCTCGCGCTATAGGAGACCTCGCCGAACACCGCGTAGCGACCGTTGGCCCAGCTATAGGTGCCGCCGCCGCCGATGCTGCCCCAGAGACGGTCTTGCGCGCTGGCGAAGCCGGTGCCGGCGACATCGACACGGGTGCCGTCGAGAAACTCGTAGCGCAGATTGCCGATGCCGTAGATATCCGAGCGCACGATGCCCGCGCCGTCGTTCCAGGTTTTCTGGTGATTGAGCGCAAGGCCGGCGCGGCCGAGCAGGCTGTCGCCATCGCGCAACGATACCGGCGCGCCGAACCGATCGAAGAAGCGATCGAACTCGGCCTTCGAATAGGACAGCTGCGCCTGCGGCGTCAGCGACCAGCCGTTGCCGACCGCGAACCGCTTGCCGGCTTCGGCGCTGAAAGCATAGCCCACCCCTTCGTTGCCGTGGGTCAGGCTGCCGGCCAGCACCGAAGACAGATCGCTGCGATAGAACATCGATTGCGCCTGGCCGTCGACATAGAAGCCGTTGTCGCCGAACCAGGTCAGCGTGCCACCGACACCCGAACCTTCGACGCGGATGCGGCCATTACCGAAGACCGATGCGACATTCGCTGTGGTCAGGCCATATTGCCCGGTGAGACCGACGATCAGCCTTCCGCGCTCGTTCTCCATCAGGAGACCGTCGAGGCCCGCCTGCACCTTCAACTGGTCGGCTTTATAGGTCGAGCCCGTGGTGGTGGAGGGCTGCAAATCGGATTGGCCGCCCTCGATGCGGCCCCAGAACGCCGTGGGCGCCGAAGAGCCATCGCCTGGTGCCGCCGCGACACCTGCGCGCGCCATGGCATCGCTGCCGCCCCAATAGCGATTGCCGACGCGCTGCTGCATGGTCGGCAATTCGTTCATGCCGAGCAGCACCTGCGCATAGTTTTCGTATAGCGGGACGCCCGGCTGATACAGCGGCATAGCCGACATCGGCGGCGGCGGATTGACCAGGCTGGAGCGCAGATACCAGTCGCCATCGGTCGGCGTGCTCACGCCGTTCTTCTGCAGCGTATAGGCATAGGCGCCGCCGACCACGGCCTGCTGGCCCTGGATCACATAATCGCCGAGCAGCGAGAACGCGCCGTTCGATGCGCCGGCGACATCGACGATCTTGATGCCTTCGACGGTCTGCGCGCCGCCGCCGCCGAGATTGATCACCCGCACATTGGTGCTGCCTGCGGTGTTGCCCGTGACGACAAGCCGGTCGGTCGGCGAGGCATCGCCGCCCAGCACGGATTCGATCAGCAGCGTTCCGCCATTGCCGGTGTAGTTGCCGGCGACCGTGAGCGTGCCGATGGAATTGCCGGGCGCCACGATCCCCGTATTCGATGTATTGCAGACCGTACCGATGCCTTGCAGCGTGCCGCCGGCCAACACGGTCATGGCGCCGCAGACGCTGCCGTTGACCGCCAGCGTGCCGCCGTTCACCGTGGTCCCGCCGGTATAGGTGTTGACGCCTGAAAGAATCTGCTTGCCGCCGCTGACCGTCAGAGCGCCGGTGCCGGAGATGACACCGGAGAACAGATCGTTCTTCGCATTGGTGATCGTCAAATCCTTCGTGCCCAGCGTGACGGCGCCGCTTCCCGCGAGGCTCTGGATGCTTGTGCCGGCCGCCGTGATACCCGAGACATTGAAGGCGCCGTCCGCGATGACCCTGCTGGAATTGGCGATGGCGCCGGCGCCCGACAGCGCGAGGCCGCTGCCGGCCACGATCCGCGTTTCGCCGGAATAGGTGCTGTTCGCCAGAAGGCTGAAAACCGTGCCGCCGGTGATGGTCAACCCGCCGATGCCGCTGAAGCCGGATGTCGCGTCCGTGCCCACGGTGAAGCCGTTGGTATCGATGGTCAGCCCGCCCGCGAGAAGGTTGAGCTCTCCGGGATTGAAGCCGTTGATGAAGGTCGCATTGTTGGCCCTGGCACGCAGAATGCCATTGTCGAAGTTAGCCTGGCTCGCGCCGGCGCCGCCCCGCAGGAATTGGGTCTCCAGCGTGCCGCCCCCGCTGACGTTGAGCGTGCCGGAAGACGAGGCGCCGTTGCCCAGGGTCATGCCGGCCGCCGCGACGACTTGGCCGCCGTTCTGAATGTTCACCGTGCCGGTACCCAGAAAGCCGACAGACACAAGTCCGCCGGCCACCCATTGCGACCCGGGTCCGGTGACAGTGAGGATGCCACCGCTTGTGGCGTTAAGTCCGAACCGCGCGATGCCGGTTGTCAGGGAGCTGCCGTTCTGGATCGTCAGGTTGCCGAACGTTCCAGCGTTGTTGCCGAGAATCAAACTCCCTGTCGCCCCGATCGCCGGACCGCCGACGCCGAGGATAGTCGCATTTGGTGACGTCGTATTCACGTTCGTGGTGCCAGCTCCGGCGGGAACGGTTCCGGCTGCCCAGTTGGTCGCGAGCGTCCAGTCATTGCTGACGGCGCCGCTCCAGTCTGAAACTTGTGCTGCTGCTGGTGCGGCAAACAAGGCCGTGAGCGCCGTTGCCGAGGCGCTCGCGAGCAGCAAGTGGAACCAGCGCGCTCCGTGGCTGGCAGATGGGGATCGCCGCGCGCGATCCAGAGTCTTCTGGCGCATGTCATCTGGTTGTCGTCGGGTTGCTACTTCAACCACGCATTCGCGCATGATGCTCGTTCCAGTTTCGCTCGGGTCCGGTTCGAGGATGCGAATCTTGAGGCGTGCAATCCGCGAAGAATAGTTGCGACGGTAAATGAGCTAAATCAATCCGACAATAACTGGAGCGTGTTCTCGCTGACAAACATGCGGCGTGTGTCGCTCGCGCAACGAAAGACGCTTAACAAAGCCTTTCGAGATCGGCACGCGAAGCCGGTGATATCACCGATTGGCACATTGCATCATTCGCTGCGGAGCAGAATTTCGTTACTACCTAAGCACAGCGGACATTGGTCACGCCCGCACAGATCAAGCTCAATCTATCAGTGCGTGCGCTGGTTCGATGTCTCTCGCGTCAGAACGTGGCAACGCACGCAACAGACGAATGTGAAGTCGCATCAGCCGTTCGTAGGACGCTTGATATCACTGCGCCATCGATGATGAGCCACGACAAGCGCGCCTCTCATCCGGATGGACCACCGATGGCATTGCTCGAACGTCTGCTCTACGCCGCCGCGATCGCCTGTTTCGTGATCGTCCACTACATCGCCCTGCAACGAATCGATGCCGCCGCATCACATGCGATCCACACGCCATCCCTCACCCTGCAGGGGACGGATTGATCGCGCTCATCCCCCACCCATCCCGGGCGTCGGATAGCTCATGACGAAGTCGTTGCCGGGAATATCAGGGAAGCCGCGAAAATTATCGACATTGTCGAAGCGATCGCGGCAGGTCGCCAGCGTCTTGTCGCAGCCGGCCGTGACTGTGAAAGCATCGCCGGCCGCGATCGGCTCCGCCATGGCCTGCCATAGCGACAGCCGCACATGGCCCGGCATGACGCGATGCTGCTTCACTTCCATCGCCAGCCCGGCATTGCCGCCGCTTGTCCATGTCAGGCGCCCTGCGGTGAACAGCTCATCGGCAAACGCATCGAGTCCGCTGGCCGAGAACATCGAGGCACCCTCGAGCGCCGCCACCGCGCCAGCGCCTCGCCAGCCTGCGAGATTGATGCGACATTTGCCGTCGCCGAGGTCGGCACCGCAGCGCGCCGTATAAAGCCGCCCGCTCTCCTGCGACAGCAACGCCGCAAGCCCGCGCAATTCCGCGATGAATGCGGTGCCTTCGCGCTTCACCTCACCGAGCGTACCGCGTGCCGTCAGCACGCGCAGCGCAACGTCGCTCCAGTCCACCAGCCAGGTCTCCACCTGCGCGGCATCGTAGCGGCCCGCCGCGAGATCGGCGTCGGTGAGGATGTCGTCATCCAGCGCACCGGCGATATCGCCGCCATCGACCGACAGATCGAAGCGGCTGGTTGCCTCCGACGCCGCGAGCCCGGTGCCGGCGCGATAGGTGACGCCGCCGATGACGAGATCGCAGTCATGATCGGTGAAGCCGGCGACAACGCCATCGCGCCGCGTCAGCTTCCACACCTGTGCCAGTGTGGTGACACCGGAATCCAGTTTGGCCTGAAGTGCGGGCGGGATGCTGCGCATGATTGGATCCTGAAACGTTGTCGTTGCGCGCGACCATCCTTCGCGCTCTAATTGCTCTCACAATAGCGGCCCGATAAGCCGGGCACAGGGAGCGGACGGATGCTGCGACAACGCCTTGCCGGGATCGCCGTGCTCGCGGCGATCGTCACATCGATTGTTAGTCCTGCGACGGTCACTCCCGCAGCCAGCGCGCCAGACGCAGAGCGGGCGGCGAATACGCCGTGGCCAACCAAGGGCTGGCAGATCGCAACACCGGAATCGCAAGGGATGGATTCCGGCAAGCTGGCCCAACTGATCGATACCGTCGGCGCACGCCAGCAGGACAGCCTGCTGATTGTGCGCCACGGCAGGCTGGTCGCCGATGCCTATTACGCGCCCTATATGGCCGGCCTGCGCCACGATCTGCGCTCGGTGACCAAGAGCGTCACCGGGACACTGATCGCCATCGCATTGAAAAACGGGATACTCGACAGTGTCGATCACCCGGTCGTCGATCTGTTCGCCGACAACCAGATCGACAAACTGAATGATCGCAAGAAGGCCATCACGATCCAGCATCTGCTCGACATGACTTCCGGCATCGCCTGGAAGGAGGAAGCCTATACATCCGACGAAACGCTTGACCGGATGTATCGCAGCAAAAATCCGACCGAATTCGTGCTTGGCCAGGAGATGAGCCGCGCGCCGGGCGAGCGGTTCTATTACAATAGCGGTAATCCCTATCTGCTCTCCGCGCTGATCAACAAGAAGACGGGACAGAACGCGCTCGAATTCGCCAAGCGCGAATTGTTCGGACCGCTGGGCATTACCGACATCGACTGGGGTCGCCCCGATGCGCAGGGCGTGACCGATGGCGAAGCCGGGCTCTATATCCCGCCGCATGACATGGCAAAGATCGGCTATCTCTATCTGCAAAACGGTGTCTGGGAAGGCCGCGAGATCATTCCGCCGTCATGGGTCGATCGCACGGCCGAGGGCAAGATCGTCGCAACTGCCGACAATCATTACGCCAATCTGTGGTGGTCGATCCCTGAGAAAGGCGCCTATATGGCGCGAGGTCTGCACTCGCAACTGGTCATGGTTTTGCCGAAACTCGATATCGTCGCCGTGTTGACCGGCAGCATGCGCAAGGATGAATTCTATCCGACCCGCCGTCTGATCGACGACATCGCCAGCGCAGTGAAATCCGAGAGCGCCCTGCCCGACGATCCCGTTGCGCAAACACTGCTGGCCGCATCGATCCGCAACGCGGCAACGCCGCGGCCGTCGCCGCTCGGCCTTACGCCGGAGCTGGCCAAAGACATCTCCGGCAAGACCTACCGCTTCACCGAAAATGCAATCCGGGTCGGGACCTTTAGCCTGAACCTGGTCGGCGACAGCCCGTCATGGGAGATCACCACGGTCACAGGCAAGCCCGAGCAGACACGCCGCTTCACGGGCCCGCTCGGACTTGACGGCAATTTCCGGACCGGTTCTCCCGTCAGCTATGGCGTCGATGCGGTCCGCGGGCGATGGACGAACGCCAATACTTTTATCGTCGAGCGCCGCATTCTCGGCCACAGCGAAATGCAGTCCTGGAGGCTGGCTTTCGAGGGCAAGAAGGTCACGGTCAATTTCGAGAACACCGACAGCTACAAGCTCGAACTGCACGGCGAGACGACCGACTGATCGTCCGCCTCCCTCACGACCAATGCACCTGCTAAATCCTGATCTCCACCAGCGGAATTTTCGGGATCGCGCCGGCTGCAAAGGCCGACAGATCGACTTCGAGATAGTCGGTATCGAAACGGACGGGCACATCGAACTGGAAGCCAGCCGTGATCGCGGCACCCGCTCCAGGAATATGCCCGCTGGCGAATGTCACGAGCCCCGTCGTCACATCGCAGTTGAAGGCGCTGCCCGCGATCTCGTCGCCGGCAACGGCAATGCGCACGCTTCCGTCGACGGGTTTGGCGATCGGCCTCTGATACGGCGCGAAGGCACTGCCATAGGTCTTCATCAATTGAAACGAGGCAGTCGTTCCGTCGCCGATACCGATGCCTTGATCCAACGGCGAAATCGCTTCGCCTGAACTATTCGAGGTCTGATCGAGCCGGTCGCGCCAGCGAAAGCCGTGCAGTCGTCCCCGCCGTTCCTCGAAGAACGCCACCACGCTCTGCAGCGCCGCCAGCGTCCTGATGCCGTAGCCTGCATCGTAGCGGCGGCGCGAATGCGCCCAGCGTGCGTTACGCTCCTCGCGCCCGGAGCCGAACGACACGATCTCCGTGCGTCGTTCCGGTCCGCCTGCGCTCTTCAGCGCGATATCGAGCGGAAACAGGATGTCGTGAAAGACTGTCATGAGACTCTTCCTTCACCCCCCCCTGGAGGGGGAGGGTCGACGATCGGCGCGCGAAGCGCGATGAGAGACGGGGTGGGGTAAAGCCACAAGTACCGTCGATGAACAGTCACCCCACCCCGTCACGCGCTGCGCACGTGACGCCCCTCCCCCTCCAGGGGAGGGTAAGCAGATCGCACGCTATCCATCACAGACTGCGCTGCCCGCGTGCGACGGCACGGGCGATCTGGCCGGTCACGTAATTCTCCGAACGACGGAAGCCGTCGAGATCCGGCGTCGCGATCTGCACATGGATGGTGTTGCCACCGCCCTGCGTGGCGACGCCGAGGCTGCCATCCGCGGCACGCTGCAGCGGCATGATCGCTTCCGGCCCGGACTCGCCGGCCAGACCCGTGCCGCCGCCAGCCATCGGAAAATAGCTGGGCGTGCCGATCACGCCGCCTGACGCGAACGCCTTCACCGTATTGCTCACACCAGCCTTGCCCGCGCCGCCGAACAGGCTCGAGACCAGCGAGGAAATACTCGATGACATCGCGCCCGCGCCGGCCTGCAGCGCCGATTTCGCCGCCAGGTCCGACATTTTCAGCGCCAACGACTTCAGCACGTCGTCGAACTTCTGGCCCGACGCGACCGAACTCGAAAAGGCCTGGGTCATCACTTTCGAGAACGTCGTCGCGGCAGATGTCAGGCCGGCGGTCTTCGTGGTCATGCTGTCGAGCGTGCTCGACGCCGTGCTGAGGTCACTGGCGTCACTCATGCGGAGGCTCCCCGGAATCCGGAAACTGTTTCATCAGGTCATCGAGCGCGCCGCGATCCATCGGCGTGGATACAGGGCCGCGCACCGCCGCGATGGCATGCGCCAGTTCACGCGGCGTCATCCGCCAGAACGCGTCGGGTGACAGCCGGAGCACGCCGAAGCCGAATTGCATCGCCTCGGCCCATGGAAATGGCGCGGGCTGTGTCATCGCGCGGCCTGCGGCGCATCGGTGAAGGTCGCTGATATCAGTTCGGCGGCAATGCCGACAAAGCCTGCGGCCCCGCCCGGCACGGTCATGGCCGCGACCTCGTTATCGCTGATGGCCTCACCTGCCCCGCGCAATCCGGCGCCGATGATGCGGATGAGATCGCGCGCCGACATCCGCCCGGAGCCGAAACGTTCGGCCAGCGCCGCAAGGTCATCGGCGCCGAATGCGCTTTCGAGCTCCGCCAGCGCGCCGAGCGTCAGCACCAGCGTGCGACTGCGGCCACCGAGTTCGGCGGCGATCTCGCCGCGCAATCTGTTGGGCATGGTGATCTCCGTTCTTACCCTCCCCTGAAGGGGGAGGGTCGGTGAGCAGCGCGCGAAGCGCAATGCGAGACGAGGTGGGGTGAAGCCACAGGCACCGTCGATGAACATTCACCCCACCCCGCCACGCGCTACGCACGTGACGACCCCAGAGCGGGCGAAGTCGCCCGCTTGACCTCTCCAGGGGAGGTAAGGGTCACACCGCGGCAAAGGTCAGCGCGCCCGCAGACTCGAGCGCGAGATCGAAGCTCACTTCGCCATTGTGCTCGCCGGCGAATTCGAGACTGGCGATCTGGAACAGGCCGGTGATGGTGCCGAAATCCGGTACCAGCACCTGACAGTTATTGATCGTGCCGTCGAAGAACGCCTGCCGCACCAGCGCGTCGGAGGCGCCGTCCTTGAACAGCCCGCGGCCGGAGATCGAGGCACGCCGCACGCCGGCGCCGGCCAGCAGCTCGCGCCAGCGATCGACGGACTCCGCATGGGTGATGTCGACGATCTCCGCATTGAAGGCGATGCGCCGGCTGCGCAGCCCCGCCACCGTGACGAACGTCGTGCCGTTATGAAGCTTGATCAGCAGATCCTTGCCCTTCTGTGCGCCCATCGCGTGCTCCTTTAATCCTCTGGTTCGGTGATGGCGCGAAACCGCACCACGGCGTGATAGGTCCGGCCGTCGGCCTCGCGCCGGATATCGGCGATGGCAAAGCGCAGATTGACCAGCCGATGGCCATCAGGCGTCAGCGGCGCATCATCCAGCGCCTGCAGCAGCGCGCCGGTGATCACATGCGCCTCCTTGTGGCCGCCCTGCCGCGACCAGGCATGCAGCGTGAGCTGATGCTCCTGCACATTGCCGTCATCGGCGGAGACATCGACGATGCGCGCATCGCCGAGGGTCACATAGGGAAAGGCGACATTGGCCGGCGGCTCGTCATAGACGCGGTGACCGCCGAGCGCGAAACCCAGCGCCGTGTCGGCCTTGAGCGCATCAAAGATCGCCGCGCGCAAGGCGACACTGGCACCAGCTTGGGCTGCGGGCATGGGATGATCCCTCTTTTTACCCTCCCCTGAAGGGGGAGGGTCGATGCGAAGCGTCAGCGAGCATCGGGGTGGGGTGAAGCCACAAGCATCGTCGATGAACATTCACCCCACCCCGCCACGTGCTATGCACGTGACGACCCTTCCCCTTCAGGGGAGGGTAAACGTCAGTCGATGCGCCACTCGGCATCGATCTCGACAAACCGCCGCTCGTCGATCTCGCGCAGTGCGGTGATGCGGTAAATTTTCGCGCCGTCGATGAAGCGATGCCGCAGGGTCAGCGCGAAGCCGCTGCGCAGGATGATGCGCAGATGCACCAGCGCGCCGTCGGCATCGGCCTCGACTTCGTGCGTCATGCGCGCCGGCAGCACCGCGGCCCAAACGGTCGCGACGGCGCTGTAGTTGCGCGTAACGCCGCCCTGCCCGTCATCGGCCTCATCGGGCGCCTCGATCACCAGGCGCGTCTTCAACCGTCCGGGATCGATCATAGCGACAGCCCCCGATACGGCGCGATCAGCGCGTGCAGGCCTGCGGGCTGCGTCGCAGCACCGCCGCTGCTGCCGACAAGCCCGCGATTGTCATACCAATGCGCCAGCAGCATCTTCAGCGCATGAATGAGATCCGCCGGCACGTCGCTCGCAACCGCGCCGAAGCCGCAGATCACATCGAGCTCGATGCCGGCGACGCTGCGCCCCGGTGCGGGCAGCGTCCAGCACGGTGCCGCGATGACATTGGCTGCGGTGTCGACGACAAAACTCTCGACCTCCAGCGCATGCGCGACGCCACTCGCATCGAACATCCGCGCCGCGAGCAGCGTCTGCAGCGGGCCGATGCGCGGTGCGATGCGCCCATTCGCCGGCCACGCATCCAGCACGAACCGCCAGGTCTGCGTCAGCAGCGCGCGGCGTGTGAGCGCTTCCACATGCGCGCGGGCGGCGGCGATCAGCGCGGTGATAACAGCGTCATCGTCGGCGTGCTCGACACGCAGAAATTGTCTGGCCTCGGCAAGCGACAGCGGTTCGCTTGCCGGCGGCACCAGCAGAATGGCGGACATGGGGATCTCCGGGAGGCTCGTGTGACCAATCAGGGAATTGACATCGCGGGTCCGCGGGGCTGACATCCCCCCATGATTCAGACAGGTTCCCGCATGCCGCCGCGCACACGCGTGACGCGGCGCTCTCTCGCCATTGCCAGCATTGCGCTTGCATCGCTCATCTCAATTCCCGCCTCTGCCCTCGTCGGCGGCGCCAGCGTGCGCGATGACGAAATCGGCCGCGCGGTGATCACCATTGTCGGCTCGCGCGGCAATTTCTGTTCGGGCGCGCTGATCGCGCCGACTTTGGTGCTGTCGGCGGCGCATTGCGTGACGCCCGGCGCCAGTTACAAGATCGTGCTCTATGACGCCCAGCGGCAGCCGCAATTGCTGGCGGTGAAGCGCGTCGCCGATCATCCCCAGTTCAATGCGGAAGGCATCAAGGCGCATCGCGCCAGCGCCGATGTGGCGCTGCTGCAGCTCGCAGATCCCCTGCCCGGCAAGACCGCGCTGCCGCTCGGCGTGCCCACCGAGCCCTTCGCGGCCGGGCAGAATTATCTCGTGGCCGGCATCGGCGTGGCCGCGCGCGGCGACGGCAAGAGCGGCGGCACCGTGCGCGCGGCGCAGCTCACCTCCACCAGCCATCCCGGCAAATTGCAGATAAGACTGGTCGATCCCGCGACCGACAACACACGCGACGGCCTCGGCGCCTGCACCGGCGACAGCGGCGGGCCCGTGCTGCAACAGCAAAATGGCCGCAACATCGTGATCGGCGTGGTGTCGTGGTCCACCGGCGCGAAGAACGCCGCCGGCTGCGGCGGCCTCACCGGCGTGACGCCGCTGACGCTGTATCGCGACTGGATCCTGCAGACGGCGCGCGCCTGGGGCACGCCGCTCTGATCGCAGGCGCCGTTCAGGCAACGCTGCGCAGGCCAGCGCCGCGCAAGGCAGGTGTCGTTAAGATCCGTGAAAGGTTCTCCGCTATGATCCGCGAATCATGGGGATCTCCGACATGCTGCGCCTGCTCACTCTTGCCGTTTCCGTGGCCATTTCAACCGCTGCCCTGATCGCGGGCGCGCAGGCCGCTGACATGGCCGGCCAGGGCCGCATCGGCCGCCTGTTCGACGAGCCGGTGGTGAAGAGCCGCCGCGTGGTGGTGGTCAAGGACGAAAAGCCGATGGAAGAGCCGATCGTGCAATATGCGCCGGAGGTGGATATCTCCTCCATCGTGCATGGCTATTACGGCAAGCCGAATTCCTATTATTACCGCAACTATTACGGCACCCCGTCCGAGACGATCTTCAGCCGCGCGCCCTATGGCTGCGGCTATTACGGCTATTGCTGAGCGCCGCGCGGAACAGGCGCGCCGGCCACGGAGGCTTCAGACTGCGACAGCATTTTCCTGCGACAGCATTGTCATGCGACAGCATTGCCTGCGACATTGTGATAGTGGCGTCTCTCATTCTTGTGAACTGCATTTCCGAAACGCCTCCCTAGCTAGAGGGGTGCTTCAGAGCATCACGGGAAGCCGGTTATGGGAAAAGAAGAAAAGACCGAAGCCGAACTTGAGGAAATGATCGCCCAGCGCATTGTTGTCGGCGGCGTCTATGTGTCGGTACGCAGGGATGCCCTGCTCGGCTGGCGGCCGATGGTGATCACCGCGCCGAAACACGCCACCTATGCGCAGCAGCTCGCCGACGAAGTGGCCGTGGAACTGCGCAAGAAATTCGTGTTGAAGGATTGACCCTGTCCGCACCAGGAATTCCGGGCGCATGGTCCCATGCAGCAGTATCGCCTGCGGCAGCAGCCCATGCGCCCGTATCGGCTAGTCCTTCTTCTCGGTCACATTGCTGATCGTCTTGACGCCATTGCTCTCGGTATAGGTCACCGTGACGCGCTCGCCGGCATGCAGCGACTCCGGAACCGTGCGCAGCCTGAATTTCTCCACCGCGCCCGGCGTATTGGCGCCGACGGTCTCGCCAGCCGGCGCCTGCTTGATCACCACTTCGCTGGTGGTGCGATCGAGGATGGTGACGACCCCCGTGAAGGTCTGGTCAGCCTGGGCCGCCGATCCCGCAAAGGATCCCAGCACGGCAATCACGGCCGCACACGCGACGCGTTCGGTCAGTCTCATTGTCGTTCTCCCAAAGCTTGCGTGAATGGAGGTAACGACGGCAGCGGGGAAATGGTTCCGTGACTTCGCCCGATTGTCACAACAGCCGTATGCGCGGCCCGCCGCTGGTGAAATTGCTCATCAGCGAGGTGATGCCCCACACCATGGCGTCGAGTCTGTCAGGTGAACGCCCGCTCGACAGTCCCTCGACTCCGAAGTCGCACATCTCGTCTTCGAGATCGGGGAAACAGCCGACATGCTTCACCTTGCCCTGCTCATAGAGCGCCGCCACCGGCTCGGCGCGCAGATATTTACCGCGCGTTGCATGCACTTCCTTCAGTGGCACCGTGTGATCGACCTCGCGCAGCACCGCGCGCACCATCTCGCCGCCCATATTCACTTCGGCGACGATGTTGTTGGCATTGAGCCGGCGATACAGCGCCACAGCCTTGCTCGCCCAGGCGGATGGCGACATGCCGGCAGCAGACGCATCTTCCAGCACATAGAACCAGCCGCTCTCGGCGCGGCCGACCGCGACGATGCCGCAGGCATCCGCGCCCTTGCGCGAGGTGCCCGGTGGATCGATCGCCACCACGATTTTCGACAGCGCCGGCGGCTCCGTCACGCGGCACGCCTCGATCAGCGCCCGCGACCACAGCGCATCCGGCCGGTCCTCGATCAACTCGCCATCGAGCTCCTGCCGCCCCATCCGCGTGCCGGCATAGCGGCCGACCACCGCGTCGAGAAAGGCGGGCGACAGATAATCCTTGTTGGCCACCGTCGGCGCCCGCGTCACCCGCGTGCGCGGATCGACCAGCAGCCGCTTGATGACAGGCAGCGGACGCGGCGTCGTGGTGATCAATTGCCGTGGCCGCGCGCCGAGCCGCAATCCGAATTGCAGCGTATCGAATGCCGCTTCGGCATAGCGCCACTTCGCCAGTTCGTCGCACCACGCCGCCTCGAATTGTGGGCCGCGCAGGCTCTCCGGCTCGTCGGCAGAGAACACCTCGCCCACCGCACCATTCGGCCATTCCAGCCGCTTGCGCGTTGCGGTCCATGTCGGCCGCTCATTGCGCGGGCACACCCGCAGCAGACCGGACTCGCCCTCCACCATCACCTCGCGGGCAGCATGCGCAGTCTCGCCCACCAATGCGATGCGGCCATAGGCATGATCCGCATAAGGCCGCGTGCCATGCACCAGCGCCCGCACCCATTCGGCGCCGGTGCGCGTCTTGCCGGCACCGCGACCGCCCAGCATCAGCCAGGTCGTCCACGGCCCGCCATTGTTACCGGTCGCGCCGCATTCCTGATGCGGATGCGCGAAACATGCGAAATCATGATGCAGGCGCAGTTGCGTCTGCAGGCTCAGCCTCTGCAGGAAGCTCTCCGTCAGCCCGGCTGCGGACAAACGCCTCCATGCGCTGCGCAAGCGTGCAACGGAATCCATCGAGATCGGCTGGCATGTCGTCATCGGCAATGGCGCCCGCTTGGCCCGGCTCGCGGAGCCGGCGCACCTTGAACAGGGTTTCCGTGAGCGTGGCCAGCGTCCGCGCCGTCCGCTCGGCTTCGATGCTGCGATGCGCAGGATTGCCGAATTCATTGCGCAGGGCTTCGACCTTGCGCAATTCCTTCTCCACCGCCTGCTCCAGCCTCGCGGCAATATTTGGTGACACGGCTGCCTCGTCGGGCGTCGGCACCATCGCGGGATCGGGCGACGCTTCGCTGGCTGCAGCACCCACCGCCTGATCGGCCAACAGGTTCAGGCGGATGGCTTCGGGCAGATCGCGCGGCGGCCGATCCTTGCGCAGCTTCCAGCCCTGTTCGCGCGCCAGCGTCCGAAGCGTTTTGCTATGGATGCCGAAGTCTGCCGCAATGGACGCCTGCGTCTCGTCGGTGTCCTCGTAGCGTTGGCGCATATGCTCGATTGCTTCCGGAGAGAAGCCGCGCGCGGGGCGCTGGGCGAAGGGGGATGGAGACATCAGACCTCCAGACATTCGACGATGCCATTCAACGGCCAACGATGACGTTCTGACTGTGATCCGGGGACGATGCGGGCTACTTGTGCAACAGTGCGAATTCCCAACGTGGCGAACCCATCAAAATGCCGGTCATTGTCCTCATCGTCTTGCTGATCAGCTTTATTCCGACAATCGTCGCGCTCTGGACGGGACGTGGTCCGTGGATGCACGTGACCTGGGTCCTATCGACGATCACGACGCTCGTGTTTTTTCTTTGGCCCTCGTCCCGTACATTTTTCTTAGTCCCGCCCGTGGGGGCCGTTTCTGGCGAGCTGGGGATTGTCTTGGGTGGCGGCGTGGCTTGCGATGCGATCGAAAATCAGAGCAAACTCAAAGCCAGCAAATAGCCTGTAGGGTGGATTAGCGCGCAGCGCGTAATCCACCGACTGCGACCTCGGATGGACGAATGGCGGGTTATGGCGAAGTGCGTCTAACCCACCCTACTGTTTTTCCCCCACCACGCCGCGAGCCGCCGCATGGTGCCGGCGGAAACGCCGACAGCGATGCCGATTGAGTTGATCGGCTCTCGGGTGTCGTTAGATCGAAATTCAGATCAAGTTTTGATGACAACATAGACATTCAGAACCAACTACTGCAATCTAAAATTGCTGCCCGCCCTCCTCAATAGGCAAAAAAACTCATGGCCGACCTCGCGTCACAACCAACTTCAATTCAAACCGTTTATGCGTGGTATCGGGAAAATAAGCTGTTTGTGAACCGTCGGTATCAACGGAAGCTTGTATGGACCTTAGAAGAAAAGCAGAAGCTCATTGAGTCTCTCCTAAAGAAATATCCAGTGCCCGCTATTTTGCTCGCCGAACGCGAGGGCGAGCCTGGCTCTTATGAAATAATCGACGGCCTTCAACGCCTGCACTCAATCGTCTCCTTTGTGGAAAACTCATTCGCGCTTCCCGACAGTCGCTACTTCAACGTCGATCTTTTTCCGACCGCAAAGACAGCGGCATCAGAGGGCGCTTTTGTAATTCCGAAAGACTCGGAGTTCATCAATGCCAAAGAGGTATCGACGATCTTGGATTATTCACTCGCTTTGTCGATTATGAGGAACACAACCGAAAGCGAGGTCAATGATGTCTTCGATAGAATCAATACTTACGGCCACCGACTGAGCGATCAAGAACGTCGACAATCTGGTGTTCAGAATGACTTTTCATCCGCGGTGAGAAATTTGTCGTGCTTGCTGCGTGGTGACGTTTCAAAAGACGTTCTTGCACTTCATGATATGCCATCAATCAGCATCGATCTTCCAATGTCGAACCACGGCTACGAAGTGAAGGCCGATGAGGTATTCTGGGTCGCTCATGGCATTCTGCGGTCCACGGATTTGCGTGACAGCCTCGATGAACAGTGCGTGGCGGACATACTAGCTTGTATCGTTGGAGCTGAATTGATTGAGCGATCGAAGGTCGCGCTGGACCAGCTTTACACTAAAGACGAACCAAGCTCACAGCGCATACTTGACGCGCTTGAAGTCTATGGCGCTCAGAAAGCCACTGATGAAATCAAATTTTGCATCGATGAGTTAATGAAGGTATGCGCCGTCGTCCCCGCTTCAAAGCTTCGTAACCTCATCTTTGACAAACCGAACAACAATGCCTTTCCGTCTGTTTTTGCGGCGATCTTAATCGCATTTCATGAAATAATGGTGGGTGGCGGGAACAAGTTGGCGGATTATTCTGGCGCAAAAGATGCGCTCAATAAAATCGCGACCAGGATTCAGACAGGTCAAAAGGGCACATCTCCCGAAGAGAGACGCAAGAACATCGACACCGTTAAGGGGGTTATTCAGTCCAAATTTGTCAAAGAGAAAGATCTAGCAAAGCTAATATATTCAGATCACACGGTCGTCGATATTGAAGCCGTAATCCGCAGGTCAGAGATTGAACTCGCGAATTATGAGCTCAAACAGGGATTATTGACGCTAGTTGAAAATGGCGGCGAAGACCCCGATATCGTGAGTAAGGTTCTGAAGACGATATGCGCGGTAGCAAACATCGGCCCTCGAGGTGTTGGAAAGATTTTAATCGGTGTAACGGATAAACCTGCGGACGCAGAGCGATGCAAAGCAATCGACAAAATCGATCCTAAGAAAATAGGTAAGCGCTACGTCGTTGGTGTCAACAGAGAAGCGACCCGGCTTGGCATCACTGTCGAGCAGTATTTCTCAAAGTGGAGGGACGGAATCAGAAAATCCGACCTCACATCTGGTCTTCGAGATAGCGTTCTTTCAAATATGGACTACAATTCTTTTTACGGACTAGGTTTGATAGTAATCACCGTACCCTCACAATCAAGTCTTTCTTATCTCGGCGAAGACCTTTACTGGAGGAACGGGGACACCACCGAACTTATAAAGAGCCCAAAGCAAGCGGCAGATTTAGCCGCTCGCTTTGCAAAGGGTGGAAGTGCAGCGGGTCAGGCATAGAACTAACTCACCGCAAACTTTAGAACCTTGATCGCGTCAAAATCCTGCACGCCACCGCCGACCCGCTTGGTCGTGTAGAACAGCACATAGGGCTTGGCGCTGGTGGGATCGCGCAGCACGCGCACGCCCTGGCGGTCCACGATCAGGTATCCCCTGTGGAAATCGCCGAAGGCGATGGAGAGCGAGCCTGCGGCGACATCCGGCATGTCTGCGATACACGCCGCGCACGTCAGATCAGCCTCACACAAGCTCTTTCTGGCAAACATCCATCGCACAACCGTCGCCATCACTCTCGCGCAGTGACGCGCTGATCAGAAGGAATGCCCGTCGTGCTGCGCCAGCTCGCCTTCGCCTGCATCGCTGCTGCTGTGACGCTGCCGGCGGCAGCCGCCGATCTCTCGGGCACTTCGCGCTATGGCCATGGTCAGGTGGTAGAGCCGGCACCGCTCGCTGGCCGCGGGCGTTACCTTGCCGTCGAATCCCCGCCATTCGACAAGATCATCACCTATGCGCCCCAGGGCGCCGGTCCGCTTCAGGTTCACCGTTATTTCGGCCCGCCGCAGGTTTCCTATTACTACAGCCACTATGGCGCGCCGCCGGAGCTGCTTGTTGGCCGCCAGCAATTTGGCTGCAACTACCGCTATTGCTGAACCATAGAGCACGATCCCGAAAAGTGGCTTCCCGGTTTTCGCCGACAAACGAATTCGTTTGTCGAGGGATCATGCTCCAACAAAAGAGCAAGCGGCGGACGACGGCACGTCGCCCGCGCCAACCGCCCTGCGATTTCACCATAGGAAAATGGACGTGACCTTAAGACACACTTCCGAGTTCGGCGTTGAACCGCACGAGAAGAATCCGGCGTGCTTCCTATCGCGCTAAGGCGCTCTGTATCCCTCAAGTGGCAGCCGCTTGGTACCAATCGCGACCAAGGGCAGTGATCGACCCGGCTTTTGCTTCGCGGCCGCTTCGCATATGGCAGCGACCACCGCTTGTCCGACTTCAATACCAACGCCTACGCCTGGGGGTAAACCAGTGAGAGCAGTCACCGACTTTGTGACTAGATTCACTGTCGGAACCCATTTGCAGGTCCTTTGAGTCTGATCAATGATTTCGCCGGTGGTGCAGCCGCTCAACAGGACAGATACGGCGACAACACCAATTACCGATACAATCTTCATTTTCTTCCCCCCGCTATTGAGCAAAAGCGCTCGTTGGCACACCGCTGGCGATGAGCCAGTCCCTGACTTTCTTCGTCGTTAGCTTTACGTAAATGCCACCACTGCCACAGGCAGAGTCCGGTCTAATAGACCGAGACGTAACCGCCGCGAGATACAAATTCACACTCTCACCGAGAACGTATGTTGGGCCGCCACTATCGCCTTCGCAGGTGTCTCGATTCAGACCTGCAGCGTTCAGTTCGTCGCCTTCGGCACAACTGTAAGCGCCGGTGCGATACTGTGGCTCAGTGCAGTCATAGGAAGCAATTGGAATATCTATCGCAAACTTTACGCCGGCAGTGCCCGCTGCAATCCTTCCGAAGCCGACAGCTCTCACGAGTTTTGTGCGACGGATGAGTTCCTCGGTGGCGATCTTTCGTATCTTCACTCCATGGATCGGAGTCTTGAGTTTAAAGAGCGCCAGATCTCCCTTATTGAGGTTCACCAGCTGTTTGGATGCAGTATCCAAAAGGTTGCATGCTATATTTGTCTTCGACTTTGCTAAGTCGATTTGCGCGCTCTGCGATACGATCTCTAAGCTCAATCCAACCGTCACATCAGCACTTACTTTATCGCAATAACAGTGAGCAGCCGATAGAACATGGTTTGGAGTTATCAACGTTCCAGTGCAGATCCCTTCGCCGCGGATGAGTACCGCGTCCGGATAAATGTCTGGCCGATCAACCTTTTCTCCTCGCCAAATCCTTGCAAATCCATTTGATTTCTCGTTGGTCAGCGCCGCTCTGACATTCTCTCTGAATACGGGAGAATCTTCAGGCGCCAACTTGTCGAGGCCAACTGAATCGGACTTGGAAACTAATGGCTTCGCCAATGAGCTTGTAATCGGTCCCGTAGATGACCCCGTCACGAGGTCGCGAAATACTTTCGACCGAGGTTCCCCGGTAGATTTAGAAACGACCTTGGAGCGATCGTAGTCTTTTAGAACTCGCTCCAGCCGCAACCGTTTTATCTGGGCCTTCCTACCCTTGCCCAATCGAGTGAGGTAGGTGTTCGACAACTTATTGCTGGCAAGCTCGACTCGGCCTTTTGGCGCCGGCCTGGATTGGATATTTTGAGAGCTTGCCTGCGCTCCCCCAAAAGCACTGAAAAGAATAACCGCCATAATCAATCGTAGGGTCATCAAGCCCCCGGACTATCATTTCTAAAATATCGATGACCTTATAGCGACGGGGCAGATAAGCAATCAGTAGTTGCGCGAATGCCCAAAGTTTCTGAGATTAGCTTATTCGCCCCTCAACTCACCGCAAACTTGAGCAGCTTGATCGCGTCAAAATCCTGCACCCCGCCCCCTACCCGCTTGGTCGTGTAGAACAACACATAGGGCTTGGCGCTGTAGGGATCGCGCAGCACGCGCACGCCCTGGCGGTCCACGATCAGGTATCCCCGGCGGAAATCGCCGAAGGCGATGGAGAGCGAGCTTGCGGCGACATCGGGCATGTCCTCGGCTTCGAGCAGGGGAAAGCCGATGAGGCTTGATTTGCCGCCGGCCACCGCCGGAGGCTGCCACAGATAGACGCCGGTGGAATCCTTGAATTTGCGCACGGAGCTTTGCGTCTTCCGGTTCATCACGAAAGTCGCATTCTGGCGATAGCCGGAGCGCAGGGCATAAATGAGATCCACCAGCACATCCGATGGATTCTCGCTCGGGAAAGCACCAGCCGCGCCGCTCGGCACATAGCCGATATTGCCCCAGCTCCATGACGCGTTGGCAATTGTCGAGTAGGCAAGAAAGCCCTTCGGCTTGTTGTTGCCGTCGCCGTTCACGAAGGCCGCCCCCTCCTGCATCGCGAAGACGAGTTCGACCTCGCCGGCCAGCCATTCGTCGATATTGACGGCGGAATCGTCGAGTAACGTCGCGGTGGCCGCCGGCATGGCGTAAAGCTCCATGGCCGGGAATGCCAGTTCGTCGAGCACCGGCGACGTGGTCTGCGACCGTGCCGCCGTTTCACCGACCCACCCGGTGGCCGGGCCCGCGGTCATGAACGGCTTGCGATAGATGCCGCCGGAGATCGACCGCAACGACGAGATCGAACGCATCGGCGACAGATCCTTGAGTCTCGCTCCAATCTCCGTCTCGGTTTCCTCCGGCACCAGATAGCCACCATCGGCATTGGAGCCGACCGACATCGCCTTGGTCTCGATGGCGCGCAGGCCCTCGCTCTCGCCGGATCGCACATAGGCATTGAAGGCCGACTTGTGTTCGGAAGGTTGGGGGCGCGCGGCGCTGTCCGCAGCGAGTGCGGGCCGCGCGCCCTTCAGGAAAAGCTGATCGAGCCGGTGCTGATGCGCATCCAGTGCCGCGTCGATGCGCGCCACCTTCTCCTCGACGAGAACGTCGCCTGATCGTTTCTCGATACTGGCGAGGCGCGCATCGTTCTCGGACTTGAAGTCCTCGAAGGTGCGCATCATCGCCTCATAGACCTCCTGCGCATCGCCGGAGGGAATGCCGGCCTTGATTTCGGGCGCGCTCTGGTTGTGGTCGAAGGTCATCTGCTTCTCCTGGTAAGACATGAGTGATGGAGCGGTACAGCGATGCCGTAACGCGTTGGGAAATCTGAATTTTCGGGGGTGAATGCCGCCGCGCCGGGTTGACCGCTCAGCCACAATGTTCTTATTTTGTTCTTATGCTGTCAGAGGGCCAAAAGAGACGTTTTCCCCCACCGTGGCGGGTCGAGAGCGACAATGCCGAGAGCTTTCGCGTGGTCGATGCCAATGGCATCACGGTCGCCTGGGTCTACAGTCGCGACGATCTGCAGAAATACAGTTTCGGCCACGGCAAGCTGACATCCGACGAAGCCCGGCGCATCGCCAAAGCCATCGCGCGGCTGCCGGAATTTCTGATGAAGCGGCACGGTTTTTATCCGCGCGGCGCGGGCCAGCATCGATGGAAGCCGCACCGGCCTTTCCACGTCGCACTCGAAGACACCTATGTGCGCGAGAACTGGTTCGACATCGACGAGATCTGCAAGCTCAATGGCATTCCCTTCAATCCCACCGGGGAAAGGATCGGCGGCAACGGCCGCTGGTGTGTCTTCGAATTCACCTGGCAGATGGACGCCATTCTATTCTGGAGTCACTTTCAGGGGCGTTGGCTGCGCGGCAGCGAATTTCACTATCCGGACAAGCCGGCAGACTTGCCGCAACTCAAACTGCCGCAGTCATATCGCTTCAGCAAGCCGAGGCCGGAGCGGTAAGCTGATGAATAACGCTTGATCACGTAGAGATTTAATCTAACAATTTGTAATTGTATTTCCGCCGAAGGAATTTCCATGAGGAGGATTTTATGTACGTCATCGATAAATATCGGACGGCGATAATTCTGCTTTGCGGAGTTGTTTGCGTTTCCTGCATTTGGTGGCGCATGACGAATGACGCCAGCAAATTAGCAGATGCGCTGGGGATCATATCAGCGGGACTCGGAATTACGACGCTTATCCTCACTTACACAATCTCTGCCAATCCGGACCTGCCGAAAATTCGCCTATACGGCATGGCGTTTGATCGCCCCGCTTTTCGCACCTCATTTGTCAACGAAATCTCTCAAGAGAATTTCGCAATAGCAGTAGACCAGACATCGGAAGCAATAAGAACTGGCGCAATACGAAATAGAGATGGCGACATCATCCACAAGATCGACCTAGGCGGCAGGCACAGCCTCACCAAATGGGCCGGCGAAATGGACGACGTAACCGTAGCGCTCGAACGATTGAAAACCACATATCGAACCGGATTGGCGGAAGGAAAATTCAGAACGTTCGAACACGGGAAAGCGCATTATCTTCCTGATGTCGACAAAGCATTCGGTGATTACATGGACGATCTCAAGATTGATGCACTAAAGAAGATGAATGTCGTTCTCGCTAAAGCAAAGCTAAATTTGTTGTCCCTGGAACTCGATAGAGACAAATCTCGTCCGAGGTGAGCCTGCCATTTATTAGAAATCCTCTTTCGGGCCACGCCTCTTTCCGACTAATGCGGGTCCGCGAAGTGAAATTTGATCTGGAGCAGTGAACCCGCTAGCCTGAACGGCGTTGTGGTTCGGTATTCCGGTAAAGTGACACACACGGAGTTGGCGATGACGAAACATGCGCAACCACCGATGACGAAATACGACCAGTTCCTGCAACAGGCGAACGAACAGATGCTCGCCTTCGAGCGGCGCGAGCGTGAATTCCGCAAGCAGGATCGTGAGGAACGCGCGGCGCAACTGCACCTGCCGATCCCGCGTAACGAGCTGCACTAGGTCCTCACACGGTTTTCAGATTTGCGGCGAAACGCGACACCGGCGCTCACGGCGCCGAGCGCCTGGTTGATGCGATCGACCTTCTCCTCCAGCAGCACGTCGCCGCGCCCGCGCTCGATCCGCGCGATGCGCTCGTCATTGGCGGACTTGAATTCCTCGAACGTGTTGCGCAGTTCGTCGTAGTCCTCGCGCGGCGTTGATTGGCGATGATCGAGGTCACTTGTCTCGGACGCGGCGGAACTGTGCGGAATGGCACAGACCCGCCTTCCCCGCTCTGCCTAGGCTGCTGCAAGCGGGGATTCGCCCCGCCGCAAAGGGGGGAACGACATGCGCAACATCACCATGACTGGAATGCTCGCCGGCCTGGTCGCGGCCGGAGCCGCGCAAGCGGCCGATGTGACCGTCAAGGCGCCGCGGCTGCCGCCGGCCGAGACCTCGTGGGTGCCGCACTCCGGCTTCTTCGTCGGCATCGGCGGCAGCGCCAATACGCTCGATTTCGGCACCCAGAATGTCTATGCGGTGGGGACGTCGAACGTCTTCACCAACGGCGTGCTGACCTCCTCGGGATCGGCCGCCGGCCCGGCGACGCTGTATCCGGACGACCGTGCGCAGATCGCCTTCTCGGCGCAGGGCGGCTACTTCTCCCGTTTCTCCGGCAGCGACTGGCTGTGGGGCGCCAAGTTCGGCTACAGCTATCTCGGTGCCAGTTCCAACATCCGCGCGGCGCTGCTGCCGCAGGTGGGATCGTTCACGCCGACCGGCACGAGCACGGTGGTGCCGTTCACCGGCAACGCGCTGGTGCAGTCCTACCAGATCCATATCGATCACCAGATGACGTTCGTGCCCTTCATCGGCCATGCGTTCGACCGCGGCTTCGTCTATCTCGGCGCCGGCCCGACGCTGACCCGGGTCCGCACCGACCTCAACGGCCTGATCGGCTTCGCCGACCTCAACGGCATCCGCACCGACGTCTCCGGCGCGCCGATCAACCTGACCAGCAAGAGCTGGGTGCTCGGCGGCGCCGCCATGGTCGGCGCCACCTACTTCCTCGATCCGACCTGGTTCGTGGATGTGAACTACATGTTCGCCATGACCGAAAACAACACCGCGAACTATGCGAGCCCGTTCACCAATCCGAACGGCACCGGCGGCACCACCAACCAGGGCACCATGGTCGGCACTGCCGCCGCGCGGACCCAGGCCCAGGCGATCACGGTGACGGTCAACAAACTGTTCTGAGCGCGCATCGCGGCGCGGCGCGTTGTCCTCAGCGCCCGGCGAACCGGGCGTGGGCGGCGACGCCGTGCAGCGCGCGTTTGCGATCGGCGCGGGCGCGCAGCGAACAGGCCTCGACAGGTCCGCCCGCTTTGCGCCCGCGCCGGATGATCGGCGCCGGTGCATCCGCGGCGCCGCTCAAACCGGTGCGATATGAGTCGATGACGTGTTGGCCGGTGAGCTGGGTCCAGTCGCGCTCGGCCTGATCGCGCAGGCGCGAGCGCGGCGCCTCCTTCACGGCGCTCACCCGCGCGCCGTTCAGCAGCGGGAATGTGACGATGGAGACTTCCCAGAGATCGACCTGATAGAGTTTGCGCACCCGCGTCTTCGGCTCGATCTGGCCGCGCTGGGTGCGATAGCCGATCGACAATCCGTCGACGGCGCCGGCCTGCAGCAGCGCCAGCAATTCGCGGGCGCGCGTCACATCCGGGATCAGCCGGCCCCGCGCCCATAATCCGCGCAGGTCTTCCTTCATCTCGAGCCAGACGCCGACGGGCTCCGAGGGATCGTGCTGGAACAGCATCGGGATTTTTCGCAAGCCCCGCTGCTTCAGCGTCTGCGTGAAGGCGCCGGGCATCACCATGTCGCGCGCCTGGTCGATCTCGCCGAACAGCGAGGCATAGCCCTCGATCACGCCGTCCGGCGTGAGTGCGAGGCGCGCGGGGGATGGCCAGGGAGATGGCAACGGGGCATGCATCGGCGGCCTCGCAGGATGCGGGGGAATGGAAGCTTTGAGATCGTGATGTCGTGACTTCGCTCAGACAGCAGTGTCCCCTCTCCCCCGCGCGTGGCGCAGCCACGCGAAGGCGGGAGAGGGTCAGGGAGAGGGGGCGCGACACGCGACGTCGCTTGCGGCGCCCTCTCCCGCCTTCGCTACGCTCGGGCACCCTCTCCCACTGCGCACGGCTGCGCCGTGCTGGGGGAGAGGGGAAGAAAAACGAACTACACTTTCGCGCGCCGCGGCGGCTTCCGTCGCGCCGCCGGCTTCACCCGCGGCCTCGAAGCTAGCGCCTTGCGCTGCAACTGATCGAGATGGGCGAGAAATTCTCTGAAGACACTCAGATGATCCTTGCCCGCTTTCGTCTCCGGGCGGATCGAACGCATCACGTCGTGCAGACTGTCCATGGATGATCCCTTTCAGATGTCATCGGTGTCGTCGCGCATGCGGTGGCGGCGATGCGCACGGCGGTTGAAGCGCGCGAGCTGCCGCACGAATTCGTCGAAGCGGCGCGAGGCGCCGGCGAGTTCGCGCAGCGCGAACAGAGCCGCGGCGCTGGCGACGCTCGCCCACAGAAACAGAGCGAGGTGCGCGAGGTCGCCGCGCTCGGTGAAAATGCGGATCAGGTCATCCATGGCGATTGTCACTTCCATCTTGCGCGCCCCGCTGCCGCGTTCGCGCGCCGTCGAACCTTTTGGCTGACGCCGCCGACCAAGCAGCAACGCCGTCCCGGCTCCCTCGCCATCCGAGCACGACACATGCACCCGAACGCACGATCTGGCCTGTCCTTGCGCCTATCCTTGCGCCTGCCGTTTTGCAGCACGCTGATGGCAATGGCGCTGGCGGCCAGTGCCGCCGCGACGCCGACTTATGCCACGGCCGCCACACTGGCCGGCCCGGGCGGCGATTATGCCATTTGCCTGAAAGGCCGCGGCACAAAGGCGATGGAGGCCTGCGACCGCGCCATCGGGCTCGACTATTACCGCGGCGGCGATCTGGCGGCGCTGCATCGCAGCCGCTCGCTCTTGCATGAGACCTATAGCGAAACGGATGCAGCCATCGCCGACGCTGACGCCGCCATCCGACTCGAGCCGGACGACGCATCGGGCTACGCCATGCGCGGCCACCTCTGGCAGGTCATGAAAGTGTATGACCGGGCCATCGCCGATTTCAGCGCCGCCATTCGGCTGCGGCCCGACGATGCAGACTTCTACAAGGACCGCGGCAGCATCTGGTTCGACACCGCCAAGCCCGACCAGGCCATCGCGGATTTCGATGCCGCGATCCGCCTCGCGCCGGACGACGCCTCCGCCCATGAGAGCCGCGCCCGGGCCTGGAAAGACAAGCACGATCTCGGCCGGGCCATCGCCGATTACAGCGAAGCGATCCGTCTCGATCCCACCAATGCCGTGACAGTCTATTGGCGCGGCCGCACCTTTGACGACAAGGGCGACAGGGACCGCGCCATCGCCGATTTCGAGACAGCGATACGGATCAGCCCGGACTATCCCAGCGCCTATAACAGCCGCGGCGTCATCCACCACATGCGGAACGATCTCGACCGCGCCATCGCCGATTTCAGCATGGCCATCAAGCTCAACCCCGAGTCCGAGCTCTATCTGTTCAACCGCGGCGCGGCCCTGATCGACAAGCACGAGCCGCTACGCGCTATCGCCGATTTCGATGCCGTGCTGACGCACACGCCCGACAATGCCAAGGCGCTGTATTACCGCGGCGTGCAGAAACGCGTCACCGGCGATGCCGAAGGCGCACTCAACGATATCGCCGAGGCGACCCGCATCGATCCCGACTGGGTCGCGGCGCAAACCACGCACTAGACGCCCTTGCGGGGAGCCGTAACGCGCAGCGCGATACGCACCGCCATCTGTCAGCGATCGCGGTGGACGTCCCAGTAATTGGTCACGCCTTCGTCGTGGTTCCTGCCGCTGGGCGGCGCGCGCGGCGTATGCAGGAAGGCGCGATATAGAACGGCGAGGATTCCGATCAGCAGCAGCAGCGGCAAGATCCAATCCGGCATCAGTGCATCCCCTCAGTCTGTCGTGGCGCCGAGCATCGCCGGTGTCACGCTCATGGCAATCGCTCGGTCGGCGTCGCCGCCGCGCGACGCAGGCGCCAGGCGCGGTAGAGCAACAAAGCGACAAATGCGATGACCATCGCGGCCAGCAGGCCGAACGCCTGGACGCGGTCGGCGCCGGACGACGACAGTCCCACGACGAGCGCACCGATCACAAGACAGACCAGTCCCACGGCTTCTCCGACGAGTGGCCATTTCGCTATCGTCCAATCGGAGACGAGTTCGACAGCGATATCGATGACGAGCTCGATGATAGACGACATAACAGGAGGACCGGTTTAGTTGCGTTGCCAGTTAGGCGTCGCAGCACGGTCTTTGGTTCAAGAGGTCATATCCGCCTCAAGGCGTGGCGGTGCGCTCCGGCGCCGGCGGCGCGGTGATCTCGATCAGCTCCACCGGCCCGCCCTGCAGCGCGTCATCGAACACGCCGATCACCAGCCGCCCGGTTTTCCAGGCATAGGTGTCGAGATTGCTGCGACCCTGTTTCAGCAATGGGCCATCGGCATGGCGGTCATGGCCGTGCACCACATGGCGCGCGCCCTCGCCTGCGTCATGGCCGGACGCGTCATCATCCGCATAGCGCTTGGTCATCAGCAATACCGGATCCTGCTGCGCCAGCGGCAGCGCGGGATCGACGCCGGCATGGACATAGATGCGATGCGCATCCATGTGCCACAGCGGCCGGCCGTCGAGCCAGTCGATGTCATGCACCGGCACATCGGCGATGTCGCCGCCATAGGAGGCGAGCGCGGTATCGCCGCCTTTCGTCATCCAGTTTGCCATCGCCACATCGCCGCGCAGCGCCGCCACCATCAGCGCATCGTGATTGCCCTTGAGCATCGCCAGCCGCAAGCCCGGTGCCACCCCTGCCCGCAGCCGCGCAATGACGCGGCGCGAGTCCGGCCCCTTGTCGACATAGTCGCCGAGCACGACGATGGTGGCTTCCTTGCCGCCCGCATACGTCTCGATCCGCAGCAGTGCCGCATCGAGCAAATCGCGTCGGCCGTGCAGATCAGGAATGACGTAGGTGCGGGGCATCGCGCAATCATATCCCAACCGGCGCGATCTCTCCACCGGCGCAACTGGGCAGCGGTGATACGTCCCGTTCTCCGTCATTCATGTGACATGAGCCGCACGCTCCGTGCATTACCACAGAAAAAGCCCGGCACGAGGCCGGGCTCTTGCGTTTTCGGGAGAAGATTTCAGGTCATCAGTAGCGCGCAACCACCGGGCTGCCAAACTTGTAGTTCAAACCGACGCGCACGGTATGGAATGTGAAATCCTGCGAGATATTCTCGCGGTAGTTGAAGCCCGGCGGAGCGAAGGTGCTGCCCGGAATATAGGTCGAGTTATAGGAGATGCTGCCGAGGTCGGTGTAGAGATATTCGAGTTTCACCGTCCAGTTCGGCTGGAAGGCATGCTCGACGCCAGCGCCGACCGTCCAGCCGACCTTGGTTTCGCTGCCCGAGCCGGTCTTGTTGTAGCCATTGCTCGACAGCAGCGTCCAGCTGCCCTGCACATCGCCGACCGCCAGACCGCCGGTGGCGTACCACAGCGTATTGTTCACCGCGTAACCCAGGCGCGGACGCACGGTGGCGAACCAGTCGCTCTTGGTGGTCTCCGTGAAATTGCGGGTGATGAAGCCACCATTGAGGCCCGACAAGGCAATCGTCTTGCTCATGCCGGACGCGTTGATATCGGCCTCGAGGCCAAACACCCAGCTGCCGACCTGATAGTTGTAGCCGACCTGCCCACCGCCGACCACGCCCTGCGGGCTGTAGCGCTGGTTGCTGAGGCCGATCAGTTCGTTGCGGAAAGCAGGCGATTCAATGGCCCAGCTGCTGGTCGGATCGAGAACCGTATCGGCTCCGCTGCGACCGAAGCCGTAGCCGACATTGCCGCCGATATACCAGCCGGTCCAGCTGTAAACGGGATCGACCATCACCGGCGCTTTCGTGTATGGGCGCGGCGCCATATCAGCGGCCCATGCAGAGGTTGCGCTCAAGGCGAGAACCGAAGCTGCCAGAATGATCTTGTTCACGAGAATCTCCCAAGTCTGTCGTCTTATTATGTCAGCGATCCTAGGCCGCCCACGGCCCGAATGCTGTCACGCGACGGCAACACCCACGGTCAAACTCAACCCCTGATTGTGAACAAATGCGCAATACACTCCAGTACTGTTCGCGTCTGTCCATAACGTCGGGCGGGTCCGTCCGCACCGCTTGGAGAACGCGTTGCAGTCAGGCCCCTACCCCAGCCGGTCCCCGCCCTCCACCGGCGCGTAGCCTACCGCTTCGCGTTTCTCGTTCAGCGTCAGGAAGTCCGCGCTGCTGACGCGCTCCCATAGCGCGGTGCGATCGGCGGCGAGCGCATCCACGCGGTCGGTGTCGATGTCGATGCGGATGCCGTCACCGAACGCAGGCGCCAGCCATTGCGCCAGCGCGCTGCCGGTGCGCGCCGCCAGCGGCAGCACGGTCTGGCGAAAGAACACGCGGTTGGCTTCCTGGAAATTCGCGAATGTGTTGTCGCCGGGGATCCCCAGCAGCATCGGCGGCACGCCGAAAGCCAGCGCGATCTCGCGCGCGGCGTTGTGCTTGGCGTCGAGGAAATCCATGTCCTTCGGCGTCAGCGACATCGCCTTCCAGTCGAGCCCGCCTTCCAGCAGCAGCGGACGCCCGGCATTGGCGGCGCCCTGATAATTGCCCTCGAGTTCGCGCTTGAGGCGATCGAATTGCGGCTCGGACAGCACCGATCCCTCCGGTCCCGCATAGACCAGCGCACCCGACGGCCGCGCCGCATTGTCGAGCAGCGCCTTGTTCCATTTCGACGAGGCATTGTGGGTGTCGAGCGCCGTCGCGGCCGCGTCGATCGGTGCCAGACCATAGTGATCGTCGAGCGGATGAAAGAAAGTCAGATGCAGGATCGGCGGTACGCCCGACGCCTGCTGATCGAAGCGCACGCTGCGGCCGCCGACGCTGTAGTCATAGGCCTCGGCCCAGCCGTCGCTGCCGGGCACGACTTTCATGCGGTCCGGCCGCAGCGCGTAGAGTTCGCGGACCTCGTGCTGCCGCACCTCGTGCTGTCGCACCTGCGTGTCGAGCGTCACGGCTTCGACATAGGCATTGCCGGCGAGCAGCAGATGCGCATAGAGCGTCTCGAAGAACACCCCGCCATCCTGCCGCGGGTTCGGCCGCGTCAGGAGTTGCGCCAGCGGATGCGCCTCGCGTTCCAGCGCACCGTCGAAGACGAGAAAGCTGCACGCCGCCGCATTCTCGGCGATCAATCGCACGGCGCGGTGCACGATGGCATTCGACAGATAGCCCTCACGGGCGAGCGCCGCAAAATCCTTCGGCGTCCAGCGCGCCCGCCCGCCGCTCTCGAATGCGAGCACGCGCCCGGTGCGCGACGCCTTCGCCTCGGGTGCTGCCAGATAGGCTTTCAAGCGATCGAACATGATATGATCCAATTCAACTGTGCACGGGACACGAGGTCACAACACCCTGATCCTTGGCCCATCCCCGCGCGGCACCAGCGCCAGCGAGGCGACAGCCCAGACCATGGCGTCCAGGCGATCCGGCGAGTGCCCCGACGACAGCCCCGAACTCGCGAAGTCGCACATCTCGTCTTCCAGCGCAGCAAAACTGCCGACGTGTTTGACGCGGCCCTGCTCGTACAGTGTCGCCACCGGCTCGGCGCGCAACCATTTGCCGCGCAAGGCGCGCACCGGCGTCACCGGCACGGTGTGATCCACTTCGTTGATCACGCTGCGCACCATCTCGCCGCCCTGATTGACTTCCACCACCAGCGCATCGGCCTCCAGCCGGCGCCACAGTGCGATCGCCTTGTTGGCCCAGGCCGTCGGCGTCACCGACGAGACGGTGTCGTCGGCCAGCACATAGACGATGCCGCCCTCGGCGATCCCCGCGGCAACGATGCCGCAGCAGTCTGCGCGCTTGCCGGACGACACCGGCGGATCAACCGCCACGACGATGCGCTGCAACGGCGGTGCCTCGCGCACGCGGCACTGTTCGAGCAGCCCCCGCGACCACAGCGCGTCAGGCCGATCCTCGATGATTTCGCCGTCGAGCTCCTGTCGGCCGAGCCGCGTGCCGGCATAGCGATCCATCACGCTCTGCAGAAACGTCGGCGCGAGGTTGAACGCATTCACTACGGTTGCGGCGCGCGTCGTCACTGTCGTTGGATCGCCCATCAGGCGTTTCAGTAGCGCCGTCGGCCGCGGCGTCGTGGTGATCATCTGCCGCGGCCGGTGGCCCAGCCGCAGCCCGAATTGCAGCATGTCGAACGTGGCTTCGGCATAGCGCCACTTCGCCATCTCGTCGGACCATGCGCAGGAGAATTGCGGGCCGCGCAGGCTCTCGGGGTCCTCCGCGGAAAACACCTGAGCGACCGCGCCGTTGCTCCATTCCAGCCGCTTGCGCGACGGCATCCAGACCGGGCGCTCGTGATCCGGATGCACACTGAGCAGCCCGGACACTCCCTCGATCATCACTTCACGCACGTCGTGTTCGGTTTCGCCAACAAGCGCAATGCGACGGGCTTTTTCGTGCGCCAGTGGCGCCTGACCGAGCGCCTGCGCACGCACCCATTCGGCACCGGCGCGTGTCTTGCCTGCGCCTCGTCCCCCAATCATGAGCCATGTCAGCCACGGCGCACCATTCGGCGCGATGTCAGGCGGCACCTGATGCGCATGCGCGAAGACATTCCAGCACTCACTCAGGAAGCCTCTCTCGCCCCGCGTCATTCCCGTCGACAGGAATTGGCGGTCGCCCGCCAGGCCGTCTTGCAAGACGTTCAGCAATGCGTCGACGGAGTTCGTCGAGGTCTCGGGGGCGGTCGTCATCTTCGGCGGGCCTCTGTTCGTTGCCGCCCTGCACTTTCTTCAGTTCGGTCAATGTGCGCGCTAGGGAAGCCAGCGTGCGGGCGCGGCGCTCGGCCTCTGTGCGCAACGCTTCATTCAAGCGCCGGCGTCCAACGATCTTCTGGATCGAATCGAGTTCGCGTTCGATGGCATGGGTAACGCGATCGGTCAGCGGCGCGTCAGGCGGCAAATCATTGAATCGATCGACGGCCGTTCGCCGTCTTGCACGCGGAGCGCTGGACCGCTTCTTGGTAACAGCTTTCATTGCGGCCGGTCGCTTCTTGATTTGAGTTGGAGGTATATCAACTTCAGCAGCGGATGCTGGTTTCGGCCTCCCCGGTCCGGCGAAGATTGTCGTTGCCGCAATCGTCCTCTTCCGGGCCGCCACACTGGCCCGGATTTTTTCAGCGGCTGCTTCCATGGTGGCCGGGTCAACGGCGCTCCATATTTTCTGTGAATTCTTTACTTTCGAGTTCTTGGAGCTCTTCTTCGCCGCCCTTGGTTTCCGCGCGGCCTTCACAACGACAGCAGCCCGCGCCGGCTTTCTCGCCGGGCGGGCTATAGGCTTTCTGACCATGTTGGGAACTCGTTGCTGCTGTCAGTCGATCATGCCGGACTGACTGAAACTGATCGGCCGATCGCCGAAACCGATCACGTCCTGAAGAACACAAACCAGACCACGCCGAGGATCAACACAGCGAGGCCGAGGCTGATCGCCAAAAGCGCGAGGATCGACGGGCCCGGTTCGGCCTGGCGTGCCTCCGTCGCGGATTCGACGATCTGCTCTTTTTGCTTGGTTGCCGAATTCCTGATTATCATGGCACCCTCGTTTGGCTTGCTGTTGGATGCCGATGAGATTCCTTGCGGCACCGTGTGGAAAGCAACGCGGGATTTGGATCGATGTTCCGGGTATTCACTGCCACATCGGGCTGAACAGCGACGGCGCAGCTTCGCCGCCAATCAGCAGCGGCGTTTCCTGCGAACCCAATTGTGGAGCATGCCGTAAAGCTACTTCGACAGCGCGACGCTGTCAAGGCTAAAAATCCTATATTTTGAATTTAGTCCTTAAATTGGAATTTTGTCCGCGCAATCAACGCGCTGGCTATCGCGGCGGCTGCGACCACGCCGCTCCCGGCACGCCGGTGATCTTGCCGGGATAGTCGATATTGATCACGCAATTGCCGCGCAGCTCGGCCGCGGCCTGCAGGCATTGCTGATAGTCGAAGAACCGGCAGATCTGCGGAACACTTCCCGGCCCGCGAGGGCCGCCGGTCAACACGCAGAACGGCGGAATACCTGAGCGGGCCGCGACCGATGGCCGCGCCTGCGCAGGATCCAGAGCCGGCAATGAGGCCGATGCGATGGTGATCGCAGCCACAGCCCATAAGAGCCCGCGAATCCTTGTTGTCATCGATGCGTCCTTCACGAGCGGGCGATCACTCACCGCGCGCGCCGGCGACGTTGGGGCGCCGGTTCCGTGGCAGCTCCGCCGCGATACTCGACATTGCCCACGCAGTTGCCTCGCGTACCGACGGCAGCATTGATGCATTGCTGGTAGTCAGAAAAGATGCAGTTGCTGACATAGGAGGATTCGCCGTTGGCGCCACTCTGGGCGATGCAGAATTGCGCACCAGCCGCCGAGGCCGGCGTTGCTCCCGCGAGGACGAATGCCGCAAATCCCAAACCGGCCAATGCCGAAAGCTTCAAACGCGAATTCAATGTCATGATGGTCATCCATATGAAAATGCGCAGGCTCGAGGCCCGCGCACGATCATATAGGGTGCAACACCGCAATCGATAGGACATTCACGACATTGCGTTTCGACAAGACAGCCATGTCTTTTGTCGATTGCAATGGCGGCGCGCCCGGCACCGGCCGGTCTTCGCTGCCCTATTTCAGCGAGGTATTCACGGCGGCGTAGCGCCCGTTCAGCGTGGTACCAAGGCCCTGCACAGCCACGATGATCGCGAGGCTGATGCCGGCAGCGATCAGCGCATATTCGATGGCCGTTGCACCGGACTCATCGTCGATAAATTTCGAAATCAAACGCAACACGGAAATCTCCTCATACGGCCGCGGATTTCTTCCACGCCGTCCCCTGAAAACTGCACTCAACCTAAGCGGCAGAGGTTGCAGGAAGGTTCACCAACAGGCTCAATTATGAATTAATCATGCGGTAACTATGTGTGCGCTCGCCCGGAGCAGCGGGACTTGGGAGTATCGTGGAGCCGGGTATCGTCTGCATTTCAGCTTGCGCTTAACCAGAAGTGTCGAGGCTTGTCCCAATGGCATCTGAACCTGTCGCATGCAGCCAATCCGTCGCGGCGTTCATTCCCGAATTCGAGCATCTTGTCGTAGAGGTCATGAAGGAGTGGAAGGTCCCGGGCCTCGCCGTCGCTATCGTGCAAGACTTGGAGGTTGCGTTCGTCGGGACCTATGGCCTTCGCGATATCGAAGTCGGCCTGAACGTCACGACGGATACGCAGTTTCAAATCATGTCCGTCTCGAAGTCGTTCGCTGCTACGGGCCTGGCTCTATTGGTTGACGAGCGACGCATGGATTGGAAGAAGCCGGTGCGGGAATATATCCCGGAATTCCGGCTCTATGACACCGTTGCGAGCGACCGCGTCACGGTGCGCGATCTGCTATGCCACCATTCCGGATTGCCACGTCACGATTGGATCTGGCTGCCCGGCGATCTGCCACCCGCCCAAATGCTGGCAGCGCTGCCCTATCTCGAACCGAGCGCCGACATTCGCAGCGCCTTTCAGTATTCGAACCTCGGCTACCTCATTGCGAGCATGGTGGCCGAGCGCGTCAGCGGCCGGTATTGGGCCGACTTCACCCGCTCGCTGACCGACAAGCTGGACATGAAGGTGACGTTCACTGTGGAGGAGCTTGCCGCAGCTACCGACGCGGCCGTGCCCTACGGGATGATGGGAGACATTTGTCAGCGCACGAAACTCTGGCCCATCAGCGTGCCGGCTGCGGGCGGCATGAGCACGTCGATTGCAAGCTTCGCGAACTGGCTTCGCTTTCATCTCGGCCAGGGCGCGTTTGAAGGACAACGTCTTCTGTCATCCAGCCTGATACAGGAGCTCCAGAAGCCGCGGGTGCATGTCGGGGCAACCGGCTTCGCCGAATACAGCGATGTGCATTACGGTTTCGGCTTCCGCTCGCACTGGTATCGCGGAGAACGCGTGGTGTGGCACGGAGGCGGCTTCACCGGCACGAACGCGCTGATGATGATGTTGCCCGATCGGGGCGTCGGTGTCGCGGTGCTCGCCAACAACGGCATGACTCCGATACTCGCTCCGCACATCCTCGCGAATTATGTCTTCGACCGCGTCTGCGGCAAGGAACCGGTACCCTGCTTCGATCGCTTCCGCGAGCAACGCCGCAAATTCGTGACGCAGTACGAGGCCTGGCTGCAGGCTGGGAAAGCGGCACCGACGCCGGCCGCCCAGCGGCCCCGTAACCTCGCGGATTATGCCGGTGACTACGCGCATCCAGGCTACGGTTGCATGACCATCACGCATGCCGCAGGCAAATTATATTGGGCGTTTCGCGGCATGTCGGAGCCGCTCGCACATCGAAACTCGGACACGTTCGAGCTGCCAGAGGCACCCGAGTCGCCGGGCGGCCTGATGCCGGGCGGGCTTTCCCTCTCATTTTCCACCGGCCGCGACGGGAATATTGCGAGCGTGGCAGTCCCGCTCGAACCGCTGGTCAAGGACATCGCCTTCACACGCATTGCAGCGGAACATGCCTGAAGTCGGATGACGGCTTCGCCTACTCCGAAACCAGCGACGGCTTCGCCTTTGCCGGCCCGGCCAGCGGGCGTTCTTCCATCAGCAACAGGAACAGTGTCGACAGCGCCAGCAGGGCTGCCGCGGCTTCGAACACGTAACGGAAGGCGCTGACCATATCGCTGGCCGCAATCGGATGCGTGCTGGCGGCATGCTCGCCTGAGATCGAGATGTCCGTGCCGAGCGCCATCAGGAGAATGGTGGTGAAGGCGGCGACGGTGAAGGACGCCATCAGCGCGCGAAAGAAGTTCATGGCGCCGGTCGCGGTGCCGATCTGCGGGCGTGGCACGGCGTTCTGGATCGACACCAGGCTGACCGGAAATGCCGTGCCGAGCCCGATGGAGAACAGGCCGAGCATCGTGAGCAGCGCCCAGAGTGGCAGCGGCGTCGCGAGCGCCAGCGCCAGACCCATCAGCGCCGACATGGCGGTGCCGGCGATGGCGACGCGCTTGTAGTGCCTGGCCTTGGTCATCATGTGGCCGGCAAAGGCAGCGCCGCCGACTGACACCGCCGCGATCGGGATCAGCGCAACGCCGGCTTGACCTGCAGTCAGGCCGTAGACCACTTCGTAATAGAGCGGCATGTGTACGGTCAGCCCGAGCATCGCACCCATCGCGCAGCCGCCGGCGGCCATCGCGAAAGGCACCACCGAGCCCGACATCAGCGGTAACGGCAGGAACGGCTCATCGTGATGGATCGCATGCCAGATGAAGGCGAAACCCATCACCGCTGCTGCGCCGATCATCGCGACGATGGTCGGCGACGCCCAGGAGAATTTGGTGCCGCCCCATGTCAGCACCAGCATGAAGACAACGGCGGAGGCCATCAGCAGCATGCCGCCCAGCCAGTCGACCTTGCGGCGGCGATGAAACACAGGAAGCTTCTTCATCTTCGGCAACAACAGCGCCAGCGATCCCACGCCGAGCGGAATGTTGATCCAGAAGATCATGGACCAGTGCAGATGTTCGGCGAACAGCCCACCGATGATCGGGCCGCCGATGCCGGCCGCTACCCACACGCCGCTGAAATAAGCCTGATACTGGCCGCGCTCACGCGGCGACACCACGTCGGAAATCACCACCTGTACGATGGGCAGGATGCCGCCGCCGCCGAGGCCCTGCAAAGCGCGCGCGATAATGAGCACAATCATGTTCGGCGCCAATGCGCACATGATCGAGCCAACCATGAACAGCGACATCGCGGTGATGATCATGGCGCGGCGACCATAGATATCGCTGAGCGTGCCGAACACCGGCGCCACCGCGGTCGATGCGAGCAGATAGGCGGTGATGACCCAGGACAGGTTGTTCACATCGGCGAATTGCCGGCCGATGGTCGGCAGCGCGGTGGCGACGATGGTCTGGTCGAGCGCTGCCAGGAACATGGTCAGCAACAGGCTCATCAGGATGGTGCGGACTTCGGCGGGGGTCAGCGGCGCCTTCACGACAGCAGGCGCGTCGCCGGGTTCGATCACTTCCGTGGGGATCCGCGACAGTTCCTGCGCGAGCTCATCCGACAGGACCGCATCAGACGGGATTTCCCCGGACAATACCTGATCATCGGCCGCTGACCGGCTCTGTCGTTCGAACTTGTTCATGAAACTTCGGATTCAAAGGGCTTGGGAGGTAACGGGAGAGCCAGATCGGCGCAAACTCCCGCGCACAGACTCTCTTTGGAAGAAATCTATTCCCCCGCCCCGTGCAGCAACAGTTGTTTCCTTGCATGGGAGCGTCCCGCGGCGATCATCTGAGCGTCATATGCGCGTGATCGAACACCGCGCGCCGCGGATTCTACGCCGGCCGCTTCTTCAGCTTCGCCTTGCGCGGCAGCAGCGCGGGCCAGGTCACGATGTGATCCTGCAGCTCGTCGTCGGAGATCGTGTCCTCGCTGCCCTCGACCCGCCCGCGGACCGATACGCCGGCTTCATGGACGGTGTCAGCGCTGCCCGAGATCAGCGGGTGCCACCAGTAGAGATCGCGGCCCTCGGCCGCGAGCTTGTAGCCGCAGCTCGGCGGCAGCCAGCTCAGGGTGCGGACATTGTCGGGGGTCAGCCGCACGCAATCGGGAACATGGTCGGAGCGGTTCGGATAATCCTTGCAGGCGCAAAGACCCGCATCGAGCAATCGGCAGGATACATGTGTGTAATAGATCTTGCCGGTATCCTCGTCTTCCAGCTTTTCCAGGCAGCAGCGTCCGCAGCCGTCGCACAGGCTTTCCCACTCGGCGCCGGACATCTCTTCCAACGTCTTGGTTTTCCAGAACATTCCCTCCTGTGCGGAAGGACGCGGGGGACGCGCGGTCATGCGATTTGAATCAATCCAGGTTGCGGCGAAACGCCCTTCTAGGAGTTGCGGTGCAGGCTCTGCAAGCAACATCGTGTCGGCCGGCTCGCAAACAAGGGCAAAACCGGCAAGCTGTTAGCCCTGTCGTGCAAATGATAAGCAATGCCATTGGTTTATCTGCCCTGCTCGGCTAGAACTTGAACGACTCTCCGGCGGCCGCAAACCTGCCGCCGGGTTGCCGCATTATTTCAGCATGACGTCCGCGCGGTGCCGGTGGGTGCACGCGAGCGCTGCAACAAACCAAGGGCCCCTGTGCCTCAGATCGTGCCATCCCGTTGGAAGACCAAGTTCCGGCATTTCCTGCTGGATCTGGATGCGCGCATCGATTCCGGCCTGTTCTCGTCTGGCCGCGGCACCCGCGAACTCTGGGAGCGCTACTCCACGTTCATGGATCGCTTCTATGTCGGTCGCTGGAAGCGCTGGGTGTTCATCGAGCCACTGTCGGAAATGGCCACCATTGGCCTTGGCGGTCTCATCCTCATGCTCGCTTTGGCGCAGCCGGCGTTTCGCGAAACCGCCGATGAAGACTGGCTGAAGAAATCCGACCTCGCGGTCACGTTCCTCGATCGCTACGGCAATCCGATCGGCAGCCGCGGCATCAAGCACAACGACTCCATTCCGCTGGAAGATTTCCCGGATAACCTGATCAAGGCCACCCTCGCCACCGAGGACCGCCGCTTCTACGATCACTTCGGCATCGACATCGCCGGCACCGCGCGCGCTCTGGTCACCAACGCGCAGGCCGGCGGCGTACGCCAGGGTGGCTCGTCGCTGACGCAGCAGCTCGCGAAGAACCTGTTCCTGTCCAACGAGCGCACCATCGAGCGCAAGGTCAACGAAGCGTTCCTGGCCATCTGGCTGGAAACCCGCTTGACCAAGAACGAAATTCTGAAACTCTATCTCGACCGCGCTTACATGGGCGGCGGCACGTTCGGCGTCGACGGCGCAGCGCATTTCTATTTCAACAAATCCGCGCGCGACGTGAACCTCGCGGAAGCCGCGATGCTCGCCGGCCTGTTCAAGGCCCCAACCAAATACGCGCCGCATATCAACCTGCCCGCCGCCCGCGCCCGCGCCAACGTGGTGCTCGACAACCTCGTCGATGCCGGCTTCATGACCGAAGGTCAGGTGTTCGGTGCGCGGCGCAATCCCGCCGTCGCCGTCGATCGTCGTCAGGAAATCTCGCCGAACTACTATCTCGACTGGGCCTTCGACGAGATGCGCAAGCTCGTCGATACATTCCCGAAATCCTATGTCGAACGCGTTTTCGTGGTCCGCACCGCCATCGATATGAATGTGCAGCGCGCCGCCGAAGCCGCCGTCGAAAACCAGCTCCGCCAGTTCGGCCGCGACTATCATGCGACGCAGGCCGCCACGGTGGTGTCGGACCTCGAAGGCGGCGTCCGCGCCATGGTGGGTGGCCGCGACTACGGCGCAAGCCAGTTCAACCGCGCGGTGGACGCGATGCGCCAGCCCGGTTCGTCGTTCAAGCCCTATGTCTACACGACGGCACTGCTCAACGGTTACAAGCCGACCTCGATCATCCTCGACGGCCCGGTCTGTATCGGCAACTGGTGCCCGCAGAACTATGGCCACTCCTATTCCGGCAACGTCACGCTGACGCAGGCCATCACCCGTTCGATCAATGTCGTGCCGGTGAAGATTTCGATTGCGCTCGGCAAGGGCGCGCAGAATCCGGCCAAGGCCGGCCGCGTCAAGATCGTGGAGACCGCGCGCCGCTTCGGCATCACGGCGCCGTTGCTTGATACGCCGTCGCTGCCGATCGGCTCCACCGAAGTCACCGTGCTCGAACACGCCGTCGCCTATGCGACCTTCCCGAACAAGGGGCGCTCGTCGAAGCCACATGCCGTGCTGGAAGTCCGTACCGGCGCCGGCGACCTCGTCTGGCGGTTCGACCGCGATGGTCCGAAACAGTTGCAGGCCATCCCCGCCTCCGTCGCCTCCGATATGGCCGGCATGATGAGCCATGTGGTCAGCGAAGGCACCGCGCGCCGCGCGGCGCTGGACGGCATTCCGACAGCAGGCAAGACCGGCACCACCAATGCGTATCGCGACGCCTGGTTCGTCGGCTACACCGGCAACTTCAGCTGTGCAGTCTGGTACGGCAATGACGACTACTCGCCGACCAACCGCATGACCGGCGGCTCGCTGCCGGCGCAGACATGGCACGACATCATGGTCGCAGCCCATCAGGGGATCGAGATCAAGGAAATCCCGGGTGTCGGCGCAGGTACCAAGAATCCTGCCGCAGCCGTCTCATCCGTCATGGCCGCCAACGCGCAGGACGCCAAGCCCGGCCCGCCGCCGGTGCTGACGCGCCGCGGCGCCGACGTCCTGCTGCGTGTCGAGAAGCTGCTCGACGACGCCGGCAAGACCGCCGGCCGCACATCATCCAACGAACCGTTGAAGCCCCGCGCCTCCTCCGCGTTGGCCTTCCCCGAGAGCTACGCGTCGGCGAATGATGCACCGGATGCCAAAACGACCACATCCGCAACCGCCCCCGCGTCGCGCAAGAACTGAAGCTGCTATCATGACGGTGCGCACGTGCGGCTGATCTTCCTCACGCTTCTGGCGCTCGCGATCGCCACTGCTGTCGGTCTCGGCCTGACCTGGACCACCGCGACCCGCGGCACAGACCTTGGCACACTCACCATCGGTGCATGGACGGCGCGCCCACGCACCGGCACCAGCGAGATCGATCCCTATGCGCGTGCGTCCATTGCACGGTCGGGCGAATTGCCGATCGGCACGGGCGACGGCGTCACCTTCACTGCCACCGCCGACGACAAGAAAAAGCCGCTGGACGGTCGCTGCGATATCGTCGTGTCAGGCGTGACACCGGCTGCGCGTTTCTGGACGCTCTCGCTCTATGACACCAAGGGCCGTCTGGTGCCCAACACATTGCAGCGCTACGGCTTCACCAGCCAGGAAGTGGTGCGCAATGCCGACGGCGCGTTCGAGATCCGCATCGCTGCACGCTCGCGCGCGGGAAATTGGCTGCCGACATCAGCGCTGGAACGCTATGTGTTGATACTGCGGCTGTACGATACGCCGGTTGGCGTTGCCACCCGGACGCAGAAAGACGCACCGATGCCCGCCATCGCCACGGTGAGCTGCCCATGATCCGGCTGATGTTCGCGCTCATCGGTGGTGTCGTGCTTGGCGGCATCGTGCATCTCGTCAGCGTGCTGGCGCTGCCGCGCATCGCCACGCAAGATGCCTATTCGCGCCTCGCCTCGGTCACCAAGGAGAATACGGTGTCGCCGCTGCCGCAGACCGAACCGGCCAATGCGCTGTTGCCGTTCATGGACCCGGCCTTCGCCATGGCCGTCTGCCGCTACGATCTGGCCAAAGGACCGATCAAGCTCACCGTGCCGGTCAGCCAGTCCTACACATCGGTGTCGTTCTATACCCGCAGCGACGTCGCTTACTACGCGATCAACGACCGCTCCGCCGGCCGCCGCGTCATCGAGCTCGATCTGATGACCGAGGCGCAGCACGAAGCCCTGCCCGAGGAAGAGGACGTCACGTCCGCCGACCGCCTCATCATCGACTCGCCGACCGCGACCGGCCTGATCGTACTGAAGGCGCTCGCCGCCGAACCCGGCTTGATGATCCAGGCCCAGGCGTCGCTGGCCGCATCGAATTGTCGGGTGCAGACCGATCCGCCGGCCGCGCCGGTGAAGGGGAAGCGCTGATAAGCGATCGTCATCGTAGGATGGGTAGAGCGTCTTCGCGAAACCCATCATGTCGTCGTGTGTATATGATGGGTTTCGCTGCGCTCTACCCATCCTACGTGCGCTATCCCGTTGCCAGCGGCGTGCCGATATCCGCCACGAGCTTCACGAGATCGGCCTGCCGTGACCTGCCGGTCTTGGCGTAGATCCGGTTAAGATGTGTCTTCAGCGTATTCTCTGAGATCCCAAGCAAAATAGCAGTCTGGGATGGGTTGAGCCCCTTTCCGGCGCTCACGAGCACGCGCGCTTCGGCGGGCGTGAGCTCGAACAGCGTCGTCAACACGGCTTCCGGCATTGGAGAGGCCGAGGTCGTTGTCGAGACGAAGACGGCCGCACATGCGGGGCGGAAAGCGGCGCGCGCCGTACCAGCGGTCAAAGGCAGGACATAGGCGACCGCGGGCGGTTGTCCTGCCGCCGACACCGGCAAGCCAATGCCTTTGGCGCCGAGCGAGAGGTCCGAGGCAGCGCTTGCGATCGCCTGCAGCAAGGCGTCGCCCATCAATGCGTTCTGTGCCTGAATGGTTCGCCCCTGACGCAGGATCGGACCATCAGTTGCGAACATGCGTTCGGCACTTGCATTGGCATGGAGCACCGATCCGGCCGCGTCGGTCAACACGACGGGCACCGCGAGGTTCTCGAGCGATTCACGAAACAGCTGCGCGGTCACGCGCACGTCATCGAGCAGGTCGCTGATCATCGCGGCCCTGCGCAAATGCGGAGACAGCAAGGTCAGAAACCGTTGATCCTCGGCAGATACGGCAGCCTTGTCCGCCCAGGTGGTGCAGCCGAGCAGACCGATGCGGTCCGGCGTGTGGACGAATTTGACAATGCACCCTTCCCGCAATCCCTGCGGTCCGGCCCAATTGCGAAAGAAAGCGGTCTGCTGCAATTCACTTTCGGGCATCAGCGAGAGCGTGGATACGGGCGTATCGATATCGCCGACCACTGCAGCCTTCAGGCCCGGAATATCATCGAAACTGTAGTCCTGCAGCGCGCGCATGCGCTCGGCATCCCAGGGCGATTGGGCAGCAAACCGGCCGTGATTGTCCGACGTGCCAGCGAGCGCAATCGTGGTGTAGGCCGCATCCATCGTCTGTGTGATGCGGGTGAGAACACGCGACCATCCCTCACGGTTCAGAACGCAGTCGTAGATATCTCCGATGATTGAAGAGAGTACGTCATTGTCGACAACGTCCATGAACATTCCAAATCCGTGATTGCGCGCGCTCTGGTGTGGCAGGGCGAGATCGAAGTCAATTTCCGGACGCGCACACGCAGCATATTTTACCACATCATACTTCGGGGTGACGACACGGAATTCCGCCACGCGTAGCAGTGGCGATGGCGACTCTCGACTTTTCGGGGACGCGAATGAGCGGCCTGCTTGTCCGGCGGGCCCGCACGTCTGGAAGTCACGTCTCGAAGTACTGGAGATCTCGATGTCGAAATCCGCTAAGTTGGCCTGCGTGATCGGCTGCGTTCTGCTTGTTTCAACGCCCGCGCTAACCGCGGACAATCTCGCTCAACCGCACTACAAGGCGGCAGTGTCCCCACAAATAGTGACATGGACAGGCGCCTATATCGGCGCCACCTTGGGCTATGGCTGGACCGAAAGTGCGTCCACCATTACGGCCATCGACACGATCATCACGCCATTTTTCCTGTCGCAGGGCACGATGCCCCGATCGCTCAATTCCCGCTTCGATGGATTCATCGGTGGCGCTGAAATCGGCTACAATTGGCAGATCGACCGTTGGGTAACAGGTCTGGAAACAGACTTGTCCTATTCGAAAATGCGCGCGGGCGTCACCTATTACGCCCCGGAGATTGGTGCCAATCCGGAAACCCTGACCAGCCATAACACCGAGCTGAGCTGGTTTGGTACCGCGCGTGCACGATTGGGCTATCTGGTGACACCGGAGACATTGTTCTTCGCTACCGGCGGTCTGGCCTACGGCCACGTGAAAGTCTCGTCCACTCTTGTGCCGGAGCCGACATTTCCATGTGCCCGGAACGCTCTCTGCTCCGCAGGGTCTGCATCGGAGACACGGATCGGCTGGGCGATCGGCGGCGGCGTGGAATCGAAGATCGCATCGAACTGGACAGCGAAGGTCGAATATCTGCATTTCGATCTCGGAACGATCAGCGATACGACGTTGAGCAAGGCCACCTTCGCGGCCTGGCCAGGAAAACCGATCATGAGCGTCAATTCGAACGTCACAGGCAATATCGTCCGCATCGGCGTGAATTATCAGCTGTAAGACGACCTCGGCGTGACGTTTTTCCGCATAGAAAACGTCCAGGGAGCCCCCTGGCGTAATCTGCCTGCAATCTCCCGCAGCGAAGCTCCGCATCCATCGCCGACCCACGAATCGGCGCGAATGCGGGGCCTCCATGCAACACGACCAAGAGCCGTCCGATACGGCCGTCAGCTATTTCCTGTCCCTGATCTGGTGGCCGCTGCTGTATTTCGGGGCGCTGCTCGGTGCCGGCATGGCCTTCGCCAGCAATGCGCCGCTGTTCTGGTTCAATATCGTCTATGCCGCGCTGTTTCTCACCATCGTCGCCCTCGAACGCATGACGCCGCATCGCGCCGAATGGCTGGAGCATGATGGCGAAACACTGAATGACATCGGGCATACGCTGCTGACCAAGGGCACGGCGCAACTGGCTGTCGCGGCCACCGCGATCGCTCCAATGGCGATGGCGACCCTGGCGCGCGCGAACGATCATGCCTCGCATCTGTGGCCGACACAGTGGCCGCTGATCGCGCAGGTCGTGCTCGCGCTGGTGATTGCCGAATTCGGCCTCTACTGGTCGCACCGGATCGCGCATGAAAACCTGTTCTTCTGGCGCTTCCATGCGCTTCATCACAGCGTGGTCCGGCTCTGGGTGGTGAATACCGGACGCTTTCACGTGATCGACTCGCTGATCAAGATGGCGCTCAGCCAGGCGCCGCTCTACCTGCTCGACGCGCCCCTGCCGGTCTTCCTCTGGGTTGGCGCCGTGACGGCCATCACCGGCCTTCTGACCCATTGCAATGTGGAGACGCGCACGGCGCTGTTCGACCCGATCTTTGCGACGCCAAAACTGCATCGCTGGCATCATTCGAAAACGCTCAAGGAAGGCAACAGCAACTATTGCGAGAACATCATGGTGTGGGACCATGTGTTCGGCACCTATCTCAATCCCGTCAAGGCGTCACCGGACCGTCTCGGCATCAGCGGCAAGGTCGCACCGGATTTTCTGGGACAGATCGTGCAGCCGTTTTCGCGCAAGGGCGCGCGGCAGATTCTTGGCCGCCAGACCGTGCCGGACGATCAGGTGAAGCCAGTGGAAAGTTCCGACGCCGTAGCGCGAATCAGCGAAGCGTAACCCGCCCTACACGTCCAACTATCCGCCTACCTGGAGCAACTTGCCGGGGCGAACCGGCGTGAGGCTGCCGGCCATGGCCGTGGTCTGCGCTGCCAATTCGCCAATCAGCATATCGGCGCTGGACGCCATGCCATCGGGGGCGTGGATCACCATACGTTCCAGCGCCCACTTGTATGACGACACCCGGCGCTGCAGACATTGCTCGACCCACTGCACGATCAGCGCGTTCTCATCCATACGCGCGATGGCGTCGGCGCGTTCCTTCGGCTCCAGCGCCGACACCAGCTTCAGGCTGGCATTACGTTTGCGATCGAGCTCGACGACCTTTGCGGCTGTTGCATAAAATCCCTCGAAACGCAGGATGTCGTCGCGCGCGTCGTCCATCAGCACGCTGTAGCGCGACGTATGCGAGCGATGTGGCTCGTCGATCAGGAGCCGGCCATAGGCCGTGCGATCGTAGGTGACGTTCTGCCGCCACGGCGATGCGATCGGCTTGTAGTCGCCGAACACACTCTTCCACAGCGGGCGCGAATGCGGCGGCTCGATCAGCGGATAAGCGAGATCGCGCATCTGGCGCTCGAGATCGGTGAGCTGGAATTCCGACGACTTCAGGCCGACGCTGCCGGTCGCCTCGACGCCGATCCAGCGATGCATGTCGTCGGTCACCGCATTGTTGCGGGTACGGCCAAAATCGCCGCCGGCGCAGCCGCCGAGCGTGCTGCCGATCAAACTCGCAACTATGAAACACGGCGCAAGAAACGACGTCTTGTGCCGAAGCCGTATCCGGTTCGGATGGAATATCGCCGACATCAGAACAGGTCCGGGGTCAGGAACGGGCGCGGCGCTTGCGGCGGCGTCCCGGCGCAGTGCCCTCTTCCGGGCCGCTGCCACCATTGCTGTCGTCGATCTGACGCTCGATTCGGATCACCGGCAGGATCAGGATTTCTGCGGAGGTTTCGCGGGGAGATGGCGCCACATTCACGCCCAGCCGTCGCGCTGCCGCATCCGCCGGGAACTTGATGATGGTGCTCATTATCCAGTCTCTCCGCGCCGCTTCGCCCGGTTTGCCGACGCACCGTCATTAAGGACAGTCATGGTTAATGGCGTGTTAACGCCACAGGCTCATCGAAACAACGGTTCGTTGATGCCGCGCGATGTCAACGAACGCACGCTCCGCTCGCACCTGCACCGTTGAACCGACTCGTCGGAATCAGATCTGCCTCGGCCAGAGGCCCATGGTTAAACACATATTAATGCGTCCGCGATAATTTGAGGCAAGGTTCCCTTAGTAAGCGTATGCCATGCCTGCCTCACCTCCAATGTTTCCGGGCTTTGACGGATTGCTGACGCTCTCGCGTCGCGAAGGTGTGGACGTACGACCGACCTTGCTGCGCGTGCTGACGGATCTTTATGTCCAGGCACCGAACCATACGATCGACGAAGAGAAGCAGTTCGTCGAACTCACCGCGCGCCTGATTGATCAGGTCGACGATGCCACCCGCGCCGCGGTGCGCGCGCGGCTGTCGATCTATCCGAACACCCCGCGCGCGATCCTCAACCGGCTCAATCTGCGCCCGACCGAACCCGGCCAATCGGTGCCGCTCGCGCAGCCCATTTCCGCCGCAGAATCTCCCGCGCCGCCGGTCAAGCAGCCGAGCGAAGCGCAGATGCGTGTCGCCGCCAATATGGCCATGGCGCCCAGGGACGCGTCCGAGATCAGTACGCTGTTCTTTGCCGCATCGAGCAGCGAGCGTGCGCAGATCCTGCATAACCTCGCCGAAACGCCGCTGCGATCCTCCGCCCGAATTCCGCAAGCGCGCGCCGCCCGCGCCATGCATATCCTCGAAATGGCCGCCTTCGCCGAAGACCGCGACAACTTCGCACGCGAGTTGAGCGAAGCGCTGATGCTGCCCGCCGCCATTGCCGAACAGGTCGTCAGCGATCCCGGCGGCGAGCCCCTCGCCTGCTGCGCCAAGGCGCTCGGCATGCGGAGCGACATCTTCCAGCGCGTGCTGCTGTTCCTCAATCCGGAATTCGGCACCTCGGTCACCAATGTCTACCGGATCGCGCGCATGTATGACGTGCTGAGCGAGCGCTCGGCACTGATCATGGTGGCCGCCTGGCGCGGCGCGCATATGGCGGCAACCCGCGCCAAATTCCGCCCTGCGCTCTATGACGACGAGCGCCATCGCGCGCGGCCGAGCGCGCCGCAGGCACGGCCGGGCGTTCAGCCAGGCGAGGATATCACGCGCGTGACGCGGAATTCGTCGGGCCGTTAAAATTGAATCTGTGAAGGCGTCGGGAAAGATACGCTTTTGTAGCAAGCTGCCCCGATGAGCGTTTTGCCTCTACCCAAATGGGTTCGAAACACACGCAGAACCATCCTATGCGTCGGCATCGGATGGCCCGCGATTGCCTACATGATTTCCCTCGGCCATCCCGCAGGCGGAATCTGGTTCGCGATAGGCAGCATATTTCTGGCAATAATCTTTCTTCCGGGGGTTCTGCTTCTAACCTTCGTGCTCCCGACCTACAGAAGCAGGATCATCGCAATTCCCCCGCTTCTACTTTTTATCTTCTGGCTGATATCCCGCCAGTCACACACCTATGACGGCTTCTCGCTACCGGTCCCAATGGTGCTTTGGGCCTGCAGTTTCATGGCCATCGCGATGCTTATTCCGCAATGGTCGAGCATCGAGTTGACCACCCGACGGTTTTTTCGCCGGCAAAACACTTGGTATTGAAGAGCTGATCCTAGCCCTTCGCCAGTTCAAGGAAATGCCGTCCAGCCTTGTCCTCGGTCTCGACGATCCAGACGTCGGGATCGAACGAGATCTCCTTCTGCAAACGCTCTTCGATCTTGCGTTCCTCGACGGGCTGCGGCGGTGAGGCTGCGAAGACGCGATCCACAGGGCGGCTCTCGTCATAGGCGGTTTGCGGCGCCGGCGTGTAGAGCATCGCGGTGCCATCCAGCAGCGCGACCTTCACGAACACGGCGCCCGCTTCCTCCGCACCACGACGGCGCACGGCGCCGAACACGCCTTCGGTCTGGCAACGGCGCAGATAGGCTGCGACCCAAATGGCTGACTTCAATCGTGACATCTGAGCCCTTGATTACTCCGGAGAACGAGATTGCGAGGTAACTTCGAGACCGGGAACCAAGCCCGAAATGCGCAATTGACGCGACGCCCATTTATAGTATTATGACTATAACGCGCAACGTCGCCCGGCATCAATATCAGAATGTCACCCACCGACATACCCTTGGAATTCGTGGGGTCGTCGAAAGACGATCTTTCTGAGTTTCCGGTGCCCGTGAAGGTATGCATTGGTTTTGCTCTGCGTGCGGCCCAGAAAGGCAAGAAGCACCCGGATGCGAAGCCTTTGAAAGGCTTCCACGGCGCAGGCGTTGTGGAGATCGTCTCTGATTTTGATGGCGATACGTTTCGCGCGGTCTACACCATCAAACTGAAGGGCATGGTCTACGTTCTCCACGCGTTTCAGAAGAAGTCGAAATCCGGGATCCAGACCCCTAAGACCGAGATTGACCTGATCAAATCCCGTCTAAAAGACGCAATGGCGCTTTACGAAGAAGCCATGGAGGGCAGCAATGAAAAAGCCAGCAAGCACAAAGAGCAGCGGCAACGTATTCGCCGACCTCGGCCTGCCAAACGCTGATGAGCATCTCATCAAGGCAGAGATCGCTCTCGGCATTGCCGCACGCATCAAAAGCAAGGGACTGACCCAGGCACAGGCATCCAAGCTGATTGGCCTTGCCCAGCCCGACGTCTCTAAGCTGCTGCGCGGACAGTTCAGCGGCTACTCTTATGAGCGCCTGTTTGGATTTCTCGTTGCCCTCGGCGAGCGCGTCAAAATCGAGGTGTCGGACGCGAAGACGAAGAAGCAGGCACGCGTCGAACTCGAAATGTCGTGAACCGCATCGCCGGGCCAGCAGCCCGGCAGCGCTAGTCGATCGCGCGCCCGGTGACGGTGGCGAGTTCGCGCACCATGCGATCGGACACCTGCCCGGTCACCGGCAGCTTGCGTTCGCGCTCGAAGCGCTGGATCGCAGCCGCTGTGTCCGAGCCGACATTGCCGGTCGGCTTCAGCTGGCCGTAACCGTATTCCGTCAGCGCACGCTGAACAGCGGCGACACGGCGCGTATTGGTGATGAGATCACCGAGCGGATCAGTGCGGGTCGCATTCGGGATCGCCGCCGGCGGGCGTGCCACGGCGCCCGTGGTCGCCGGTGACGCCGGCGCCTTCAGGAGATTGCCGACCGGATCGGCCGCGCGCTGCTCGACGGGCTTGGCGGCGAGCGACGGCTTCGGCTCGTTGGTGCTGTTGACCGGCTTGGAATCCAGCATGCGGGAATCGAGCTTGGTGTCCGGCGACGCAGCATCCAGCGGACGCGGCTTGGGCAGCGGATTGGTGACCTGCGCCGGTGCTGGAAACGCAACGACGGTGCTGGAACCGAACATCGGCGACGGATGATGGCCCTTCTGCAGGAAAATGGCATTGGCGATGATGGCGCTGACCGCGGCGAATGCGATCAACCCGGCGACCATGTCCTTCGGGCTGTGCAGCAACACGCGCAGGACGATGCCGCGCTCCGCGGGCTCATCGACGATGGCGACGGCGCGGCCGCGTTTGGACTTGGTCGCTTTGGAACTGGCTTTAGGCACTCTTCTTCACCTGATGGGCTTGGTCGGACGGCGCGCTGCGCGCCGCGGGATTCAAGATCGCGATATTGCTGACGTGTTCAGCCTGCGGCGTAAACTCCAGCGGCAGCGCGATTGTGATGGTGGTGCCTTCGTCGATCCGGCTCTGAACCTGCATCTCGCCACCATGCATGCCGACGAGGCTCTTCACAATGGACAGACCGAGGCCGGTACCCTCATGGCGCCGCTGATAGGTCTTTCCGGCCTGGAAGAACGGATCGCCGATGCGTGCGAGATCGTCCGATGCAATGCCGACGCCGGTATCACTGACGCGCAGCATCAAGCGCGATCCTTCGACGCCCGCTGCCACGGTGACGCTGCCGCCGCGCTCGGTGAACTTGATGGCATTGGACACGAGGTTGAGCAGTATCTGGCGGAATGCGCGCGGATCGCCGTTGACCTCAGGCAGATCCTTCGGCGCATCGGTGATGAGATCGATGCCATTCTCGCGCGCCTTCAGCGCCAGCAGATTGCAGCAATTGATCAGCGCCGGACGTGGCGCGAAGGGCTCAGGCGAAATCTCGAAATTGCCGGATTCGAGCTTCGACATATCGAGGATGCCATTGACGACTGACAGCAGGTGCTGGCCGGAATCGTTGATCAGCTGGGCATATTCCTTGCGCTTGGTCGCATCGAGCATCATCAGCTCTTCCTGCACCAGCATGTCCGAAAAGCCGATAATGGCATTCAGCGGCGTGCGCAGCTCGTGGCTCATGGTGGCCAAGAATCTCGTCTTCGACGCATCGGCGCGCTCGGCTTCAATGCGGGCCTGCGCCAATGCCTCTTCCTGCAGTTTGCGGTCGGTAACATCGCGCAGCACGGCCACAACTTCTGCATCGGCATTGACCGGCATCGACGTGTCGACGTCCTGCTCCATCGGCCGGCAGCGCATTTCGACCCAGATGAATTCGGCCCCGGATGGGCGCAGGCGCTCATTGCTGCGCGCGACATCGCGGCGCAGACGAAATTCGACGCTGCGGGCTTCGCCGCCGCGCGCGGCGTCGGACAGAGCCGTGAGATAGGCCGGGCGATCCGCGACATGGACGCGATCGAACAGGCCATGGCCGAGCAGCCGCTGCGCCGGGGCGCCGACCAGCGCTTCAGCCGCCGGCGAAATGAACTGCACGGCGCCATTGTGACGATGACGCGAGATCACGTCGCTCATATTGCGCGCCAGCAGGCGATAGCGGTCTTCCTCGACATAGAGCAGCGAGACACTGGTGCGTGCCAGCGACTCCGCGCCGAAGGCCAAACCGGCTGCATAGATGGTGGCAGACGCGATGCCGAATGCCATGAACACGCCATGGCCGGCGACACCGGCTTCAGATACAGGCAACCAATCGAGACCGGTCAGCACGATGAGAATGCCGACGCAGGACAGCGCCAGCGCCGATGCAAAGGCAACGATACGGCGCGAAGCCGAGAGTGCCGCCTCGATCGGCACTACGACAAGCCAGATCGCTGCGAACGAATTGATGCCACCGGTGGAGATCGCCATCATCATCACGAGGCCGGCGAGTGCGACGGACGACAGCACCTGTGCGCTTTCATAGCGGCCGGTACGCGACAGAAAATATGAGCAGAGGATCGGCGCCATCAGCCAGGCGAAAGCTGCGACCTCGATCGCGTTCGGCGCGCCGCGCAGCGCGAGATAGACAGGAAAAGCCGCAAAGGCCGCAAGACTGCCGAGCAGACGCGGCGCCATGAATGCGCGATGACGCGCGCTCGTCAGCGCATCGTAGCGCACTGAAGGGTGCAGCATGGCATCAAGGCAGTCGCGGATGATGGTCGATACTGTCACTGGTCTCGCTTCGGCTTGATCGTCAATTCAGACGCGCCGAAACGCCTCCTTTTATCGTTGCGCCAACGTGTCAGAGCGACATTAAGCGAACGCTAAAGCGCATCCCGTGTTCGCCATGCCTAACGCGTAAGTGCTGATTTAAGAGGAGTTTTCGGATTTCCATTCGGCAACGATGGTGAACGAGTAGTTTCCATCGCCGCGCCCATATGGTTTCGAAAGTGTGCATCCCCAACATCGTGTCGGAAAACGCACGAACAGCTCATCAATGGAAAATTTACGCCAAACCGAATGAAGCGAATTTTCGTCGATTTAACCGCATCGCAAATACTTGCAATTTATCGACTGCTGCTAACTTCGATCCCAATTGCGACAAATCGCAACGGTTCGAAGAGACTAACGGGGTTCGCGATGTTCTTCCTGCTTCGCATGGCATTCTGGCTCGGGCTCGTGCTCGTGCTGCTGCCGAGGGACAAGACGCCGGAATCGGATAAGCTGCCGCAGATCGGCGCTTCCGATGCGGTATCGGCTGCGAGTGCGGCGATGTCCGACATGGCTCAATTCTGCAAGCGCCAGCCGGCCACCTGCGAAGTCGGCGGCCATGCGGCCACCGTGATCGGCGAACGTGCCAAGGACGGCGCGAAGAAAATCTACCAGATCATCACCGAGAAGAAGCCGGATACCACCGGATCGATCGGTGGCGAAGGTGAAAACCAGGGGACGATCGCCATGGTCCGGCCCGACACGCTCACCCAGGACGACCTCACCGCCGAATGGCAGCCCCCCACCGCTGCTCCCTAAACGGCTGATTGCGGCGGATAATTACCGCAAACGGCGGTCGCTTTCGGCGCTGTTCGTCCCTATATAGGGCCTGACATTGCTTGCAGGCCCCGATGACCACGATTGACGATATCCGCGATAATTTCGAGCTACTCGAGGACTGGGACGACCGCTACCGGTACGTCATCGAACTCGGGCGCAGCCTCACGCCGATGCCGGATGAGGAACATTCCTCCGCCAATAAGGTCAACGGCTGCGCGAGCCAGGTCTGGCTGTCGCGCCAGGTCGCCCGCGACCACGGCACGCCGGTGCTCAGCTATCTCGGCGACAGCGACGCGCATATCGTCCGCGGGCTGATCGCGATCCTGCTGACGCTGTATTCGGGCCGCAAGGCCGAGGACATTCTGGCCACCGACGCCATCAAGGTGTTCGACGAGCTCGGCTTCAAGGAACACCTCACGCCGCAACGCTCCAACGGCCTGCGCGCCATGGTCGAGCGCATCCGCCGGGACGCCGCCGAGACCCTGGCAGATGCGAACCAGGGCGTGACCCCATAGGCTCAAGCAGCCGCGGGTGCTGCGCCAACGCTCCGCCAGGGATCCACTGATCGAGTGCAGCTGAGGCCCGTTTACGGGGCTTCAGCCCCGAGCCCGCCCGACCGCGCCCTCGCCTGCAGCCGGGACACCGCCTCGGCCAAAGGAACGTCGGCCTGCGAGCCGTCGCGCTCGCGCAGGCTCACCCGGCCGTCCCTCATCTCGCGCCCGCCGACGATCGCCATCACCGGCACCGCCATGTCATGCGCCGCCACGATGCGCCGTGAAAGCGTATCGGCGCCGTCATAGGCAACGGCCCTAATCCCCGCATCCTCGAACGCCGCCACGACGTCAGCGCCGTATCCGGCCTGGTCTTTCGAAATCGGCGCAACCGCGATCTGATCCGGCGACAACCAGAAAGGAAGCACGCCGCCGTGGTGCTCGAGCAGGATCGCGATCATGCGGCCAAGCGATCCGAAGATGGCATGGTGGATCATCAGGGGCCTTGCGCGGCTGCCGTCGGCGGCGATGTAGGACGCGTCGAGCCGCTGCGGTAGCACGCTGTCGAGCTGCACCGTGCCACACTGCCAGGATCGTCCCAGCCGGTCGCGCAACGCGAATTCCAGCTTCGGTCCGTAGAACGCGCCTTCGCCAGGATTGATGTGAGGCGCGAGGCCGCATTGCCGCGCGGCATCGTCGAGCTTCGCCTCCGACCAGTCCCACGTCGCGTCGTCGCCAGCGCGCACGGCCGGACGCGTCGACAGCGCCACTTCGTAGTCGGGAAAACCAAGATCGCGATACACCTCGCCCAGCAAAGCGATGAAGCGCGCGACTTCGTCCTCTACGTCCTGCTCGCGGCAGAACACATGCGCGTCGTCCTGCTCGAAGGCGCGCGTTCGCATGATGCCGTGGAGCGCACCGGATGGCTCGTTGCGGTGGCAAGCGCCAAACTCGGCATAGCGGATCGGAAGTTCCCGCCACGAGCGCAGACCCTTGTTGAAGATCTGCACGTGGCAAGGGCATGACATCGGCTTCAGTGCCATCGTCTGCTCGCCGTCATCGACCCGGAACATGTGCTCGCGGAATTTGTCCCAGTGGCCGCTGCGGCTCCAGAAGTCCTTTGGCAGCAGCTGTGGCGTTTGGACCTCGGCATAGCCGGCTCTGCGCATTTTGCGCCGGAGATAGTCCTCCAGCACCCGGTAGATCGCGTAGCCGCGCGGATGCCAGAACACCATGCCCGGCGCATCGTCCTGCAGGTGCCAGAGTTTGAGTCTTACGCCGAGATTTCTGTGGTCGAGATCGTCCATGGCTGTGTTCCTTACGAGGGGAAAAAGCGCGGACGGGGATCATCAAAAACAGAAAAGGCCCCGTCCGTCGCCGGCGGGGCCTTTTCTGGGTGAAGTACGCTTGTCTCTAGCGCGCGCGACCAGAAGGCGATCCGCCGTGAGCGGTCGCCGTGGTGGTCAATGCAGCTGATCGAAGCTTGTTCATGCGCTGTATATGGCGGCAAAACGCGCAGGCGTCAACGAAAGCTGCTTGGCGTCGCAGATATATGATGCGCGGGCCTATGATCGCGGCGAACGACTTGGCCGTCGTCAAGCTCGCATCCATCCGCATCTGGCTGCGCGCTATCGACTCCACACCCTAGCTCTCGAACGCCGCATCGCCTGCGAGCCAGGTTCGCACTTTCGATGGCTGTCCCCTGACCTCACTGGCGAAGCCGTAATGCCGCGCGAGGCGATCCAGCGCGAGTTGCAGCACGACCTTGGCGGAGCGCGCCGGCCAGTTGCGTTCGCGCTCGATGTCTTCGAGGCCGCGCAGAAAACAGCACACGTCCATCAGAACCCCTGAAAACTCGGGCCCGCAAGCATCCAGCGCCTGACTGACGCGCTGGCGCGCTGTCATCATGATATCCGTCATCTCGCCGGGACTGCTGCCGGCCCCGCGTGGTCGGCCGCCGGTCGGCGCGGCCCAGTTCGCCGTCATGCGCGGCGCCATGTTGCCGCGCGTGAAATCGGCGCGCAGCTTTTCGCCGGCGATGAACTGATGCGGGCTGATCATGCTGCGGCCATCGCGGCCCTTGCGCCGGGCCAGCCAGCCGAGCGGGCTTTCACTGTCATTGACGAGAACGCTGGCGACGCCGTCCTCGGTGAGGATCTGCCGCGTTTCCAGCGACAGATGCTGCGCGCGATGGTGATCGACGCGGTCGGGATGCCTGGTGGTGCAGCGGGACGTTTTCATCGTGAGCGACTCCATCTAGGATAATAAGCTCACATCCCGAATGGCCCGGCAAGCAGAATTTTAGACTTTATTCCTTCCTGGGCTTTTATTCAAAAGAACCAGTGCCTTCGCACGATCGCTCAAAGCCGCGGCGTTGAGAAAGCAGGTTTCCGGCAGCGACTGCGATTGATCCGCGGCCGGCGCGCGCGAAGAGTTCATCGCAGTCCTCGACAACGACCTGCGGGCAAAGCCCTCCCCCATCGTCCGACAGATCACTTCCAGATTTCGCGGTACGGCATCGATGCGCGGGATGGCCTCAACGTCCGCTTGAAAGTCTCCCGTCATACGCGCCAAGTTCACGTATCGCCTGCCTGTGGTGTCACACACCAATTGCGCGTGGCGGGAGATGTATCCCGCATCCAGACGTAGAACTTTCTTCGTCTCCGATTTGTTCTATATTGGTTCCTGCGGATGGAACCTGACTTTATTGCTTAGCTTTACTTGTTCGGATTACTTGCGGGATCACTCGCCCAGATCGCTTGCTCAGGTCACCTGTTCAGGTCACTTGCGCCGGCGGCGCTGCTGACCCAGCCCCATTTTCTTGGCGAGCTGCGAACGCGCCACCGCATAGTTCGGCGCGACCATCGGATAGTCGGCCGGCAGGCCCCATTTCTCGCGATACTGTTCCGGCGTCATCGCGTACTGCGTGCGCAGATGGCGCTTCAACGACTTGAAGCGCTTGCCGTCCTCGAGACAGACCAGATATTCGGCGGTCATCGATTTCTTGACGGACACCGCCGGTTTGGCCGGCTCCGCCGCGACCTCCGGCCGGCCGTTCGACACCCGCACCAAGGCGGCGTGAACCTGACCGATCAGCGCCGGCAGCTCGGACGCCGGTGTTGGATTGTGACCGACATAGGCCGACACGATCGTCGCAGTGAGATCGATGAAGCTCTTGCCGGCGATGTCGTTCATGGTCCGTCGTCTTTCAAGGATTGGAGCCGCACTTTACTTGACAATCATGCGGGCATTACAGCCACGAGGGCAATAACAACGTATAGCGCGCCGGTTTCATTCTGCGTGCAAGATTAGTCGAGATCAGCTGAAAGTGACCGCCAACGGAAATGGCTGAACGGCATCAGCCCCTGTTGTCGAGATGCTCACGCAACTCGTCGATCGAGGCGAAGCGCATCATGCCTTCGGGCATCTGCGCCTCGATGGAGCCGTCGGAATACAGCGAATAGGCCATGCCATCGACGACCCCCGATTTCAGCACGGTGACGTCCGATGCCTGCGGCGGCTCTTCAGCCGGCGTCGGCGGAACGTAGCGATCCGGGATCAGCGCGGCATCCGGCAGCTTGTCGCTTGGCGAGGACGAGGTACGGGCGGCGCGGCGGATCGCGTCGGAGCGCGACCGATCCGGCTGCGGCCAGGCATCCTCGAAACTCTTCGGCTGCTCGGCGGGCGCCTCCGGCGTTGGCATGGCCGCCTCGAATGCGGCAGCTGCCTCGGCCCTCTCCCGCTCCCGGCGCGATGACTGGAACAGCAGATTGCGACGCTTCGGCTCCTCAGGCACCGGTGCCTCGGCGGCAGCGGACGCGAGCCGCTCACGGTCGCGCAGCACTTCGTCCTGCCACGGGGGAACACCTGGCTCCGGAACGGCAGGTCGCGCGGCCGGCTGGTCGCGGCTGAACAGCGGGGCCGGCGCGGGCGCGTCATCGGCCTCCTCTGCGTCCTCCCCCGGAACCGGCGGCAGCTTCAGTTCCCGGCGCGGCAGCCGGGGCGACGGAACCGGTTCATCGATCTCGCCCTGCGGCCCAAACTTCTTCAGCTCGCCGACGGCGAGCGCCATGCTCACCATGATCAGGCCGGTGCAGGCCCCGACCGTCCCGGTCAGGATCAGGGTATTGCCGAAGCCGAATTCCTTGACCGGAATGCCGAAGCCGATCGCGGCAAGGCCCGCCAGAATGACCCCGATCCCGGCAATCAGCAGCAATTTCATAGTCTTCGAACTCCTCGACGGACCGCTCGCGAGTCTCGTCATGGGTGCCACGATAGCGTCATATTGCGTGCACCGCCAAACGGCATTTTGCGTTCATCCCTTGTACATCGGCCTGGTGGTAAGTTTTGGGAGAGTTTTCTTCCACCGGAGACAACAGGTTTGGGACAGCCGACGCCGATCTATCCCTAAACGGTAAAGCTTTTACCTTGTCCTGTTTGTTGCAACGCATTAAGAAACTTCAGCCACAATTCTCAATTACTTCAAAAGAGAAGTGCGCTATATCGATGCCGGGGAAACGAGGCTCAAAGAGCGCTAAAGCCGAGCCATTGGGGACACCGGGTTATCCATCGCCATGTCATCGATTACGACTGCGGCCATCGACACGCCAGTAAGGCGCTCGGTGGAACGGACGTGTGACGACCTCGCCATCCTGGCGCTTGTCGTTGTCAGTATCGTCGCAAGCTTCACGTTCCGGGACTATGGTCTCGGATGGGACGACTATACTCACGCTGAATATGCAGATCTTCTATTGAAGATGTACGGGTCGGGCTTCACCGACACCGGCGCTTTGTCGTTTGCAAATCTCTACATGTATGGCGGCGGCTTCGATATGGCGGCCGCGCTGCTGCACAAGATCATCCCGCTGGAGCTGTTCGAGACGCGACGCCTGCTCGGCGCGATCGTCGGCGTCATCGGCCTCGGCGTCACCTGGCGCCTCGGCCGCCGTGTCGCCGGCCCCGTGGGCGGCCTCGCCACGCTGTTGCTGCTGGCGCTGTGTCCGACCTTCTACGGCCATATGTTCATGAATCCGAAGGATGCGCCTTTCGCTGTGGCGATGGTCATCCTGATGCTCGGGCTGGTGCGCCTTGCGCAGGAATATCCGAACCCGTCGCCGCGTACGGTCCTGATCCTCGGCCTCGGCGCCGGCTGCGCGATCGGCTGCCGCATTCTCGCCGGCCTCACGCTGATCTATGCGGTGATCGGTTTCATGCCGCTGTGGATCGAGGATGTCCGCACCAATGGTGTGCGCGAGAGCGTGCACCGCTTGCTGCATGTCCTTTACGTGCTGCTGCCCGGCCTCGCTTTCGGCTATCTGATCATGGGCCTGATCTGGCCGTGGTCGATTCTCGAGCCCGCCAATCCGCTGCGCGCCCTGGGCTACTTCTCTCACTTCTTCGAGAAACCGTGGAAAGAGATGTTCGACGGCGCGATGATCTCGGTGCCGGACATGCCGTGGTCCTACCTGCCGACGCTGTTCGCGCTGCAGCTTCCGGAAGTGCTGCTCAGCCTCACCTTCGGCGGCATCGCGCTGACCATCATGTCGCTGTCGCGCGACACCGTGCCGGCGCGTCGCAAGACCATCCTGTTGATGCTGACCTTTGCCGCCACATTGCCGCTGGTGATCGCCATGGTGAAGCGCCCGGCGCTGTATAACGGCATCCGGCATTTCATCTTCGTGCTCCCGCCGATGGCCGTGCTCGGCGGCGCGGCTTTCGCGGCGCTGATGGATTGGCTGCGCGTCAATCATCGCGGCGCGCAAGCGGCTGCCGTCGCCGTGTTCTCCTTCGGCCTGATGCTGCCGACGGCCGAGATGATCCGGCTGCATCCGTATCAGTACACCCACTTCAACTACATCGCCGGCACCGTTCGCCAGGCCGATGCGCTGTACATGCTGGACTATTGGGGCCTTGCGCTGAAGCAGGCCTCCGATGCGCTGCGCGAGCAGATCATTGAGCGCCAGGAAAGCCCGCCGGTCGGCCGCAAGTGGAAGGTCGCCGTGTGCGGCCCGCAGCGTCCGGCACAGGTCGCGCTCGGTCCCGACTTCACCATCGGCTGGGACAGCCAGTCGGCCGACTTTGCGATGACGCTTGGCGAGTTCTACTGCAAGGGCCTCACCGCCCCCGTGATTGCCGAGATCAAGCGCGACGACGTCGTCTTCGCCAAGGTCTACGACATCCGCGGCAGCAGCATTTCGAGCCTGCTCGCGATCCCCGCGCCGTAAAATTCTGCGTTAGTACTAAGTTCCAAGTTTTCGTCATGCCCGGCCTTGTGCCGGGCATCCACGTCTTGGCGACCATGAAAGGCGTGGATGGCCGGGACAAGCCCGGCCATGACGACTCTTGTTGTTCATGGCCCGCGTCGTTGACTAACGCGCCGCCTGAAACCTGATGTCGCCGTTGTTCAGAAAACACGTCTTGCTGAACAGGCCGAGATCGACAGGATTCGGCAACCGGACGTCGTCCAGATCAGGACATGGCTTCACAGCCGGATCGTAGGACCGGTGGATCTGCGAGATGAAGACGAAGATCAGCCCGCGTTCCCTCGCGAATGACTGCAGCGCGCGCACCTGCACCATCAATGCCGGGTTCTCGCGTTTCTGATCGAGCAGTTGCAGATAGTCGATCACCACAAGCGTGCCGCGCGGCGCGTCCGCCAGTTTCCGGGCGACGTAGTCCGCGCAGATGTCGTCGGAATTGTCGAATGCGAACAGCGTATCGAAACGCCCCCGCTCCACGCCGATGGCACTGAAACGGTCCAGCACGTCCTTTTCGCCGTATTCCAGCGAAAAGAACACGCTGCGATGGCCGGATTGCATCGCCTCCACGGCGAGCTTCAGGCTCATCAGCGTCTTGCCATGGCCCGGGCGCGCGCCGACCAGCACAAGATCTCCGGGAGACAGTTGTTCGAACAGTTTCGCGGCGGGTGTTACCGAAGACATCCGCGCCACTAGCAGGCTCCAGGCAGCAAAGCCTTCTCGCACGGCGATCCGGTCGAGTGCCTCGTGCAGCGGAATGTTATCGGTGCGGGATAGAAGCCTGGCCTTGCGCTTCAATTGATAAACAGGCGCAGAAAGACGCATTGTGAGAACCTCCTGGTGCGAGCGTTGTCACAACCCCTCCTTATGCTTGATGCTCGAACAGTTGGTTCGGTGATCAGAGAGCCCGGTATGATCGATACTTTCCCGCTGGAGGGGGGAGGCGTGGGCCGCGCCAGAATCGGAGTGTAGCACAATCCCCCTCCCCGCGAAATTGCCGATACCCGATCGCCCGCCATCAATTCTCCCTCTTCGCCCACGAATGACACGCCATGATGATCAATCGACGAACATTGCTGGCGGCTGCGCCGGCGCTCATGGCCTGGCCGGCCTTTGCCAAGGAAATGGCAAAGGAGGCGCCGGCGGCGTTGCAAGCTTATGAACGCGACACCGGCGGGCGGATCGGCGTCTATGCCGAGAACCTGAAGACGGGCGCAAAGATCGCGTGGCGCGCCCATGAGCGCTTCGTGATGTGCAGCACGTTCAAGGCCTCGCTCGCCGCCTGCGTGCTCGCCCGCATCGACCGCGGCGAGGACAAGCCCGATCAGATGATTTCCTACGCCGCGGCGGACCTGCTCGACTACGCGCCGGTCGCGCGCGACAATCTCGCCAAGGGCGCGCTGTCGGTGGCCGACATGTGCAAGGCCATCGTCGAACTCAGCGACAACACCTGCGCCAACATGCTGCTGGCGCGCGTCGGCGGTCCGGCCGCCCTCACCGCCTTCTGGACCAAGACCGGCGACAGCGTCTCGCGCCTCGATCACAACGAGCCGTTATTGAACCGCTCACGACCCGGCAATCCGCAGGACACAACCACACCCGCCGCGATGGCCGGCAACGTCAAACGCTTCGTCACCGGCAATGTGCTGACGCCCACGTCGCGCGATCAGCTCACCGACTGGATGGTGAACTGCAAGACCGGCGACAAGCGCCTGCGCGCCGGACTGCCGAAGACATGGAAGATCGGCGACAAGACCGGCAATAACGGCAAGGACGCCGCCGGCGACATCGCCGTGACCTGGCCGAAGCCGGACCAGCCCGTCGTCATCGCCGCCTATACGCAGGGCGGCACGCCGACGGCTCCACAATTGGAGACGGTGTTCACGGGGATTGGCGAGATGGTCGGGCAGAGGCTGGGATAGGCTGCACGGCCATTGCAGCATCCGGCTTTGAACGCGACATCGTTCCGATGACAATCCCGCCAAGGATCATGGCCATCGCTGCGATCAGCGACAGCTCGATCGCCTCGCCCAGCACCAGCGCGGAAATCGCAACGCCCATTACCGGCGTTGCCAGCAGACCGAGGGACGTAATGGTCGCCGGCAGGCTGCGGTTGATGATCACCATCGCCCAATGCGCCAGCGCCGTGCCGAAGATCCCGCCGAACAGCAGAGCGCCGACAAGTTCGCGCGTCCAGGCGATATCGGGGACGCCTTCGCGGATCAGCGCCAGCACTGTCAGCAGCACGCTCGCGAGCAGCGCCTGCCAGAACACGAGTTGAAACGGCTCGGAGATCCAGCGGTGGCCGCGGACATAGACGATGTTCGCCGCCCAGCACAGCGCCGCGAGCAACAGCAGCCCGCTGCCGATCAGCGCATTGCCGTTGCTCCAGTCGAATGCCGACGGGTTGAACATGACAGCGATGCCGGCAAGCCCCAGCACGATGCCCGCGAGACGTTCTCGCGGAACGGGCTCACGCAGCAGCAGCCAAGCGGCCGGCGCGACCCAGAGCGGCGTGGTGTAGCCGAGCACGATGGAGCGCCCGACCGGCACGAATTGCAGGCCGAAGGCGACCAGCACCGAGAATAGGCCCATATGCAGCACCGCGACACTGACGATCACAGGCATGTCGCCGCGCCGCGGCACGATGAATTGCCGGCGCGCGAGTGTAATGGCTGCCAGAGCGAGCGTGGCAATCACGGCGCGAATCGCCACCGACCACAGCGGCGAAATGTGCTGCACCAGAAATTTCGTCAGCGTCCAGTTCAGCCCCCACATGGTCACGACGACGGCAAACAAAAGCAGCGCCGTGCGGCGCGACAGGGGATGTTCGGACATGGCTTCATCTCACGGCTTCGGTGCATGGCGCACTCGACAGACCGAGGACACTAGGTTTTACTGGCCCCAATCAAAGATCCATTCCACTAAAAATGACTGAGCCAGTTTGATGGGCGACATTCTCGCAGGGCTGATCGATATCGAGCGCGGGTCCGCGAGCAGCGAGACCTTGACGCGGCAGCTCTATGATCAGCTCCGCGCGGCGATCCTGAGCGGCGCGCTGCCGCCGGGCCATCGCCTGCCGTCGAGCCGCGACTGCGCGCAGCAGCTCGGCCTCGCGCGCAACACCGTCTCGACCGTCATCGATCAGTTGGCGATGGAGGGCTATCTCGACGTCACGCAGGGACGACGCCCCATGGTCGCCGCCGCCGAGCGCAAGGCGTTGCTCACCGGACGCAACATTGCCGGCAAGACGCCGAAGCCGCTCGGCCTGTCGCGCTGGGCCGAGCGCGTGCAGAAGTCGGATTGGCCGTTCATCAACAAAGGGCGGCCTCTGCTGTTGGCCCCGGCGCTGGCAGATGCGCGGCTGTTTCCCCACGACATCTGGGCGCGCTGCCTGCGCCGCGCGGCGCGACGCGGATCGACCGGCGATCCCGCCATCAATCGCGCCTCGTTGCGCAACGCCCTGCTCCGCCATCTCATCGCCTATCGCGGCGTGCGGGCCGAGGCACGACAGATTGTCCTGATGCCATCGGCGCAGTCTGCGCTTGAACTCATCGCGCGCGTGTTACTCGATGCCGGCGATCTCGCCTGGGTCGAAAGCCCCGGCTATGGCGGCGCATATGCGGCGCTCAATGCGGCCGGTGCGACCATGCGCGGCATTTCGCTGGATGGCAGCGGCCTCTCCATCAAAGGCCGGCGCGATCGCCCGCGGCTGATCTTCGTGACCCCGTCGCATCAGCATCCCACCGGACGGCTGATGCCTGTGAGCCGGCGGCAGCAATTGCTTGCATTTGCCAATGACATCGGGGCTGCCATCGTCGAGGACGACTATGACAGCGAATTCCACTATGACGGCCGCCCCGTCGCCGCCCTGCAGGGCCTCGATGACAGCGGCCGCGTGTTCTATGTGGGCACGTTCTCGAAACCGATGTTCGCGGACGTGCGCAGCGGCTACGCCATCGTGCCGCCGGATCTTGCCGACCTGTTCGAAAAGGCGCAGCGCCACGGCAGCCATATCGTGCCGGCGCCGGTGCAGGATGCGCTGGCCGAATTCATCGACGACGGTCACTTCGCAGCGCATATCCGCAAGATGACGCGTGTCTATCGCAGCAGGCGCGATCACCTGCTGCAGGCACTGCAAATTCATGCCGGCGATCACCTGACGATCGAACCGCCGGCCGGCGGTATGCAGTTGCTCGCCCATCTCGATCTCGATCGCGACGACCGCGCCATTTCGGCACGACTTGCCGAGCTCGGCGTGACCGGCCGCCCGCTATCGATGTATTTCACCGGACCTGTGGCCGGCCAGGGATTGTTCATGGGCTTTTCCGCCTGGAACGAACAGGAGATCGACAAGGCCGCCGCCATCGTCGGACAGGTGCTGCGCGCCACCGCCACGCCGCGCGGCCGCTCCGGCAAGGCACCGAAGCGGCCGAAGGGCTGACGCGTTCCTATGCTGCCGCGAGCTTCCTCTCGACGGCCAGCGCCGCCGGCAGCGGTCGCCACAGCACCGTCATTTCCTGTATGAGGCCGGCGTCGTTCAGACGCCAGTAGTCGACGCCATCCAGCTGTTCCGTTCCGACGGTGATACCGAAGAAGGCGGACACGTGTTCGGGCCCCTGCAGCACTTCGCGGAAATCGAAACTGTCGACGACACCCAGCAGCGCCGTGACCACCGGACGGATTGCCGCCTTGCCCTTGAATGGCTCGGCGGCAAGCGGCGTCTTCAGCACGATGTCGTCGGCCATATGCGAGAGCATGGCATCGAGGTCTTTGCGCTGCATCGCTTGGGTAAATGCATGGATGTGCGTGAGGTTCATGGTCATGATCCTTTCGATCATATTAGAAGCGGCTTGCGCAACTCACTCCGCCGCTGTCGGCACGATGATGCCAAGCTTCGTCGCGATGCGTTGTGCGGTGGCCTCGCGTTGCGCGGTGATCTTCGCCACCGACTGACGGGTCTGCGCCAGCACCGTCGCCGGTGCGGTTTCGGGCGTGCCGCTGTTGAACGGCGGCTGTGGCGCATATTCCATGAACAGCTGAATTCCCTGCGCCACCTCGTCGCCGCGCAATTCTGCAGCCAGACGCAGCGCGCCATCGATGCCCGACGTCACGCCGGCGGCGAAGATCCAGTTGCCGTCGATCACCACGCGCTCCTTGACCGGCGTTGCGCCAAAATAGCGCAGCAGATGAAACGACGCCCAATGCGTGGTCGCGCGGCGGCCCATCAGCAATCCCGCAGCGCCGCAGATCAGCGCGCCGGTGCAGACCGAAAAGATTCGAGCATGTCCGGCCTGCCGACGGAGCCAATCGAGCACAACCGTATCGTCCATCAGCGCTTCCTGGCCGAAGCCGCCGGGCACATGCAGCACGTCGAGCTGGGGCGCGTCGCCAATGGCTGCATCCGGCGTAATACGGAGCCCCCTGTAGTCGCGCACGGGATCGGTGGTCTTGCCATAGATTCGATAGGTCGAATTCGGGATCCGCGACAGCACTTCGAACGGGCCGGTGAGATCGATCTGGTCAAGCCCCTCAAACAACAGCGAGCCGATCTGGAGATGTTGGTCTGGCGGGATCATGGAATGCTCCAAGCATTTGTGAATGGACAAGCCGAACCTAGCCCGGCACAGTCTGGCGAATATGCCAAAGACCCCTCGTTCTCCGCCAAACTCTGTTGCGACGGTTCCGCGCGTTATCGACGTGCTGGCGTTCCCGTCGGTGCAACTGCTCGACGTGTCCGGCCCGCTGCAGGTCTTCGCCACGGTCAATGAGATCATGCAACGCAAGGGACAACCTGCGCCCTATAGGCTGCGCGTGATCGCGCGCGGCGGCCATAGTGTGACCGCCTCTGCCGGACTAGGCCTCGCCGTGAGCGATCTGCCGCGCCAGGCCGAACCGATCGACACGCTGTTGATTGCCGGCGGTCCTGGCGTCCATGCCGCCGCTTCCGATCCCGCTATGGTCGCCTGGGTGCGCAAGCGCGCGGCCAAGGCGCGGCGCACCGCCTCGGTCTGCACCGGCGCCTTCCTGCTCGCCTCAACCGGCCTACTGGACGGCCGCCGTGCCGCGACCCACTGGTCCTGGTGTTCCGAACTGGCGCAGCGCTTCCCCGACGTGCATGTGGAGTCCGATCCGATCTTCGTGCGCGACGGCGCGTTCTGGACGTCAGCTGGCGTGACCGCTGGGATCGATCTCGCGCTGGCATTGGTGGAGGAAGACCTCGGGCGCAGCGTCGCGCTCATGGTGGCGCGTCACCTCGTGGTGTTTCTCAAGCGCCCCGGCGGCCAGTCACAATTCAGCGCGGCATTGTCGCTGCAGACCGCGGACGACAAATTCGGCGCGCTGCATGACTGGATCGGCAAGCATCTCGCCGACGACATTTCGCTACCCATGCTGGCAGAACAGGCCGGTATGAGCGAACGCAGCTTCAGCCGGCACTATGCGGACGCCACCGGCATCACGCCCGCCCGCGCCGTCGAGCAGTTGCGCGTCGAAGCCGCACGGCGGCTGCTCTCGGAAACGAAACTGCCGGTGAAACGCATTTCGCAACGCTGCGGCTTCGGTTCCGAAGAAACCATGCGACGCAGCTTCCTGCGATTGCTTTCTGCCACGCCGCAGGACTATCGCGCGCGTTTCAGTTCCTGAATGTCGCGATCGGGCCTTCTGCCACCCTGGTAAGCATGTCTGCCGCGCAAACCGTCCGGCTTGCTGCCGCAACAGGGCGGGATTAGGCTGGCATCAGCCAAACGCCAAAACACTGCCAGTCAATCCGGGAGCACTCACCATGTCACCAGCCGAAGCCCGCCTCAAGGAAGTGCCGTCGCATATGAGCGAGGGCGAATGGGCCCAGCGCGTCAATCTCGCCGCTGCCTATCGCCTCGTTGCGCTCTACGGCTGGGACGATCTCATCGACACCCACATCTCCGCCCGCGTGCCCGGCCCCGACCATCACTTCCTGATCAATCCCTATGGCCTAATCTTCGAAGAGATCACCGCATCGTCGCTGGTCAAGGTCGATCTCGACGGCAACCAGCTCTCCGAAAGCGAATACAGCATCAACCCGGCCGGCTTCACCATCCATTCGGCGATCCATGAAGTCCGCGAAGACGCCGGCTGCGTGATGCATCTGCACACGCCGGACGGCACCGCCGTGGCCTCCTGCATGGAAGGCCTGCAGCCGCTGAACCAGACCGCCCAGCTCGTGATTCCGGAACTCGCCTATCACGACTATGAAGGCGTCGCGCTCGATCACGACGAACGCCCCCGCCTGCAAAAGGATCTCGGCACCAAGAACGCCATGCTGCTGCGCAATCACGGCACGCTGACCGTCGGTCGCTCGGTCGCCTCGGCCTTCGAGCGCATGTATTACCTGGAACGCGCCTGCACCATGCAGGTCCGCACCCGGATGCTCGGCCCGACCGCCTATCCGGTCGACCAGATCGTCATCGACAAGAACGCCGCGCTGGTGGGCAACCCCGACAAGGCCGAACTGCGCTCGACCAAGCTGGTCTGGCCGCCGATGCTGCGCAAGCTCGACCGCCGCGATCCGTCTTACAAGACCTGAGATTTGGTGCTATAGAGAGGTTACATACCTCTACACAGTGATTCAAAACGCCGTCCAATTCCGGACGGCGTTTTTTCTTTGTTTTGGTTTTCTCGTCATTCCGGGGCGCTCGCACTTGCGAGCGAACCCGGAATCCCGACCTGTTCATCACCACGAGATTCCGGGCTCAGCCCCATCGCCTTCGGCGTTGGTTCTGCCCCGGAATGACGGGATTAATCACGGCCGCATGAACGCAAAATCCGTATCGGGATCGCAATTATCGGCAACGAAACGCAGCTCCGATTGAACGTCAGCCGTGGTCCTTGTCTCCAGATACTTCGAGACCACGAGATTCACGAGGGAGCGACAGACGCTGTCCTGATCGACCCCGGCGGTCTGTGCTGCCGCCATCGCGGCAGAGAAATGAGTATTGGCGATTTCGGCTGCGGACATTGCATCCTCCCTTTTTTGTCTTTCGATCAGGAAAGCCTGACGCAAGCCTTGATGTGGGTCAACGCGCAGCCATACTCGTCATTCCGGGGCGGAACGGGCGCCGAAGGCGACAGGACCGAACCCGGAATCCCGCAGTGATGAACACGTCGAGATTCCGGGTTCGCGATCGCCAAGTGGCGCTCGCGCCCCGGAATGACGAATGTGTAGCTTACTTCTTCACATCCGCCAGCGCCGCAATGATCCGCGCCCACGACCGGATGCCCTTGTGGAAGCTCTTGAGGTCGTACTTCTCGTTCGGCGAATGGATATTGTCGTCATCGAGGCCGAAGCCGATCAGGAGCGAGTCCAGACCGAGCGTGCGCTTGAAATCCGCGACGATGGGAATCGACGCACCTGAGCCGATCAGCAGCGCCTGCTTGCCCCATTCGTCGGTCAGCGCATCGCGCGCTGCGGCGAGCGGCTTCATGTTCCAGTCGAGCGCGATAGCCGGCGCGTTGGAGTGATCGAGAAACTCCGCGGTGCAATCGCCGGGCAATTGCGACGTGACGAAAGCGCGGAACGCATCGCGGATCTTGCCGGGGTCCTGGCCCTCGACGATGCGGAACGAAACCTTGGCCGAGGCATGCGAGGCGATCACCGTCTTGGAGCCCTCGCCCGTGTAACCGCCGACGATGCCGTTGATGTCACATGTGGGGCGCGACGTGATCTGTTCGATCAGTTCGCGGCCTGTCTCGCCGGCCGGGATCGACAGGCCGATTGGCTTCAGGAATGACTCAGCGGTGAGACCGAGGCCCTTCCACTGCGCCAGAATATCGGCAGGCAGATCCTTCACGCCATCATAGAAGCCGGGAATGGTGATGCGGCCATTGTCGTCATGCAGCTTGCCGAGAATATTGGTCAGCACGCGGATCGGATTGCGCGCACCGCCGCCATAGATCCCGGAATGCAGATCGCGGTTGGCCGCGGTGATCTTCACCTCTTCATAGACGAGCCCGCGCAGCGACGTGGTGATCGCCGGGGTCGACGGGTCCCACATGCCGGTGTCGCAGACCACCGCGAAATCGGCGGCGAGATCCTTCTTGTTGGCTTCGAGGAACGGCACGAAATTCTTTGAGCCGACCTCCTCCTCGCCTTCGATGCAGATGGTGAGATCGATGGGCAGCGAGCCCGTGACATTCACCCAGGCCCGGCAGGCTTCCACGAAGGTCGAAAGCTGGCCCTTGTCGTCCTGCGCACCGCGCGCAACGATGATGTCGCGGCCATCGGCATGTTTGGTGACGACCGGTTCAAACGGCGGACGATGCCACAGGTTCAGCGGATCGACCGGCTGAACGTCGTAATGACCATAGAACAGAACATGCGGCCGCTTGCCGGTGTTGCCCTTGGCGGTGGCGACGATGGCGGGATGGCCCGCCGTCGGCCGTACCTCGGCGTTGAAGCCCAGGCTCTCGATCTCGCCGGCCAGATGCTTTGCCGCCGCCTTGCAGTCCTCGGCGTAAGCCGGATCGGCGGAAATCGACTGGATCCGCAACAGCGCGAACAACCGCTCCAGAGCCTTGTCGAAATCGGCATCGACGCGATCGAGAACGGATGCAAGCTGCGTATTGGACATGGGCGAATTTCCTTAAGCGTGATGGTCCGGAACTTCGGTGGAATCTAGCAGCACCGGCGGGTGGTGCATATGCCAGATCAAGCCGCCTGCCAGCAGCGCGGTCGCCAGCAGATTATTGCCCCAGGCCTGCAGCATCGCCGGGAATACCGGGATCGACAGCGCCATCAGCACACCAATGATGCCAAGCAGCGACCATGTTCCGGTCCGCACATTCGGACGGGGATCATCGGCGGCGCGATGCATCAGCACCGTGAGCGGCAGGAACAGCCACATGAAGTAATATTGCCGCGCCAGCGGCGATGCCACCGTCATCAGGCAGAACAGGACGCCGAGTTCTTCGGCACGTGAACGCGGCGTGAGTTTCGATCGCGGCAAAAGCGACCAGATGAAGCCGAGACCAATCAGACCGGAGACCGCGAGCACGATCAGGTTCGCGGTTTTATAGCTGACATCGATCACGTTCATCGTGGCCGATCCACGCTTGCGATCGTCCTGGAAATAATCGATCGGCCGCACCAGACGATGCGTCATCGCGATGATCGACTGATTGACCCAGGACCAGTTCTGTTCGTCGCGCTGGCCGAAGCCTTTCTCGGAGCTGGAGCCGACCATTTCGGTGTACCAGGTCTTCACCTCGGCCGCATTGCGTTCGAAGCCGCGAAACGGCGCCGGCACGACATAGAGCAACAGCAGCGTGCAGATGATCATGCTGGCCGAGGCCGCCCAGTGCCGCCGCCAGATCAGATAGGGTAGCACCGCCACCGGAAACACCTTGATGGCGGTGGCGAGCGCAAACATGCTGCCGCCGAGCCACGGCCGATCCTTCTGCATCCACCAGAAGCCGAGCAGCATCATCGCCAGCAGCACGAGATTGGGCTGGCCGAGATCGTACATGTCGAACACGAAGGTGATGGTCGCAAAGCCCGGCAGCGCCGCAAGCCACGCCGCCGGAATCTTCTTCGAGCCGGTCATGGCATTGGACAGCTGGCTGGTGATCGCCCAGGCCGCCGAATTCAGGATCGAGAGCAAGAGATAAAGCGGGACCTTGCCGAACCAGCTCGGGAGCGCCAGCAAGACCGCGGACAGCGGTGGATAGATGAAGTCCAGCGCCCCATTGGTCTTCGCCTCATAGAGCGGCGCACCATGCAGCACCTGCCGCCCAGCCCAGAACCACAGCGCGTAGTCCTTGGTCTTGCCGTTGCCGAAGATTTCCGGAACGAGCACATCCGCCGTCAGCAGGACGCAGGTGATCAGGAACAGCACGTCGAGCGGCTGCCGCAAGGACGGCCACCGCAAAACCGGCATTTCGCCGTCACTTTTCGTCACTTCGCAGTCCCGCTTCAAAGACGCGCCAAGGCAGCGCGTTCAGACCGCGGTGGGTAGCAGATGGCGCCGGACCTGCAAAGGCGCAGGCGGGCGTATACCGACGTGGTGAATGGCACTTACCGCTTCAAAATCCCGCCCAGCGTCCCGCGCACGATCTCGCGGCCGATCGAGCTTCCCAGCGAGCCGCCCACCTGCTTGCCGATATTGGCGACGATGCCGCCGACCACCTTGTTGGTCACGCTGCGGGTGACGCTGCGCGCAATCACCTGGCCGGTGGAGAGCCTGTTGCGGCCGGTATTGGTGCCGAAGATGGTGCCGACGATCGCACCGAGCTGGCCCAAAAATCCACCACCGCCACCACCGCCCGCCGCGTCGCCAGCCTCGGCGGGCGACGCCGCCGTCCCGGCGATGCGCTTCTGCAGCGTCTCGTAGGCGGATTCGGAATCGATCGCGGTGTCGTATTTGCCCTTCACCGGGCTCGCCGCGAGGATCGCCTTGCGCTCCTCAGGCGTGATCGGCCCGATACGTGCGGTCGGCGGACGCACCATGATGCGTTCGACCATCGCAGGCGTGCCGTTGCCTTCCAGGAACGAGACCAGTGCTTCGCCCTTGCCGAGTTCGGTGATGACCGTGGCCGTGTCGAGTTTCGGATTGGCACGGAAGGTCTGTGCTGCCGCCTGCACCGCCTTCTGATCCCGCGGGGTGAAAGCGCGCAGAGCGTGCTGAACGCGGTTGCCGAGCTGGGCGAGTACGCGATCGGGCACATCGATCGGGTTCTGGGTGACGAAATAGACGCCGACGCCCTTAGAGCGGATCAGGCGCACGACCTGTTCGATCTTGTCGAGCAGCGCCTTCGGCGCATCGTTGAACAAGAGATGCGCTTCGTCGAAGAAGAACACCAGTTTGGGCTTCGGCAGATCGCCGACTTCGGGCAATTCCTCGAACAGTTCCGAGAGCAGCCACAGCAGGAAGGTTGCATAGAGCCGCGGGCTCGACATCAGCTTGTCGGCGACGAGGATATTGACCATGCCGCGGCCGTCGCGGTCGGTCTTGAGAAAATCTTTCAGCTCCAGCGCCGGCTCGCCGAAGAATTTATCGGCGCCCTGGTTCTCCAGCACGAGCAATTGGCGCTGGATGGTACCGATTGTCGCCTTGGTGACGTTTCCGAAGCTCAAGGCCGATTTGCGGACATCGGCAAGTGGATCGACCTCGTCCTTCTTGGCGGTCATCGGCACGATGGCGTCGAGCAACGCGCGCAGATCCTTCATGTCGAGCAGCGTCAGGCCGTTCTCGTCGGCGACGCGGAAGGCGACGTTGAGCACGCCTTCCTGCACATCGTTGAGATCGAGCAGCCGCGCCAGCAGCAGTGGCCCCATCTCCGAAATGGTCGCGCGCACCGGATGGCCCTGCTCGCCGAACACGTCCCAGAACACGGTCGAGAACTGATCGGGCTGGAACGTCAGCGCCATCTCCTTGGCGCGCTGCAAAATGAAGTCCTTGCCCTCGCCGACTTCGGCGATACCCGAGAGGTCGCCCTTGATGTCCGCAGCGAAGACAGGCACACCGGCACGTGCAAAGCCCTCCGCCATCACCTGCAGCGATACGGTTTTACCTGTTCCCGTCGCGCCCGTGACGAGACCGTGGCGATTGCCGAGGGCCAACGTCAGCCATGCCGGTTGGTCGCCCTTGCCGATGAAGATGTTGCCGTCGGTATCGCCTGACTTCAGTTCGGTGGTCGCCATCGGATCGCCTCTGTCGCGCGCATCAAGAAAAAGATTTCAAAAAAATTTGCGGCTCACCATGATCTTACCGCATCTTGGCGAGCGATTGAAACGCAAAGCGTTCCCGCCACACCTGAAGCCCGTCCGTCGTTCCCACGGACGAAACACAAGCCGTATCTTTTTGCTCTTTCCAAAGTACGGCGCTGTCGCATCTGCGAACAATTGACCAAAATTTCACGTTTGCTCTTGCATTGGTGCAACACTCGATACGCGATCACACTGAATCGCACGTCGGGCGAGTTGGCGCGCTTGTAATTCGAATCACAGCGGCTCAAGATCACTTTTCAACATAAGGGCATCGGCACTCAACCGATGTGAGGCGGGGCATCATGGACGAATTGATCAAAGCGCTGACCGCAAAGGTCGGCATCGACGAAGCTGTGGCTGAAAAGGCTGTCGGCATTATCTTGGGGTTCCTGCGCAAGGAAGCACCGGCCGCGCCGGTCAATGCGCTCATCGAAAAAATTCCGGGTGCGGATGCAGCCATCGCATCGTCAGAGGGCGGTGGTGGATTGAGCAGCCTGATGGGCGGCGGCATCATGGCCCTGGGCAGCAAGCTGATGGGTCTTGGCCTCGGCATGGGCGAGATCCAGAGCGTCGCGCGCGAACTGTTCAAGTTCGGCCGCGAGAAGATCGGCGCGGATGCCATGGACGAGATCGTTGCCGGCACACCTGGCCTGAGCCAGTTCTCCTGACCGTCTGTTACGTCAGCAGCCGCGCGTAAGCGTCCAGCATCTTCATACGTCCGATCTTCATACGTCTGAGTACCATGACATATCCCATCTCCAAGATTGACGGTTTGACGGCCTTCGCCGCGACCAAACTGAAAAAGGCAGGCATCCGCACCATGGAAGGGCTGCTGGACGCCGCTCACTCCGCGAAGTGCCGCAAGGAACTCGCTGCCAAGACCGGGTTCAGCGAACAGCAACTGCTCGAATGGGCGAACCTCGCCGACTACCTGCGCATCCCCGGCATGGGCAAGGCCAAGGCCGAACTGCTCCGCGCCTCCGGCGTCAACACGGTACGCGAATTGACCCACCGCAATCCCGCCCGCCTGGCTCAGGCGATGCGCGACGCCAACGACAAGCGCAAGCTGGTCCGGGTGATGCCCTCCGAGAAGTCGGTCGGCGACCTGATCGAAAAGGCCCGCCAGCTGCCGCTGAAGATTTCGTATTGAGGCTCTCGTCATTCCGGGGCACGCGCAGCGCTAGCGGAGCGTGAACCCGGAATCCCGAGATGGCTGAAACGCCGGATCGCTTCACACTGCAAGATTCCGGGTTCGCCTGCGGCTCACGCCGCATGCGCCCCGGAATGACGTTTTGATCCACCTTGACTCCCTCCCCCCGACCGCGCAAAGCGACCTCATGATCGCGCGTCCGACCACGTCTGCTCCGACGGTCCACCCGGTACTGGCCGCGCTGCTGGCATCGCCGGTGCCTGCCGTGATGGGCATCCTGAACGTCACCCCGGACTCCTTCTCCGATGGCGGCCAGTTCGATGCCCCGGAGCGCGCGCTGGCGCAGGCCAGGCGGATGATCGCCGAGGGCGCCGACATCATCGACATCGGCGCCGAGTCCACGCGGCCCTATGGGTCCCGGCCGGTCACTGCCGATGAAGAATGGGCGCGGCTCGTGCCGGTGCTGGCCGACGTCATCGCGCTCGGCACGCCGGTATCGATCGACAGCATGAAGGCGTCCGTCGTCGCGAAAGCGCTCGCCGCCGGCGTCGCCATCGCCAATGACATCTGGGGACTGCAGCGCGATCCCGACATGGCGCGCGTCATCGCCGAGCACAACGCGCCTGTGGTCGTCATGCATAACCGTGACACCGTCGATGGCAGCATCGATATCGTCGCCGACATGAAAAGCTTTTTCGCGCGCTCGCTGGAGATCGCCGCCCGGGCCGGCATCCCTGCGGGCCACATCGTACTCGACCCCGGCATCGGCTTCGGCAAGACGCCTGAGCAGAGCATGATTGCGCTGGCGCGGTTCGACGCGCTGACCAGCTTCGGCCTGCCGGTGCTGATCGCCGCCTCGCGCAAGAAATTCATATCGACCGTCGTACCGTCGGAGCCACAGCAGCGCATTGGCGGATCGCTCGCCGCGCATCTGCTGGCGGTGCGGCACGGCGCCAAAATCGTCCGCGCCCATGACGTCGCGGAAACCGTTCAGGCCCTGCGCGTCACCGCAGCCATCGAGGACTTAAGATGACCGACATGATCTTCATCAAGGGCGTCTCCGTGCATGCCCATCACGGCGTGCTCGATTACGAAGGCGTCGTCGGGCAGCGCTTCGTCATCGATCTCGAACTCGATGCCGATATAGATCTAGCCTCGCGGACCGACCGCCTTGCCGATACCGTGTCCTATGCCAATGTCGTCGCCACCGCGATCGCCGCTTTCAAGGACACCAATTACAAGCTGCTGGAACGCGCCGCCGGTGCGGTAGCCGATGCGGTGCTCGCGGATTTTCCGCGTATCAGCTCCGTCAAGGTCACCGTGCACAAGCCGCACGCGCCGATCGCCGCGATCTTCGACGATGTCGGCGTGGTGCTGCGCAGATCGCGGGCGTAACCGATGGCCAGCGTCCTCATCGCGCTCGGCGGCAATGTCGGCGATGTCCGCATGACCTTCCGCAAGGCGATCGGCAATATCTGCGGCATGACGCAGGCCGCGTTGATCGAACGCTCGGCAGACTACAGCACGCCGCCGGTGGGCGATGTGCCGCAGGACCACTTCGTCAATGCGGCAATCGAGATCGAGACCGAACTCGATCCGCACGCGCTGTTGTTCACGCTGCACAGGATCGAACACAAATTCGGCCGCAACCGCGTTGCCGAGGGGCACTGGGGTCCGCGGCCGCTCGATCTCGACATGATCGCCTATGACGACGTCGTCATCGCCAAGCCGGAACTGCACCTCCCCCACCCGCGCGCCACCACCCGCGCCTTCGTCCTGGTGCCGCTAGCCGAGATCGCCCCGGATCGGATGATATCAGGCAAGACCGTTGCCGAGCATCTGAAGGCCCTCTCAACCTACGGCATCGAGAAGCTGCCGGATCTGGATTGATCTCTTTCACCTCTCCCGTTTGCGACAGCAGTGGTTGTCTAATTCTCCAATAACCAGCATGCCGCTGAGAATTTGACGGATCGCTTAACCTTGGCGCCATCGCGCGTGCACGTTGAGTGCGGTCAGCAACTTTCGCCTTTAAATCCGCATATGAGCAGTTCTCCAGCCCTTCACCGTGGTTTAAGAGAGGGCACAAATGAAGATATCCTCCTCTGCTGGAGGTTAGGTACGTAGAATATGGCCGAGCGGCGTCCGTCAGTCCTTCTCGTCGAAGACGAAGTCTTTGTGCAGACGCTTCTCGCTGCGTATCTGGAGAAGGAGGGCATCTCGGTGACCGTCGTATCGACTGCAGCCGAAATGCGTGCAGCATTGCGATTGCCTGGGCAACCGATCGATGCAATCGCTCTCGATCTTGGTCTTCCCGATGAAGAGGGGCTCGCTCTCCTCCGACAGCTCCGGACACGGCTGAATATACCGATCTGCATCACCACGCGGGACAGCTCTGCCGCCAGCCGTAACGTCGCGGCTGAGCTGGGGGTCGACGACTATCTGGTGAAGCCGTTCCACCCACGACAACTCATCGCCAGCCTGATGAGACTGCTGGGCAGAAATAGTGAGAAGAGCGCGCCAATTCGATTTGAGGGATGGTCGCTCGATAACGGTGCCCGCATCTTGACGACCCCACAAGGGTCCCCCCTTCCCTTGACACCCGCTGAATTCGATGTGCTGGCAGCGCTGCTGATCGCCGAAGGGCGTACGATATCGCGTGCGCATCTGCTGGATGCGATTGGGTCCGACAGCAGCAGTGAGTCGTCGCGCATGGTGGACGTGGTTGTCAGCAGCCTGCGGCGCAAACTAGGCGATCCGTCGCGTATGCCCCGTTTGATCGTCACCGTACCCGGCGTCGGCTATCGCTTGTGCAGCAGTCCGGATTGAAGACCTCGAAGATTGGCGACAGCGCGTTCCGCCAAGGCAAGCGTGGCATGGATATCCGCGTCCTCTACTGTCGACGATTGAGCTAGCCGATTTTCCAGCGTTGCAGCGGCCGCGCTCAATGGTATCAGTCCGGCAAGCCCCGCCGCCCCGGCCAACTGATGTGCAGCACGGCGGGTGGCCTGCCGGTCACCGCTTTGTATGGAAGCCTCGATCGTTGCCGTGCTCCGTTCCACGGCCGCCAGGGCTTGCCCGACGAGTCGTTCAACGGTCTCTGCTCCGAGTTCTCCCTGCAAGGATGCCAGGAAATCGTCCCGGTGCATTTGCGAGCCGGACTGAGCGGGCGGACGTCCCGCACAGACCGCGTCGATCGTGCGTTGCAGGTCCTCGGGCATGATCGGCTTGGACAGGTAGCCATCCATCCCCGCCTGCACACAACGCTCGACCACGCCCGCCGTGACGTTGGCGGTAATGGCAACGATCGGAACAGTCGCACTTTTTCCGCCCAGGGCACGAATGTACCGAACCAGTTCTATTCCGCTCAGGCCAGGCATTTCGAGATCGACGAGTACCACGTCCACCGGCTGCTCGGTTAATAGTGCCAGCGCCTGCACACCGTCCGCTGCTTCCCCGACACGATGCCCCTTCACATCGAGCAAGCCGGAGAGGACGAACCGGTTGTTCTCGTCGTCATCGACGACGAGAACGCTGAGGGTTTTGCGTGGGGCATCGCCCTGTTGTGCAGGAGCCTGAATTTCAATCTCGGCTGCATCTGTCGGCGGTAATGGCAATCGGACCTGAAACCTGCTGCCCTGCCCCGGCTGGCTATCCGCCGTGATGCAGCCTCCCATGGCTTCGGTCAGCCGCCGGCAGATCGCCAGGCCGAGGCCGGTACCGCCGAATCGTCGGGCGATCGAGGAATCGGCTTGTACGAAGGGCTCGAACAACCGGCCCAGCCTGTCCCGGGGAATACCGATGCCAGTGTCTGCGACCTCTAAGCGAATCCAGTCCACATGGATCGCATCCGGCGCAGCGGACAAGCGAATCTCGCCAGTCTCGGTGAATTTGACAGCGTTGCCGACGAGGTTGAGCAGAACCTGCCGGAGAAGATCAGCATCTCCCATCACGGTTGCGGGCAAAGCCTGATCGACGACAAGTTTGAGCGATATAGTCTTCTGCTCTGCGCGCAGGCTCATGATCGCCAGAACATCAGCAAGCAGCGCGCGAAGGTCGAAAGCTGCGTAGCTGGTTTCCAGCTTGCTGTCGGAGATTTTCGCGAAGTCGAGAATGCCGCCGATGGTCGCGAGCATTGCGGCGCCGGTGCGTTCGGCGACGTTCACGGCGGTGCGCACCTTGCCTTGCAGCGGCATCGATTTGAGCAGATGGATGGCGCCGAGCATTCCGTTCATCGGCGTGCGGATCTCGTGACTCATGACTGCAAGAAAATCTGACTTGGCGCGATTGGCCTCGCCTGCTGCAACGAGTGCAGTCTGAAGTTCACGCGTACGTTCATCGACCGCGCGCTGCAGACGCTCTCGTTCTTGTTCCTGGAAGGCCACCAGATCCTGCTGTGCCTTGTCTCTGGTGCTTTCTATTTCGCGGAGGCGCCCGATCGCAATGAGAATGAGCAAAAGCATGATGGATAGATTGTTCCAGGTGATCTCCGATCCCACGGACCAGGATGCTGGCCAGATGCCGAGAAGATGTCCCAGATACAGGAAGAACCTGACGGCTGCGGGGCCGCTTGCAAGCAGAACCAGCCGGGAATTGCCGAAGCCGCGGCGCCAGCTGTCCAGCACGGCGATGATCCATAAGGCTTCATAAGCGATGTGTAGCACCGTCGTGATAGAAACTATGGTTCTGTAGTCGCCAAACGCAGCGAACAAAGAGCCTGCCAGCAGGATGGCACTGAAGGAGCAGAGCGTTCGCCACCAAATGGCGATGCGATCGATTCCGATGAACATCGATGCCATCGTGCAAAGGAGCACGTGTGCAATCGGGCCGAGGACGCCCGGCGCACGCAAGACGATGTCCCCGCCATCTGTCAGGATGAAACGATACAGGAAGCCCTGAAAGGCCATATCGTAAGTGATTTCGGCGATGGCGCCGGCAGCAAGCGCCAGGAAGACGCGATCGCGCCGGGCCACGCCCAGCACCAGGCTAAAGAGCGCCATGGTGCCCATCGATCCGACGAGCAGCATCTCGATGAGCAGATCGGATGCGTCCGCCTCCTGAAAGCTGGCCGGGCTCCACAGGCTGGCCTCGATACTGACAGAAGAACGGCTTTGCACGCGCAGCGCGACGATCATCCGTTCGCCAGGCGCGAGCGTGACGGGAAAAACGGATCGCGCCGCTCTGACCGGACGACTGTCGAGAGGAATTCGAGTGCCGGCGAGCAGTATTTCGGAGGGCTTCTCCTCACCGGGGGCGAAGCGGAAATAGCGCACATCCTCCAGCCGCACGACGCCAACGGACAGCCACCGGGTGACCGATTGATCGCTGCTGTTATAAAATGTGTCGCGCAGCCAGAAGGCAGAGCTTGTGAATCCTTGGGTCAGCGTTCGCAGTGGCGCTGCAACCCATCCCGAATGCCTGAGCGCTTCTCCAGCGGAGAGATATCCGTCGCGATCTTCGAGAAATGACAGCGACTGCTCCAGCGACAGATGATCTGTGACGCGCGCCAGATCGACGCCGTCTTCGACAGCGGCTGCGAAACTGCAAGACGACGATCCTGCGATGAGTGTGACGAGCACCAGCAAATGAATGGCCGCACTGCGCAGACGCATGACGAAAGCCGGTAGCAAGCCGGTCATCATACGCGCTTGCCGCGGCTGAGGGCGTTCAGGCCGCAGATAATGCGCGTCCTGTTTCTCTCCTGTGCGAACGTATTCCGAGATGATCGACATCGCTTGGAGGTCAGACAGGGCTTTGCCAATAGCGGCCTTCAACACGCGCGCTGCATTCGGGAAGCGGACGCAAGACGCTTGTGAAACACGCAGCCGCCATCGGCACAAGTACCGGCATGCAATCGCATTCACAATGATGGGGATGACGAGCAGAGACGACCGGCGTCTTTACATGCATTTACAACGCGCGATCACATCGCCGGACAAATTTTCCATGACGGAGGGTAAGCAAGGCTCAGTCGGATCGGAATCAAATTCCGATTCAAGGGGACGCTCGCGGATGCGGGGCGCGTCAACACGATTGAGGTAAGGCATGGGGATTTCGACATTTCGAGTAATGGTTCTGGACGCTGACAAAGCCATTCACCAGACCCTTCGCATCAGCGGCTTTGCGGCCGCTCTCCTTTTCAGCACGGCGCTCACCGCGCCCGCATTCGCTGGAGGCGGCGCATCGGGACGCTGGGACAGAAACGGAGACGGCGTTTTTCTGGATGGCGCTCACGGAGGCAGCGACCAGACAGCCCCCGGAGCGAGCGGTGACGACGGCGAAGACGCTCCGGATTGCTGCGGCGCCGGCGGCGGCGGCGCTGGAGCGACCGGCGGGCGAGGCGGCTGGGGCATGGACAACGCACCGGGGGGCGCAGGAGGTTCTACTCCTGGAGCAAATGGCAGTGATGGCTCGACAGGCCCCAACGGTTCTGGAAGCGGTGGCGGCGGCGGCGCGCATGGCTTTGTCGGGAGCGCTTTGCCGACATCGGTTGTCAAAGGTGGCGACGGCGGCAACGGAGGCCTGGCCAATGCAGGTCCATCCTGGATTAACCCGACTGCCGGGGGTGGCGGGGCCGGTGGTTATGGCGCCGTCGTCATCGGAGATGGCTCCTATTTGACGGGCACGCTGTCGACCACCGTAACAGGCGGCAATGGTGGAGCTGGCGGTGATGGTTACGCCACCGCGTCCTTGAGCGGCGGCGGCGGCGGCAGCGGCGGCGTTGGACTGTTCTTCGCGAGCAGTGCCGCCAGTCCGGTGCAATTCACGATCACCAGTTCGGTTGTGGGCGGCAGCGGCGGTGCCGGAGGCGCATTTTCCGGCCGCGGCGGCGACGGCGGTGTCGGAATGGTTCTCTCGAACACCTCATCCTATCAGACGCAGTTGACGATCAGCGGTGCTGGATTATTCGGCGGCAACGGCGGTGCTGCAGGCTCGAATGGCGGCGTCGCGGGTCTCGGCGGGGCCGGCCTGGAGGGCGCGTCGATGGACATCACGATGCTCGGTTTCGGCCGCATCGCCGGCGGCTTCAATGGCGATTCCACACGCGCGAACGCCATCAACTTCACCACTGGCAGCAATGCTTTGCGCTTTACCGGATCGATCGCGCAACTGTACGGCAACATCAACCTCGGATCCGTCCTCGGATCCACCGCAGAATTGTGGCTCTATGGTGCGCCGGGCGGTACGACCATCGCTAACGTTATCACCGGAGTCGGAAGCATCATCAACGGCGGCTCAGACAGGATCACTCTCAGCGCCGCCAACACCTATTCCGGCGGCACCGTCGTGCGCAACGGCACACTAATGCTTTCCGGCACCGGCACGTTGGGCGATGCAACCAGTACGACGACCGTCTATGGCGGCACGCTGGATCTCGGCACCACCACCCAGACGCAATCCAGCGTGAATCTCTACGGTGGCACGATTCAGAACGGTGGCCTGAATGCGTCGATCTTCGCCAACGGCGGCACCATCAAGAATCTCGGCGGCACCGGCAGCCTGACCACGATGGACGGCACGACGACGCTGCTGGGCACCAACAGCTATAGCGGCGCCACCATCGTCAATGGCGGCACGCTCGATGTGCGGGGCACGATCACCGGTACCTCGTCGGTGACGGTGAATTCTGGCGGCACCTTGATGGGAAGTGGCATCGTCGATCCGCCTTTCGTCACGATCAGCAGCGGCGGCACGTTCAAGCCCGGTGATGGCACGGCCGGAAGCTTTACCACCGTCGAGGGCTCGCTCGCCTTCCAGTCCGGCGCCATCTACAGCGTGACGATCGATCCATCGACGGCATCGTTTGCCAAGGTGATCGCTGGACACACGTCGCCCGGCACTGTGACGATCGACAGCGGCGCGACGGTGAATGCCGTATTCGCCAATGGCAGCTATATCAGCAAGACCTACACGATTCTGACCACGACCGACGGTCGATCGGGCACCTTCGACCCGGCGGTGAAGACCACCAACCTGCCGACAAACTTCCATACCTCGCTCGGCTACGACGCCAACAACGTGTATCTCAACCTGGCGCTGAACTATACGCCGACAGGTCCTTCGGCTCCGGTCTTTACGCCGCTGAACCAGAACCAGCGCAACGCCGCCAATGCCGTGATCAACGTCTTCAATGCGGGGGGAGCCATCCCGATCGCGTTCGGCGCGCTGACGCCGGCCGGTCTGTCGCAGGCGTCCGGTGAAACGTCGGCTGGATCGCAACAGACGACCTTCGATGCGATGAACCTGTTCATGGGCGTGATGACCGATCCGTTCGCGGCCGGCCGAAACGATGACGTCTCGCCATCGGCGGGCGTCTCGTCCTATGCCGAAGAGCATTCTCCGCGCAGCGCCTATGCGATGTTCACCAAGGCCATGCCGGTGAAGGCCGATCCGTTCGCGCAGCGATGGAACGTATGGGCGACCGGCTTTGGCGGCTCGCAGACCACGGACGGCAATGCCGCGACGGGATCGAGCACATCCACCAGCCGCATCTACGGCGCGGCGGTCGGCGCTGATTATCGCGTCTCACCGAACACGCTGGCGGGCTTCGCCATGTCCGGAGGCGGCACCACCTTCTCGGTCGCCAATGGCGGCAGCGGCCGGTCGGATCTGTTCCAGGTCGGTGGCTTCGTGCGCCACACCATCGGGACCAGCTATCTGTCTGCCGCGCTGAGCTATGCGTGGCAGGATGTGACGACGGAGCGCAACGTTGCCGGCATCGACCAGTTGCAGGCGCGCTTCAACGTCAATGCGTTCTCCGGACGCTTCGAAGGCGGCACCCGCTATGTCACACCGTGGATGGGGATCGGCGCCACGCCCTACGCCGCCGTGCAGGTGACGGCGTTCGATCTGCCGGCCTATCGCGAGCAGGCACTGTCCGGCCCCGGCGTGTTCGCACTGAACTATGCCGCCAGGGATATCACCTCGACGCGCAGCGAACTCGGTGTCCGCACCGACAAATCCTACGCGCTGACGGACACGATCCTGACGCTGCGCAGCCGCTTCGCCTGGGCGCATGAGTTCAATCCCGACCGCAGCGTCGCCGCCACATTCCAGTCGGTGCCCGGCGCATCGTTCACCGTCAACGGCGCACAGCAGTCCAGCGATGCCGCATTGACCACGGCCTCCGCCGAGATGAAGTGGCGCAGCGGCTTCTCGCTCGCCGCGATCTTCGAAGGCGAGTTCTCCGACGTCACCCGCTCCTATGCCGGCAAGGGCGTCGCGCGCTATCAGTGGTAAATAGCGAGCGCTACAACTGACTGCTTCAAGACAAGCCGCTCCAGCAATTGCTGGGGCGGCTGAAAGTTGAGCCTTGCCGTGCGGTGCTGCTCAGGCCGGCCCGAAACTCCGACGGTCCGTCGTCAGATCACAGACAGAGATCGCCCCGAACCGGGTGATATCCGGCAAGACCGTTGCCGAGCATCTGAAGGCGTTTTCAACCGCCGGCATCGAGCGGCTGCCGGATCTGGATTGAGCGCCGGCCTCTAACCTCTCCCCGCCCCCGTGCGAAGCAAAGCTTCGCTAGGTGGGGAGAGGTCGCCGCGCCTTCGCGGCGGGTGACGGGCAGCGCGCCGCCCTATCGTCACGACGTCATTCGCGGATCCCACCGTGCGATCCGCTCCGACCAGATTGGTTTGGCTCTGTGCCCCGCCCCTCACCCGTCGTCGCTGCGCGACGCCCCCTCTCCCCGCATTGCGGGGAGAGGGAAGAAAGCGCCAATTCCGCGCATCCCCATGCTCGAACAGCCATTGGCAACCCCTTCTCGGCATGGCATTTTCCGGCTCAACCACGAAGCAATACCGGGAGTGAAGTTCCTCAATGTCGACTGCGACTGACGACCTGCGGCTGGCCGCCGATTTTGCGCCTGCGAGTTACGATGACTGGCGCAAGCTCGTCGATGGCGTGCTGAAAGGCGCGCCGTTCGAGAAGCTGATCAGCAAGACCTATGACGGCGTCAAGATCCAGCCGATCTATCCGCGCGGCCGGGATGCGGCGCCGATTGCCAGCCGCCCGCCCGCGGCCCCATGGCAGATCATGCAGCGGATCGACCACCCGGATGCCGGCAAGTCGAACAAGCAGGCGCTGCACGATCTCGAAAACGGCGCCACTGGTCTCACGTTGGTGTTCGAAGGTGCCAATGGCGCGCGGGGGTTCGGCCTCGTCGCCTCGCCCGACACCATCGAGACGCTGTTCGACGGCATCTATCTCGACGCCGGGATCGGCATCGAACTCCATGCCGGCCCGCAGTCGCGCATGGCCGTGACGCATCTGGCCGATTACATCAAGACGAAGGGCATCGATCCCGCCACATGCGACATCCGCTTTGGTCTCGATCCCATCGGCGCCACCGCAGTATGGGGCACCAGCGCCTATAACTGGTGGGAGATGGCGCCGGCCGTCACCGACGCCATCAAGAAGCTCGCCGCGCAAGGCTTCAAGGGCCCGTTCGCCGTCGCCGACGGCCGCATTATCCACGATGCCGGCGGCTCCGAAGTGCAGGAACTGTCCTACGTCCTGGCGGTGATGGTGTCCTATCTGCGCGCGATGGAAGACCACAACATTCCGCTCGAGACGGCCCGCAGCATGGTCTATGCGCGTCTCGCGGCCGATGCCGATCAGTTTCTCACCATGGCGAAATTCCGCGCGCTGCGCCTGCTGTGGGCGCGCGTTGAGGAAAGCTGTGGCCTCGCGCCGAAGCCGCTCTTCATCGCCGCTGATACCGCATGGCGTATGCTGACGCAGCGCGATCCCTATGTGAATATGTTGCGCGCGACCATGGCGACATTCGCTGCGGGCCTCGGCGGTGCCAACTCCATCTGCGTGCTGCCGCATACGCTGGCGCTCGGCCTGCCCGACGGTTTCGCGCGCCGTGCTGCACGCAACACCCAACTGGTCCTGCTGGAAGAGTCCAATCTCGCCAAGGTCACCGATCCCGCCGCCGGTGCCGGTGGCATCGAGGCGCTGACGCGCGAACTGTGCGACGCCGCATGGGCGCAGTTTCAGGACATCGAAAAAGCCGGCGGCGCTTTCCCGGCGCTTGGCAACAACGTGATCCAGCCGAAGGTCGCCGCCACCCGCGCTGCACGTCAGGCCAGCGTGGCGAAGCGCCGCGAAGTGCTCACCGGCGCCAGCGAATTCCCGAACCTGCATGAGGCCCGCGCCAGTGTGCTGAAGGTCAAGCCGATCCCCGGCAAGCCCTATGGCAAGGACAAGATCAAGTTCAACCCGCTCGAACCGATCCGGCTGGCCTCGCCCTTCGAGGCGCTGCGCGACAAGTCGGATCACCTGCTGGCGCGCAAGGGTGCCCGTCCGAAGGTCTTCCTGGCCAATCTCGGCACGCCCGCCGATTTCACGGCACGCGCGACCTTCGCCAAGAGCTTCTTCGAGACCGGCGGCATCGAAGCCCTCGACAGCGACGGTTTCTCCGATCCGGCCGTACTCGCCAAGGCCTGGAAGGCCTCCGGCGCCGCGCTGGTATGTATCTGCTCGTCCGACAAGCTCTATGCCGGTCAGGCAGCGCCCGCAGCAAAGGCGCTTCAGGCCGCCGGCGCGAAGCATATCTATCTGGCAGGCCGCCCCGGCGACCTCGAGGCGCCCTTGCGCGACGCAGGCGTTAGGGATTTTATCATTGCCGGCGGCGATGCGCTGGCGATGCTGGTGCAGGCCCACGATCTACTAAATTCGGCCTGATGGAGTAAGCCATGACGGCAACGGCGAGCAAACCCGCGCTGACCGGCGGCTGCCAATGCGGCGCGATCCGCTTTGCGCTGTCGGCTGCGCCGACCCGGGTCGGCATCTGCCATTGCCGCATGTGCCAGAAGGCCACCGGCGCGCCATTCGCCTCGTTGGCCGATATCCCGAACGAGAACTTTGCATGGACCCGCGGCAAGCCGGCGGCGTTCAAGTCATCGTCGATTGCGGAACGCGACTTCTGCGCCAAATGCGGCACGCCGCTGAGCTATCGCGCGATCGGCGGCCCCAAGATCGAGATCATGACCGGCGCCTTCGACCGGCCGGACCGCGTGGTGCCGACGCAGCAATTCGGCACGGAGTCACGCCTGGGCTGGGTCGGCAACGTGTCGAACCTGCCGAGCAAGACGACGATGCAGAATTTCGGACCGGAGAAATGCGCGGAAGTGTTCAGCTATCAGCACCCGGATCATGATTGAGATGATGGGAACTGACTCATGTCTCACCAACACGAGCTGGATAAACTCGAAGCGGAGCGAGCACGCTTGCAGTCGATGATCGACTATCACAATCCGACACTCGATTATCGCAATCCGTCGACTTCCACGACGATCCCGCCGTTGGCCGTCGGGTTGTGTGCCGGAATGCTCTTGCTCCTCGGGTGGATTTTCGTGTCCGGAGTGATAGCAGGTGAATATAGTCTGTTGAACGTTGTCGCGCTGACCATCGTCCTGGCGCTCATGGCGTTGATCGGAATGCGCAAGATAACCGTCTTCGGCATTCCGATTACAGTATTCGAACTCATCTTTCTCGTCCCCGGCGGACAAACGGCCGGTGAACCCCAAATACGTCAACGCCTCGCTGACTGCGAAACAAGAATCAAGAAATTGAAGGAACGCCGCTCGTGAGCAAGATTCCGAACTTCGCCGAGATCGATTTCGCCGCCCGTGCCGCCGGCGCGCCGTCGCAGGGCGAACCATGGTTGACGCCCGAAGGCATCCTGGTGAAGCCGGGTTACGGCGAGGATGACGTCAAGGGCATCGATTTCCTCGATACCTATCCCGGCATCGCGCCATTCCTGCGCGGCCCCTACCCGACCATGTATGTCAACCAGCCCTGGACGATCCGGCAATATGCCGGGTTCTCCACCGCGGAAGATTCCAACGCCTTCTATCGCCGCAATCTCGCCGCCGGCCAGAAGGGCCTCTCGGTCGCCTTCGATCTCGCCACCCATCGCGGCTATGACAGCGATCATCCGCGCGTGTCGGGCGACGTCGGCATGGCCGGCGTGGCGATCGACTCGATCTATGACATGCGCACGTTGTTCGCCGGTATTCCGCTCGACCAGATGAGCGTGTCGATGACCATGAACGGCGCGGTGCTGCCGATCCTCGCGCTCTATGTCGCTGCCGCCGAAGAACAGGGCGTGCCGCCGGAGAAGCTGACCGGAACGATTCAGAATGACATTCTGAAAGAGTTCATGGTGCGCAACACCTATATCTATCCGCCGACGCCCTCGATGCGGATCATCTCGGACATCTTCGCCTACACCTCGCAAAAGATGCCCAAGTACAATTCGATTTCGATCTCCGGCTATCACATGCAGGAGGCCGGCGCGACGCAGGATCTTGAGCTGGCTTACACGCTCGCCGACGGCGTCGAATATCTGCGCGCGGGTCTTGCCGCCGGCATCGATGTCGACCGCTTCGCGCCGCGGCTGTCGTTCTTCTGGGCGATCGGCATGAACTTCTTCATGGAAGTCGCCAAGATGCGCGCCGCGCGACTGCTGTGGGCCAAGCTGCTGACGCAGTTCAATCCGAAGGACCCGAAATCGCTTTCGCTGCGCACCCATTGCCAGACCTCCGGCTGGTCGCTGACCGCGCAGGACGTCTATAACAACGTGATGCGCACCACCATCGAGGCGATGGCGGCGACGCAGGGCCACACGCAGTCACTTCACACCAATGCGCTCGACGAAGCGCTGGCGCTGCCGACCGACTTCTCCGCACGCATCGCGCGCAACACGCAGCTCTTTTTGCAGCAGGAAACCGGTACCAACCGCATCATCGATCCATGGGGCGGCTCCTATTACGTCGAGCGCCTGACCCACGACCTCGCCACCAAGGCCTGGGCGCATATCCAGGAAGTGGAAGAGCTCGGCGGCATGGCCAAGGCCATCGAGGCCGGCGTGCCCAAACTGCGCATCGAGGAAGCCTCGGCCAAGACCCAGGCGCGCATCGATGCCGGCCGTCAGGCGGTGATCGGCGTCAACAAGTACAAGCCGGAAAATGAAGAAGCGCTCGACGTGCTCAAGGTGGAAAACTCCACCGTGCGCCGGCTGCAGATCGACAAATTGAAGAGGCTTCGTGGCGAGCGCAGCCAGGCCGACGTCGATGCCGCGCTGGCGGCGCTGACGCGCAGCGCCAAAGACGGCAACGGCAACCTGCTGGCGCTGGCGATCGATGCCGCGCGGGCCAAGGCCACCGTCGGCGAAATTTCCGATGCGATGGAGAAGGTGTTCGGCCGCCACCGCGCCGAGATCAAGTCCATCACCGGTGTCTACAAGCGCGAGGCGTCCACCATGAACGACAAGGTCCAGAAGGTTCAGGCGCTGATCGATGCCTTCGAGGACGCCGAAGGTCGCCGCCCGCGCATCCTCGTCGCCAAAATCGGTCAGGACGGCCACGACCGCGGCCAGAAGGTGATCGCCTCGGCCTTCGCCGATGTCGGCTTCGACGTCGATATCGGGCCGCTATTCGCCACCGCCGATGAAGCCGCGCGGCAGGCCGTCGAAAACGACGTGCACATCCTCGGCCTCTCCTCGCTGGCCGCCGCCCATCTCACCGCGGTGCCGGAGCTGAAGGCCGCGCTCAAGAAGCAAGGCCGCGAGGACATCATGATCATCATTGGCGGCGTCGTCCCGCCGCAGGATTACGACGAACTGTACAAGGCCGGCGCCGAAGCGATCTTCCCGCCCGGCACGGTGATCTCCGAGGCGGCCGAAGAGCTGATCCACAAGCTCAATGCGCGGCTGGGACACAGCGAGGCGGCGGAGTAATAAAGACCACAATCAACCAATCGGGTGCCTGATGAGCTGGTCCATGGAAACTGGCACAATTCCGCCACCGTCCGTTGCAGAGCGTTTCTCGCATATCTACGAGAAAATTGCGCTGGTCAAAGAAGCTATCGCTGGTCGCACGTCGGCAGACCTCGCCAAGGACATGAGGACTTGCGTGGCCATGGAGCGATTTTTCGAGATTATCGGAATTGCTTCGGATCACATCCCGAATGAGATAAAGAAGCGCGAAGCTGAAGTAGACTGGACAGCGGTTGCCGAGATGAGTGATCGTCTCGGCAACGTCGCAATCAGAGTTGAGCCAGACACTCTTCTACATTGGGCTCACGATTTGATGCCTCCTCTCGAACGGTGCGCCGCGCGGCTCAGGTCTCCAGAATGAAACTTGCTTATATCCGTAATACTTCTCGTCTCGCAGGCTTGGCCTGTGCCTTCCTAATCACTTCCATAGCGATCTCCCTCGCCGCCGAGCCGACACCCGACATCCAGCTCAAGGCCAAATACACCGAGGTCGCCGTGTTCTTCGATGCCGCGATCAAGTCCGATGCGCCGCTGCTGAAATATCTCACATCCGCCAGCAATGGCTGGGCTACGAAGACGCTCAAGGAGCTTGCCGCGCAGCGCAAGGAGATGAACGATCTCCCTGCCGACATGCGCAACCGGCCATGGGAATCCGAGCGGACCTATGCGCAAAGCTCGTTGGTCGCGGGCCGCTATGTCAGCATCATTCGCGCGGACTACAACTACACCGGCGGCGCGCATCCCAATCGTGCCAACGACACGCTGCTGTGGGACAGGCAGGTCGGCAAGATGATCAGCATTCGTCCTTTCTTCACCGAGCTCGCCGATAGCGGGCCGGCGATGACGGCGATCCGCGATGCGGTCATCGCCGATCTGAAAATCGAGAAGAAAAAGCGCGACAACGACAATCCCGACATGAGCCTCGTCGATGCGCTGGAGCCGAAGCTGCTCAAGATCGGGCCGGTATCGCTGGCGCCGTCGACATCAGCCGGCAAGAGCTCCGGCCTCAGCTTCCATTACGGCCCCTATGCGGTCGGCTCCTATGCCGAAGGCGATTACGACGCCTTCGTGCCGTGGGAGAAACTCAAGCCCTATCTGTCGGCCGAGGGCAGCGCGATCTTCGCCGGCGAGCGGCCGAAGGACGACGACAAGGGGCCGCAGTGACGAAAGCCCCCATCGACATCGACGCGCTCGCCAAAGACCTCCGCTCCGGCAGCCGCGCCGCGCTGGCGCGGGCGATCACGCTGGTGGAAAGCCGCCGCGCCGATCATCAGGCCGCCGCACGCGAACTCGTGCAGGCGCTGCTGCCCGCCACAGGCAAAGCGTTTCGCGTCGGGATCACTGGCTCGCCCGGCGTCGGCAAGTCGACCACCATCGATGTGCTCGGCATGTATCTGATCGAGCGCGGCCACAAGGTCGCGGTGCTGGCCGTCGATCCCTCCTCGGCGCGCACCGGCGGCTCGATCCTCGGCGACAAGACGCGGATGAACGATCTGTCCGCCCATCCGAACGCCTTCATTCGTCCCTCGCCGTCCTCCGGCACGCTCGGCGGCGTCGCGGCGAAAACGCGCGAGGCGATGCTGCTGTGCGAGGCCGCCGGCTTCGACGTGGTGCTGGTGGAAACCGTCGGCATCGGCCAGTCGGAAACCGCGGTCTGCGACATGACCGACTTCTTTCTTGCCCTGATGCTGCCCGGCGGCGGCGACGAGTTGCAGGGGATCAAGAAAGGCCTGATCGAACTCGCCGACATGATTGCCATCAACAAGGCCGACGGCGACAATCTGAAGCGCGCCAATATCACCGCTGGAGATTATCGCGGCGCGCTGCATATCCTGGCGCCGCGCTCGGAGCACTGGCATCCGCCGGTCGTGACCTATTCGGCATTGACCAAGACGGGTATCACCGAGCTCTGGGACAAGGTCGTCGCGCATCGCACCGCCATGAATGCCTCCGGCGATTTCGCCGCCCGCCGCCGCGAGCAGCAGGTGAAATGGATGTGGACCATGCTGGAAGATCGTTTGAAGGCGCGGCTGCGCAGCGATCCCGGCATTCGCAGCAAGGTCAAACAAGTCGAACGCGACGTCGCCGACGGCACGATGACGCCGGCCGTCGCGGCGGAAGCGATCGTGGAGTTGTTGAAGTAGCGCGCCCTAACCTCTCCCCGCTTGCGGGGAGAGGTCGGCTGGCGGAGCGCAGCGAAGCCAGACGGGTGAGGGGGACTATCCAACGCTCCTAGTTCGTGGAGAGTCCCCCTCACCCGCCTTCCACATGCTTCGCATGTTACAGGCGACCTCTCCCCGCAAGCGGGGAGAGGTTAGCGCGCCGTCGCGATCATGGAGGCGAATGTTGAACCGTCCCGGTACATCCCCCCGTATCCTCATCACCGGCTTCGGCCCCTTCCCCGGCGCGCCGGTGAACCCGACGCAGGCGCTGGTGCGAAAACTCGCAACGCTGCGCCGCCCCGCTTTCGCGGATATCACCCGCATCGCGCATATTTTTGACGTCACCTATGCCACCGTCGATCGCGAACTGCCCGAGCTGATCGCACGCCATCGTCCGGATGCGCTGCTGATGTTCGGCCTCGCCGCGCGCACGCCCTATATCCGGATCGAGACGCGCGCCCGCAACGCGGTGTCGATGCTGTGGCCCGATGCCGGCCACACCACGGTGCGCCGCGCCAGCATCGTACCTGGCGCCAGCGCGCAAAACTTCGGCCCGCACACGGCGCGTCTGTTCCGGGCCGCCCTCGCCACCGGCGCCGACGTGCGCTCCTCCCGCGATGCCGGACGCTATCTCTGCAATTATCTGTCCTGGCGCAGCATCGAGGCCTCCCGCGCGCCCGGCGGCCCGCACCTCGCGGCCTTCGTCCATGTGCCGCTGCTGGCACAAGACACCACCTCGCACCGCATGACCTCCGACGAACTCACCGATACCGGTGAAGCGATCCTGCTGGAAATGATCCGCATGACCCGGGTCAAGCTGCGTGATGCAGCCCGGAATTCCGGGGTTTAAGACCGTCGAAACGACGCTCCCGGCCATTCTCTGAACATTAATTCATAAAATGGGGAAATTCCGCCGGTTTCCGCGACACAGCCATGCCGAAAGTCAACTTGTGCATCGCAGCATGAACACCCTAATGGCGGGAATGCTTTCAGGGACAGCTTTGTGACCGACATCAACGCCGACGCCCCCCTCGCGGTGTCATCGACCCATAGCCCAATGAAATTTGGCGAATTCGTCGTCGTGATCGCTTCGATCATGGCGCTGAATCCGCTTGCCATGGACATCATGCTGCCGGCGCTGCCGCATATCGGTGCGGCCTTCAAGGTCCCTGATGCCAACCACCTTCAGACCATCCTCTCGGTCTTCCTGCTCGGCTTCGGCGTGGCCCAATTCGCCATGGGCCCGCTGTCGGACCGCTGCGGTCGGCGCCCCATCCTGCTCGGCGGCATGGCCGTCTATTGCGCCGCGAGCGTGCTCGCGCTATTCGCACCGTCGTTCGAAATCCTGCTGCTTGCCCGCCTGCTGCAGGGCGTCGGCACCGCAGCGACGCGCGTGATCGCGGTGTCGATCGTCCGGGACTGCTATGCCGGCGGTCGCATGGCCAGCGTCATGTCACTGGCCATCATGGTTTTCATTTCCGTGCCGGTCATCGCCCCGTCTTTCGGGCAGGCCCTGATGGTGCTCACGGAATGGCGGGGCATCTTTGTCGTGCTGATGCTATACGGCCTTCTGACGCTGGCATGGAGTGCCTGGCGAATGCCGGAGACGCTGCCGGTCGCCAAACGCCGCTCGCTCGCCATTCGTGATGTGCTCTATGCCTATCGGCAAACCGTCAGCCATCGGCAGACGCTCGGTTACGGCCTCGCTGCCGGCATCCTGCAGGGCGCACTGTTCGCTTTCGTGTTTACCTCGCAGCAGGTGTTCACCGAGATTTTTCATCTCGGGCCATATTTCCCGCTTGCCTTTGCTTCCATCGCTTTCGGCGTCGCTGCGGCCAGCTTCTTCAACTCGCGCGTAGTCCATCGCCTTGGCATGCGCGCACTCTCCCACGGCGCCCTGCTCGGTTTCGTCACTGCTGGCGCGGCGATGTTATTGGCCGTGGCGATGGGTTTCATGCCGCTATGGTTGTTCATCGCGCTGTCGATGCTCATGATGTTTGCCTTCGGCCTGATGTTCTCGAATTTCACCGCACTGGCGATGGAGCCGCAGGGCCACATCGCCGGCACGGCCTCCTCGCTCTACGGGACGCTGACCACGCTGCTGGGTATCGCCATCGGCACGGTTATCGGCCAGCACTATGACGGCACTCTGCTGCCGTTCGCGACCGGCCTTTTTCTTTGCACCCTCACTGCATTCGCGGTGATCCTCGTGGTGGAAAAGGGCCGCCTGTTCAAGTCTCACAAGATGGTGAGCTGAACGCTCTCGCGACGCAGCCGAATGGCCGCCGCGCAATTTTGAAATGTCTGGGAATACGTCGGGGCGAACCCGACGCCGCCATGAACGTTATCAATTTTTACCGGAGCAATCCGATGCCCTATGCACTGTTCTGTGACGACGCGAAACTGAGTAAAGCCTATCCGACCGAAGCCGACGTGTGGAAACTTGCCGCCGAGAGCGGCCTTGTCACCGATGTCGAAGCCAAGAATTCGAAGCCGACACCGCGCCGCGTGCTCGACAACGACTACGAGATCCGTCCCTGCCAGGCGGAGCCCGGCGAATGCCCGGAAAAGAACGAACGCGACGCCCAGGCCGAGAAGGATTTCCAGCTCGCGCTGACGGGACGATAGCGCGCGGGGCCCTCGGGCGCCCCAGCGAAGCGACGTTCGACATTAAGCGCCTGCGCGCTCCGCCGTTGGCATTCTCCCCACCACACGTCGTCATTCCGGGGCGCGCGTCGCCGGCGAAGCCGGCAGAGCGAGAACCCGGCGACTGTCTTGTCTGTCAATGGGGCTGAGTCTCTCCGTCATAGTGTTTGTTGGCTTTGACGAGCGCGTTGGCGGTGATGAGGAGCTTTCGGGCAATGGCGATGAGCGCCACCTTGGCCGGTTTTCCCTGCAACCGCAGGGCCTGATAGGCCTGTTTCATCTGCGGATGATGGCGGCAGGCAACGAGAGCTGCCATGTACAGCGCGGCGCGAACGCAGGGCCGACCGC